>CAYUWQ010000125.1:0-4852 GCA_964448455.1 uncultured Eubacteriales bacterium | reverse complement strand
ACATCCCCGCGGATATGCAGGGGCAGAGTCTCCGCCCGCTGTTTAACGGAACAACGCCGGATAACTGGCGCACCTCCATGTATTACCGCTACTGGATGCACAAGGATATTCCGCACAATGTATATGCTCACTATGGGCTGCGAACACAAAGATATAAACTCATATACTATTATGCCGATAAACTGGATACGCCGGGACCGTTTATGCCAAGTGGATTTTCGCTGCCCGGCAGTCCGGAAAAACCGGAATGGGAACTGTTTGATTTGGAAAAAGACCCCATGGAAATGAAAAGCGTTTATAATGAACCGGAATATGCCGAAACGGTACAACAGCTAAAAGCGGAACTTCAAAAGCAAAAAGACGCTGTAAAAGATTTCGCCTGACGGGCCGAATTTGACTTCATAAACCCGGTGTGATACCATGAACGCGAAGGAAACAGGTCAAACCTTTCGAACATGATATATGCGTGAGGGGGAAAATAAATGGGCGCGACGAAAATTCTGGTTGCCGACGATGACCGGGAGATTGTGTATGCCATTGCCAAGTTGTTGGAAAATGACGGTTTCATCGTATTAACGGCGTATGACGGCATGGAAGCGCTTGACGCAATGATGACCAATAAAGTTGACTTGCTGATTATTGATATTATGATGCCGAAACTTGACGGATTTTCGGCGATTGTTAAAATCCGGGAAAGTAAAAGCATCCCGATTATTGCCCTTTCCGCCAAGTCGGAAGACAGCGATAAAATTTTAGGCCTCGGCATCGGCGCGGATGACTATGTCACAAAACCCTATAATCCGCTTGAATTGCTGGCACGCGTCAAGTCTCTGCTGAGGAGGTCTTTGGTGCTGGGGAAAAGCGAATCACTGGGCAACGATGATGTTATCATCATCGGCGGATTGAAACTTGACAAAAGGGCGAAAAATATATCCGTGGACGGCAAGGATGTTAAACTTACCGCCACCGAATACAGTATTTTGGAATTGCTGATGGAAAACAAAGGCCGCGTATTTTCCGCGGAAACAATCTATAACAGGGTTTGGAACGAGGACGCATATAACATTGAAAATACTGTCATGGTACACATCCGGCACATCAGGGAGAAGATCGAAATCAATCCCAGGGAACCTGAATACTTAAAGGTGGTATGGGGCATTGGTTATAAAATTGAAGCGTGAGCTGCGCTTGTTTCTCCGGGCACTGTACGCATGGCTTGTGAAACTGAATATAAAACTAAAGGCTAAAAAGCTGTCCGAATTGACGGTGAGGTTTTTATCTTTATCTTGGTATAAAAAGCTTAACGAAAAGCAAAGGGAAAGTTTGCACTATATCATGAAACGCTGTTTGGCTTTTGCCGTACTCATGACCGGCGTAATATGTATCGCGATAGCGTGCATGAATTTCAAGGATATTTTTCACATATTTGATAAACGTGAATATGAAGAATTGCTGACGGCTCAAGATAATGGGAAGACCTATGGCTATTTTTTACAGGACTGGGCAAGTTATAAGCTTGAGTGGAAAAATGGCAACCCGATTTTTGCCGAAAAATTTGCGGAGTACATTGAGAGAGCATACAACATCCATCAGCACATTAAACCGCTGTCCGGAGAATCAAATGATTTGTTCGTAAATAAATTTGTAACGAACGGATACCGGTTTTTCTTGATTGCGAATCCCGGGGAAAAAGACGAAAGGATGGTTTCCAACAGCTGGGATTATTATTTCAATTATTACGCTGCAAAAGTCGAACCCGGGAAAAATATTTCATATGGCGATTTATTAATAACGAATAAACTGGACTATGATAGAAAACATACGGAAATATATGACATATTAGATGCTCAAAGGCCGAAGTCATTCAAGGAAATGAGCATGATTTATGACCGGAGATATACCTATCGTCATAAAGAAAAAATATCCGTAAGGTATGAAGATAAAGATGAAGAGGCAACATTGTTTATCGTCATATCGGGTTTCAACATCATCGACGAACAGGTCGGCAGAAAATCACTCGTTTGGGCTGCAATCGGCATGGTATTTTCACTATTTGCTGTTACGATGAATGCCCGTCTTTCGGGCAGTGTTGTGCGTAAAAATGAAAAATCAAAGGTGTTCAACCGGAAAACCATAACAGCGCTGCTCGCTACTTATCTGGTCGGCGGGTTTATTATTTTGGCCGCGATTTTTTTCACATGGTATGTCGGTTCCGGTTACGGGTCGTACGATGCGAACAGGAAAGAAAACACAACACTCCTGCTCGCGGTTCTGTATGCTGTGTTTACTTTTATCACCACCACCATGATCAGCACCGGTTTATCAGCCGCCCATGAAAATGCCCAGCTTCTGAAAAAACTCAAAGCGGAATTGATTGCCAATGTGTCGCATGACATTAAAACACCGCTCACATCCATTATCAGTTATATCAGTTTATTGGAACAAGAAAAAACACTGTCAAAAGACGGGAAATATTACATATCCATTCTCAAAAACAAATCGGAACGGCTGAAAAACATAGTGTCCGATTTGTTTGAGCTTTCAAAAAGCACAAGCGGAAACAGTGAATTAACTATTGAAAACCTTGATTTAAAAACACTGCTGCTGCAAACCCTGGCGGACATGGACGATATAATCACCAACAGCGGCCTGGATATTCGGCAAAATCTGCCGGCAGCCGGTGTATGTGTCAACGCGGATGGGAAGAAGCTCTACCGTGTTTTCCAGAATATCATTGACAACGCGGTCAAATATGCCCTGCCGGGGGCTCCTGTTTTTATCACACTAAGAATGGCCGGCAAGAAGGCGATCGTCGAGATTCAAAATACCGCCTCCTACGAAATGAACTTTACAGAGGAAGACGTTTTGGCAAGATATACGAGAGGGAACGGGCTCCAGCAGGAAGATGGCATCGGTCTGGGCTTGTCGATTGCCGACACATTTGTTAAAGAGTGCGGCGGAGAGTTTAAAGTGAAGATTGCAGGTAATCAGTTTAAGGTGATTGTTGAATTCAAAACCGTATAGAACGCTTGCATGTCAAACGAGCCGGTTGGGTAATTATACCCAACCGGTCACAATTTTTACGATAAAACGGCGCAGGAGAACCGGATATAATTAAGAAACTTATAAGAGAAATATCGGGTTAAATTAAGAAGATAAAGTTACAATTTATTTGTCAAAAAGTTTTTTGATGTAAGACTCAACGGATTATCGAGAGACTATAGCCTCCTCAGGTCTCAAACGATAGGGTGGCCGGCCGCAATGAATAAAGCGGCCGGTTGCTTGTTTCTTTGTCTTCATCCCGGAAGTTGCGCAAATAATCATATATTAAGAAATTTATAAGAAATAAGAAAGTTTTAATTAAGAAATTTATCGGGATTATTTAAGAAGTCGAAATTAGAATATAAATAGCCCGAACAAAACCGGGTGTCGAAGGGGGGCATTGCAACAAACCCCGGACAGAATCAAAATTGAACAAGGTATAAAAATTTGAGGAGGAAATTGTAATGAAAAAGTCAGTCAGTATCATTCTTGTTATCGCGTTGGCGTTTTCCGCATTATCCTTGCAGGCTTTTGCGGCATCATCGGATACTTCGTCAATCGAAATCGCGCTCTCAACGGACAAAAGCAGTTACTTGTTCACCGGCAATGCGACAATTAATGTCAGTATCAAGAATATCAGCAGTGAACCTGTTTATGATGTAACAGTAAATAATCTTATTCCCGGACTCTTTTTGATAATCAGCGGTAAAGAAAACATCAGTTATACGCTTGAAAGTCTTGAACCTGGCGGCGAAGTCACCAAAACATTCAAAGTTTGTCTGAATCCCCAAAAAGCGAATATAAATTTTGTTGATAAAATTATATTATCTTTGAAAGTTTTATTTATGAAAATAATTGGGACGACTATTGTTGAAAGTCCCGGATACGGGAATGTTTATGATGACGGTTTCTCGGAACTTATTACCGGGGAGCAAGGCATATTGTTTGGCAATTGGACATTATGGCACAGCGTAAGGGTTCAATATTTAAAAAATGCGGTATCTGTCGGAACAGTGGAAGAAATTGTGGCAGCCTATAATCTTGCCGCAAATGCGACAAAGGCATATAAAGAGCGCATCACAATAACTGATTCGGGCGGCGTCACATCCGTCATCAATAAAATCACCGGCGGCATAGCAGTTGCAAAACGCGCGGAAAAAATGCTTCCGAATTTTAGATGGGGACCCTATTTAGAAACATTTGTTGATGGCAAGAGTATGAGACATGATTATTCAACGCTTGCTAATTCTCTGCCTGTTTTTGGCGAGGCGTATATGAGCATTCTTGAATCCGCAGGTGTCAGTAAGGCGTTACGAATTTCGGAAGGAACAGGGTGGAAATATAAAATTATCCTCTCGCCCGAAACCGTTGATTCGCTCGACGGTATCCCCAAGTATCGCGCACAGTGCATGGATTATCTTGAACTTGATGAAAGAGACCTTGAACCTTTCAAACTCAAATCGGTAGCGGTAAAATATACCGAAGCGACTATAACAGCCTATGCCAACGCCGACGGTTTGCTGGAAAAACTGCATTTTGTAATTCCGGCAGATATTGTGGGTGAATTCTCTTATGGTATAATAAATGTTGATGTGGATATAACAGGTACAACAACTGAAAATTATTTATTCACATACGATCAATAAAAATAGTTCAGCCGGGGCAGAACAGCCCAAAAGTTCTGCCCCGGTAATTGTATGGGCAACCGGAAGCTGAAATCGAAAACGAATAAAGGAAATATATATGATAGAATTCAACAGCGTCAACAAAATATACTCAAACGGTTACTGCGCCTTAAAAGACTTGAACA
>CAYUWQ010000124.1:4192-4852 GCA_964448455.1 uncultured Eubacteriales bacterium | reverse complement strand
TGCTCTTTGCGCCGTTCATCTGGTTAATCGAGGTTATCTACTATATCAGCGTTTTCTTTGCGATGATGTAATCCTGCCATTTTTTTGATACAGGGCCGTCCGCTTTTACAGCAGACGACCCTGTTTTTTTGTTGAATTGTTCGCCGGTGATGGTTGGTTATTTTTTCTTGGTAATCATCGGTACGACAACGCAAACAATAATCACCAGCACCGCGGCGGCCGCGGCGTAAACCGGCCATCTGGTGGGATTTGCATCGTCCCCGGTGGCGGCAACAGCCGTGAGTGTTGTTGTGTCCGCCGAGTAAGCGATGATTTGCAGCGCAATCCCGAGCACACCCGCCGCCATAAGCAGCGCCAGAAACAGCGCAACAATACGAACCATAATTTTTCTGTTTTTCATTTGTCGACTTCTCCCTTCTTGAACAGGTGTTTTGTGTGGTATTATAAATTATATCTTAAGCTTCTACTCAATTTTCAATATAGTTTTCATTTCCGCGCCGATTGTTTCCGCTAGCTTTTCCGCTGCGGATTTTTCTTTTGCTCGGGTGGTGATATACACCTTGATTTTCGGTTCCGTCCCCGATGGTCTAACAATGACACCGTTGCTGTCCGGCAGTTTGTAGCCGAGCACATTGGATTTGGGCAGGTCAATCACGGTTT
>CAYUWQ010000124.1:0-4182 GCA_964448455.1 uncultured Eubacteriales bacterium | reverse complement strand
TCACGGATTTTGCGCCCGTTGTTTTATCCTGCGCTTCGCCTGTTTCATAGTCGGATATTTTCAAGACCGGCATCCCGGCAATTGCCAAAGGCGCTTGTGCCCTCAAGTCTCCCATAATTTGCTGCATTTTAATCATGCCGCTCTCGCCCTCAAAAGAAAAATTAAGCACGGTGTTGAGGTATCTGCCGTGTTCTATATATATATCCTCCATCACTTGGACCAGTGTCCTGCCCTGTGCTTTATAAAACGCCGCCATTTCGCAGATGAGCATGGACGCGACAACGGCGTCTTTATCCCTTGCGTGTGTGCCGGCCAGATAACCGTAGCTTTCTTCCATCGCCAGGATGAAGCGGTTCTGCTCATTGATTCTTTCAAGGTTGGTGATGTATTCGCCGATATATTTAAAACCGGTAAGCAAATCGACCACTTCACAGCCGTATTTTGCCGCAATCGCCAAAACCAAATCGGTGGTCACAAAGGATTTGATAATCAGCGGGTTCGCGGGCAGGGTGCCGTTGGCTGTTTTGCTTGAGAGGATGTATTCGGTCAGCAGTGCGCCGACCTCATTACCGGTGAGCAGCTTGTATTCGCCCTTATCGAAAACCGCGATACCCACGCGGTCGCAGTCCGGGTCCGTGGCGAGGAGCAAATCGGCGCCGTTTTTCTCCGCAAGTTTCAGCGCGTATTCAAACGCCTGCCTGATTTCCGGATTCGGAAAGGGGCAGGTGGGGAAATTGCCGTCCGGGTGCTCCTGCTCGGGCACCACCGCTACATTTTTCAGCCCCATGCGTGTAAAGATTTCCCGCACGGGGATGTTGCCCGTGCCGTTGAGCGGGGTGTAAATGAGTTTCAGCTCACACGCCCGGCAGGCGCCCGGGTTGACGCGCTGCGCCAGGATATTTTGGTAGTATTCCTCGTTAAGCCAAGGTTCGATCCGGGCGATTATACCGGCCGCGATTCCCTCTTCAAATCCCATGCGTTTTACGCCTTGAAAGATGTCGGTCTTTTGGATATACTCGTAGGTTTTTTGCGCCGCTTCGTCCGTCATCTGGTACCCTTCCGGGTCATAACATTTATAACCGTTGTATTTGGACGGGTTGTGGCTCGCGGTGATGATAATGCCGGACCGGCAGCCGAGCCGCCGCACGGCAAAGGACAGCATCGGTGTTGGCACAATGTCCGGGAAAATATAGGCCTTGATACCGTTGGCCGCGAGCACACCGGCGGATTCCTCCGCGAAAAGCGCCGAATTGATTCTGGAATCATACGCAATGGCCACGGCGGCTTGTTCGTATTTGTCATTTAAAAAATCACAAAGCCCCTGCGTTACCTGGTTGACGGTGTAAATATTCATCCGGTTTGTGCCGGCGCCCAAAACACCGCGGAGACCCGCCGTGCCGAATTCCAGAGAGCGGTAAAAACGGTCCGCGATTTCATCTTCGCTGCCGCGCACGCAAACAAGTTCCTCGTTTAGTTCCGGGTCGTTTTTTGTTTTTTCAAGCCAAAGTTCGTACAGTTCCTTTATGTTGGTCATAATGCTGCTCCCCGCGCTTCAAAATTTGTGATTTTAAGCAATTGCCGCATCGCGGCAGGAGAGGCTGTGCCTGACAGGGAATCTTAAAATGCTTATAATCTCTTTTTTCAAGCTATTATAGCACGGGACACATAACGGTGCAATAACAAGTTGGGGCTCGTTTAGCCCTACCGATGAAAAATGATGCTTGACAAATGAAGCGGACGGCGCTATAATTTGCATGTAGTTGTACCATTTGATACACTTTTGGAGCTTTTATGAGTCAGCAAGACTTCAACAAAGCAGTTGCACTGCTGCTGCAAACCAAGCTTTTCGAATCAGCCGATGCCGCGGCACTGCGGCAAGGGCTTGATTCAGGCTCGATTTTGGCTGTATACGCGCGCGGGGATGCTTTTTTTGCCGGCGGTAAGGCAGAACCGGCCATCGGGCTGCTGCTCAGCGGCAAGGCAAATGTCAAAAAGGGGCGCGCCGTTATCAGCACACTCAATAAGGGCGCTTTGTTCGGCGCGGTTACCCTGTATGGCGGCAAGCCGGAGTCTGCGACACAAATTACCGCGGTATCCGCATGCCGGGTGCTGTATATCCCGCGTAAACTCATGAGCGCGTTGATGGCGGAAAACAGCCATATTGCCGAAAACTACATCGCCTACCTTTCAGAAAGGATATACTTTTTAACGGATAAAATCGGGGCGTTTACCGCCGGCAGCGCGGAAAGCCGGCTGGCCAGCCGCCTCGCGCTCATCAGCAATAAAAACGAAACGGGCAATACATACGCGATTATAGACAACTTCAGCCGCCTTGCCCGCGAACTCGATATCGGCCGCGCGTCCCTTTACAGAGCGCTGGATTTTTTTGAAAATACGGGCGCGATCAAACGGGAAGGCAAGAGAATTATCATTACAGACGAAACCAAACTGGTTATTGAAAACTAAAAAATGATAGAAAAGGGGTTCACACATGAAATTCACCAAAAAAATGACAGCGGCTCTGCTTTCGGCGGCAATGCTTTTTGCGGCGGCGGGCTGCCAATCCGAACAAAAAAAGGATGAAACCGTCACAACGGCCGCTCCGAAGATCTCCGTCAGTATCGCGACCCTAAAGGGTCCCACCGGCATGGGCATGGTGAAACTGATGAAGAATAATGAGGACGGAACAGCAGCGAACAACTACACCTTCGCCGTTGAGTCCGACCCGACAGTCATTGGCCCAATGCTGATTAAAGGTGACGCTGATATCGCGGCATGTCCGCTGAATATGGCCGCTGCGCTGTACAATAAAACCAAAGCGACACCGTCGGCAACAGATGATGTGCAGCTGCTCGCTATCAACACCCTGGGTGTGCTGTATGTTGTTGAAAACGGCAGCGCCGTTACCGGCATTTCGGACCTGAAGGGCAAAACCATTTATGCCTCCGGCCAGGGTGCCACCCCGGAATACATTCTCAATTATATTCTCACATCAAACGGCCTTGACCCGAATAAGGATGTGACCATTGAATACAAAGCCGAACACAGCGAACTCGCGACGCTGGCTGTCAGCGGTCAAGCAGGCATCTGCGTTTTGCCCGAACCTTTTGTAACAACTGTGTTAAGCAAGAATAAGGATCTGCGCGCCGCGCTTGATCTGACGCAGGAATGGGACAAAATCGGCAAGGCCGCCGGCAAAGAAACGACGCTTGCAATGGGCGCTTTGGTTGTCCGCACAGACTTTGCCAAACAAAACCCGGCAGCCATACAAGCCTTTTTACAGGAATACAAAGCTTCGGTTGATTTTGTAAACGCCAATCAAGATGAATCGGCGGCGTTGATTGCCGAAAAGGAAATTATTCCTTCGCTCGAACTTGCCAAAAGCGCTATCCCCGGCTCCCAACTCACCTTTATTGTCTCATCCGAGATGAAAACAATTGCTTTGCAGAACTTCCAAGTTCTGTTTGACGCCAACAAAGTATCTGTCGGAGGTGCTATCCCGCCGGATGAATTCTTCTATAACGCACAAACCTAAAGGTTTCGCAATTTTCAGAAAACTTCTTGTCGCCGTCTTTTGGCTGGGCGTATGGCAGCTTGCTTTTGTTTTGGCAAAAAGCGGGCTGCTGCTGCCTTCCCCCTGGCAAACCGGTATGCGTTTGTTCGAACTTGCCGGAACCGGCGATTTTTGGCTGAAATGCCTTTTGTCCCTTTTACGGATTGTTGAGGGTTTCCTGCTGGGTGTTTTCACAGGGATTGTTCTCGGCGTGCTGACTTTCAGGTTCCGCTTGCTCAAGGAACTGTTCGAACCCGCCGTCAACATCGTCAAATCAACCCCGGTGGCGTCCTTCATCATCCTGGCCCTGGTATGGATGAGCAAAGACGGTGTCCCTGTTTTCATCGCCTTCCTGATGGTGCTGCCCATTATCCAGGCCAATGTCAGCGAGGGCCTCCGCCAGACTGACAAAGACCTGCTGGAGATGGCAAAAGTGTTCCGCTTTTCCCGCGGAAAGCTGTTTTCCAAAATCTATGTGCCGGCTGTTTTGCCCTATCTGTTTGCCGGCTCCACCACCGCGCTCGGTTTCGCCTGGAAAGCGGGGGTTGCGGCCGAGATACTCAGCCTGCCCGCGAAATCCATCGGCAAAGAACTCTATTATTCAAAAATCTATCTGGAAACAACCGATT
>CAYUWQ010000123.1:0-4911 GCA_964448455.1 uncultured Eubacteriales bacterium | reverse complement strand
CGCAGGCTGGACAAATATATCAAACGCTTCGCGAGCCTCGGCATTGATGTGGAAATCACGGAGATGGATATCACCGTTTACGATGACATGATCCCCGGCGCCAAATACGAAACCCTGCCCCGGTGGCGGGAAACGCTGCAGCGCGAGCGTTACCGGATGTTTTTCAAGGTGCTGCGGGACAATGCGGATGTTATCACCAATGTCACCTTTTGGGGCGTGAACGATGCCGTTTCGTACCGCGGCATCAGCAAAGACCGGCAGGATTGGCCGCTGCTTTTTGACAAGGACTCCAACCCCAAAAGCAATTACTACGCCGTGACGGATTTTTACTTTGAGAAAAGTGTAAAGTAATAATACTTTACACTGAAATTTGTACCTTAATGTATCAGGTTAGAAATAAATGCGTATAGAAGGCTGCGGAAAATGAGCAATCTTGAACACCTCAAAGCCGAAATGCAAGGTTATCAAAAAAATCAGCAGAACATCCTGAAATATTTGAAGTATTTAGGCTACGCGGAGCATTTTGACGCGCCGTCGCCTGTGGCGCGCGCCTACGCGGTTGAGTCGCTGTTCTGCCGCCATCAAAAACAGGTTTATAACAATGATCTGGTCGCAGGCTCCGTAAGGGGTTTGCTGCCGGATTCTTTAAGCGTGCCCAATGCATTGATGAAAAAAGCCGAAAAAGTGTGCGACAGCTATGGCACCAACGGCTTTTGGACCAATGTGGACCACTTCGCGCCGGACTTTGAAACCTTTCTGGCTGACGGTGTCGGCGGGACCATCGATAAAATTCAGCACTCTCTCTTGGAACACGCAAACGATACGGATTTTGAAAAGAAAAAGACATTTTTGCAGGCGGCTGAGATTACGATGCGCGCTTTCGGGCGGATGATCGCGCAGTACGGCGAGGCCGCCGCGCAAAAAGCGCAAACGCTGAAAGATGCCGGGCAAAAAGAAAACCTGCTGAAAATAGCAGGCATTTGCGATACAGTCCAATGGCATAAACCGCAGAATTTTCATGAGGCGCTGCAGTTGGTCTGGTTTGTGCATTTGGCTTTTTTGTACGAAGGCCGTTACGCGATGGCATTGGGGCGGCTGGACCAGTTTTTAGTTCCGTTTTACGAAAACGATTTAAAAAACGGCAGTCTTACACGCTCACGGGCGTTGGAACTGGTGGAATGCACCCTGTATAAAATTGGCGAGCGGCGGTATTTCGGCGGGGACGATGTGGTCAACATCGCCATCGGCGGGGTGAAGCCGGACGGCACAGGCGCGGTCAACGAACTCTCTTATGTGATACTCGAAGCGGTGAAACATTGCAACATCCCGGGGCCGAACCTTTCCGCACGGATTTATGACGGCGCGCCGGATGAATTTTTGGACGAATGCCTCAAAGTAATCGGCACGGGTCTCGGTTACCCGGCTCTGATGAATGACGAGGTCAACATACCGGCGCTCCTGCGCCACAATTATGCTTTGGAAGACTGCCGGAATTACTGCATGGTCGGGTGCATCGAAAACTTTATCCAGGGCAAGCAGCCGCCCTGGTCGGACGGGCGCTACAATGTGCCGAAGTACCTGGAACTCGCGCTCAATAACGGCCGCTGTATGCTTACGGGCGCGCGGTTGGGGCCCGAAACAGGCGATGCTTCCTCCTTTGAAACGATGGATTCGCTCATGGACGCGTTCGAAACGCAGATGCGCCATGGCGCCGCCGAATATATGGCGATTTTCCGCAACGAAAACGAGCGGTACAACCCGGTGATGTACACCCAGCCGTTTCTTTCCTGCTTTTGCGCGGACTGCATCGGCAGGGGGTTGGATATCAACGACGGCGGCGCGGTCTATCCTTCCGTGCACGGCGCGGCGTGCATGGGTATCGCGACGGTGGCCGATTCGCTCGCCGCAATTGAAGAAGTTGTTTACGGTAAAAAGCTTGTATCACTCAATACGCTTAAAGAAGCGCTGCTGGCCGATTACGAAGGGTTTGAAACCATCAGGCAGGAGCTCCTGCGCGCGCCGAAATACGGCAACAATTTGGACGCTGCAGACAAATACGCCGTGTGGTATGTGCTGTTCACCCATGAGCTGTTTTCACAATACCGCACGCGCGACGGCGGTGCGATCTATACCGCCATGGCGTCCAACACCAGCAACATCCCCGCCGGTAAAGAGGTTGCCGCCACGCCGGACGGCAGGCGTTCGGGTGAACCGCTCAGTGACGCCGCGTCCCCGATGCACGGGATGGATAAAAACGGGCCGACATCGGTGATACACTCCATGACCAAGCCGGACTATACCCTTGTGGCCTGCGGCACGGTGCTCAACCAAAAATTCAGCCCGGATATGTTTTCGAATGACGCGAAGCGGGCAAAACTCCTCGCGCTGATCAAAACCTATTTTCACAAAGGCGGGCAGGAAATGCAGATCAACGCCGTATCGCGTGAGGTCCTGCGCGACGCGATGGAACATCCGCAGCAATATGAGAATCTTGTCGTCCGGGTATCCGGGTTCAGCGCTTACTATGTAAACCTGGGCAAGGATGTGCAGGAGGATATTTTGAAAAGAACTGAACAAATAGGGTAAAAAAGAATTTTTACCCATTGGAAAAACCGCTTGCGGGTCGGACGCTATGACCCGCACCCGCCTTGCGGGATCACGCTTTTTTGCCTATAACAAACCCCGAAAGGATATGAAATATATATGAAAACTGCAAAAGCGGCCGTATTCAACGGCCCGGAGCATCCCTTCATCATTAAGGAATATGAGTTGACACCACCGCCCGCGGGCATGGCAAAAATGCGGCTGATTGCCAGCGGCATTTGCGGAACGGATGTCCATATCCACCGCGGCAAAATCCCCGTGCCCTATCCCGGCATCATCGGGCACGAGTTTGTCGGCGAGGTGGAAGAAATCTCGGCGGCGGACAGCGCGGCAACCGGTATCAAAGCCGGTGACCGTGTGATTGTCGATATCGCTTGTCCGTGCGGGGATTGCCTGCTGTGCAAGACAGGGGACGACGCCAACTGCCTGAATATGGGGCTCACAAACGGCGGTGACCCGGAAACAGCGCCGCACTTTTACGGCGGGTACGGGGAATACAATTATTCTCCGGTCAAGAATTTAATCAAAATCCCGGACGGTGTGGACGCCGCAACTGCCTGTGTGTTTGCCTGCGCGGGGCCGACGGCGCTTCACGCGTTAGGGCTGGCCCAAAAAGCGGGCGTCGATTTACGCCAGGTTGCAACAGCCGTGGTGCAGGGGATGGGCCCCGTGGGCGCGTTTGCCGTGATGTACCTGGCGGCCGCCGGTGTTAAAAATATTGTAGCCGTAACCGGCCGCGCGAACACGGATAAAACGGCGGCGGCGGTCAAACTCGGTGCCGCACATGTTTTTAATCTTGAAGAAACACCGATAGACGATCTAACAAAAAAGATCAAAGAAATATCGGGCGGTCCCGGCGCGGATTTGGTGTTTGAAGCCTCCGGCAACCCTGCCGCTGTGCCGCAGGGATTGGGGATGCTTAGAAACCGCGGTGTGTATCTGATCCCGGGGCAGTATTCCAACAGCGGCACGGTTGCCATAGCCCCGCAGCTGATTACTTTCAACGCCCTGCAGCTTATCGGTTCATCCCAGTATTCCGTTTCGGATGTGACAGCGTACCTTGCCTTTCTGCAGGCAAACCCGCAGCTGCACGCGCTTGTTCTGTCTTTGGCGTGCGGCTATCGGGTGGAAGATACCAACAAAGCTGTAGAAGCGGCAAAATCAGGGAAGAACATCAAAACCATGTTGATAAACGCATAGGGGGACACACCCGATGATCATCAAAGTGACCGGCAAAGGCGGCGATTGTTACACCGAACGCGAGAGCTGGGGTGTGTATGAGGACGACGGCGCAACCTGTATGGCGCACGGCAGTGTCACCACCCTGCAAAGCCGTTACTGCGGCAATTTTGTGAAGACGCTTGCCATCGGCGGCCTTGGCACCGAACCCGAGTACAGGCGGCTCGGCTGTATCCGTCGGCTTATTGAGGACGCTTTCCTGCTCGCGCCTGAAAAGGGCTGGGCGGTGAGCATGCTGCATCCGTTTTCGTTTGCGTATTACCGCAAGTTCGGTTACGAAAAAATTGCCGACCATAAAATTTTGGAATTCCCCATGACCGCACTCGACTGTTTTGAGCGGTGTTCTGACTTGAGACGCCTGGACAGTGAGGAAGGGGTTGCACACGCACTGGCTGTTTTTGAACAATTTGCAGGGAACAGAAACATCATGTTCCGACGCTGTGACGGCCGGCACTACAAGCAAGCGTCAAAGCTCGCGGAGCCGACCACCTACATTTGGTATGATAAAGCGGGCAAGCCGGCATCAACTGTCACGCTGAGTGTCGAAAATTATTATTCGGTCAACCGCATGGCAAGCGTGAACTTGCATGTGCATGAACTGGCGTTCACCACACCGGGATCTCTGCATGCCCTGTTTGGGTTTATGCGGATGTTTGAAGGGGAGCTGGAAACGGTCAAAATCCACAACTGCGCCATGTCCCCGGAGGTGGACCTTGCCCTGCGGCACTATACCCATACAAAATATACCTTGATTCCCGATGTAATGGGCAGGATCCTCAATGTGGAAGCAATGCTCGCGTTGAATGCCTATCCGAAGGAGCACGGGCATTTTGTTGTGAAGGTGGATGACACGCTTGCCTTTACAAGGGGCGTTTATGAGGTTGAGTACGAAAATGATAAGGTCCAAATAAAGAAAATTACTGATAACGGCACATTCGATATTGCCGCGCCAATGCCCGCGTTCACGCAAATCCTGTACGGGTATGAGCACATCACCGCACAAAACGCTCCGTTCTTGCCGGGCGTTATGCTGCAAACGGATGCAAAGGATTTCTTCAGAGCCTTCCC
>CAYUWQ010000122.1:0-4969 GCA_964448455.1 uncultured Eubacteriales bacterium | reverse complement strand
GCTTAGAAAAAAATAAACTTAATAATCACCATGATAAACAGCAGCCAAATCACTGCAATTGGAATCGCATAGTACCACTTTTTTGGTTTGCCGTTTTCCCACATCATGCCGGCTTCTTGTCTGCATTTTTCAAAAGTATCCCGCGGGATTAACCGGATTGTCAGCGCTATTAACACCGGCAAAATGATAATATCATCAAGGTAACCCAGCACGGGGATAAAGTCCGGAATCAAGTCAACGGGCGAGAGTGCATACGCGACCGTTAATGCCGCTAAAATTTTGGCTGCCGGCGGTGTTTCCTTGCTTTTCAGGCACAAATACAGGGCAGGGATGTCCATTTTGAGTTGTTTGGCTCTTTGTTTCAGATTCATCTTGTTCCCCTGACACCTGTACATTATTTATGCGGCAGATAAAAAAACACAGGCAGCCTCACCATTAAGTGAAACTGCCCGCGTGGCGGAGAAGGAGAGACTCGAACTCTCGCGCCGGTTTCCCGACCTACGCCCTTAGCAGGGGCGCCTCGTCACCAACTTGAGTACTTCTCCATGGTAACATTGTATTTATATTTACTTGTTTATTGCAGCCGTATGGCGGTTACCTTAACAGCAATAACTGAAAGTGGCGGAGAGAGTGGGATTCGAACCCACGGTACCTTTCGGTACGACGGTTTTCAAGACCGTTCCGTTATGACCGCTTCGGTATCTCTCCGTATATATGTATAGCAACGGTGCGGAAATTATGTTACCACACCGCGTGTTGATTTGTCAACCGAAAAAATCCCGGTTTTTGTGGTTTCGCAATTTTTGAGCAAGCCTTGTAAACGATCCAGGCTTGTTTTACCAAGAATTGTTATCCTGTTTCAATAATAATTATCAAAATGAATCGGGGAATCATATGAATTGTATACTGTCTATTATTACAACGATTGGCGTTTTTGATACTTTGAAGAGCGGTTTTTCTTTGGCATGGGTTCAATTTCACCGGCTTTTGTGAGGGCGAGTTTTGAAATAACAGGTCCCACAAGCTCATATATCAGCGTTGCGCACAGAACAACGGCGCGAATTTGGTCTGAATACTCCGGCACCACGCGTTCCGCAACAATGGTTAAACCTATTGCGACACCTGCCTGCGGGACGAGTGTCCAGCCGAGATATTTTTTTACAACCCGGGGAGATTTCATAACAACGGCACCGAGCCAAGCACCGATATATTTGCCAAACACACGGAAAACGATGTAAATGATACCGATGATACCGATGGACGGAATAATTGAAATATCCAGCTCCGCTCCCGATATAACAAAAAATATCATAAAAATGGGTGGCGTTATCATGTCTGTCATTTTGGATATGGACATGACGTCTTTTGAGATGTTGGCCGTTGCTGCACCAAAAACCATACAAGTCAGCAATGCCGACGCACCGGTATAGTCGGCGAGAGCTATCGCTATGAAAACAAGACCAACGATCGCGCACATTCGATTGGATTCTTTTTTAAAGAAGTGAAGGGGGATTAACAATACCAGCGAAAGCGCAATACCGAGCAGAAGCGATAAACCGAGTTCGGCAAAAGGTTTAAAGATGGTTATAAAAATATTTTCCGCCGCGGAGGTGATGGACTTTGTATACGCAACGGCGAAACCAAAAGCAATCAGCGCAACGGCGTCGTCAAGCGCCACAACACTGAGCAGCGTTTTGGTGACAGGTCCTTGCGCGCGATATTGACGAATAACCATAATCGTAGCGGCAGGCGCTGTAGCGGATGCGATGGCGGCAAGCATGATGGCAAGCGGAAGGTCGAAACCGAAAAGGAGCAGACCGCCCGCGACAAAAGCAATCGCCAAAACACCTTCAAACACTGCTATCACTACCGGTGCGGCGCCGACCTCTTTCCAATAGGACAATTTAAACTCAAAACCGATTGAAAGAGCGATGAAGCCCAGCGCAATCTCCGATACGATGCCGATGCTGTCAACAGCATCGGCATTGATGATTCCAAGCAGGTGGGGCCCTAAGATCAGCCCGGCAAAAAGATATCCGGTCACATTCGGCAGTCCGATAAGCTTAACGAGCCTGCCGAATAAAAGCCCGCAAAGCAGTGTAAGGCCGACATATAAGAGTATGCTCATTTTTCAAGACCCTTCCCCCGCGCGAAATCCAAGGGGAGTGTGAACATGATCCCCGTGTCAGGTTGCGAAAAATCGCCGATAATTTCCTCGGTTACGCGAATGATTGTGTCCTGCTGGTCATCGCGGATAACCGTCAGTATTGTCTTGCTTTTTTTATTTTCCTCGTTGCTTAAATAGTTGCGAATCGAGCCGAAAAAAGTGATTTCTTCCTCAACATGATTGGCGGCATAAAGCTCCCGCGCCATCCCAACGCTGTCAAGAATCGTTGCGCCGCACAATTTTTCTTTTGTAAAGGCAAGCATAAGGTTATCCAGCTTTTCAACACGGTTCAGAATCAGTACAAACAGTTTCACGATTATATTTCCTTTCTTTGCTGCATGGCATGCCGTGAATTACTTTGTTATTATACGCATTTAGAAGGCATCATGCAACACGGCAAAGCGAAAGTTTCCTTTTCTCCGCTAGCCGTTGCGGTAATTGAGCGGGGAGACGCCCTCGATTTTTTTAAAGGACTTGGAAAAATAGTTGCTGTCGTTAAACCCGCAGTTAAAGGCGATGTCCGTCACCGGCAGCGTTGTGGTTTTAAGAGCGGTTTTGGCCTGCTCAATGCGGATCTTGTTGAGGTACTCGTTAAAACCGCGGCCGGTTTTGGCTTTGAACAGCTTGGAAAGATAGGACCGGCTGACATAAAACTTTTGGGCAACCGATTTCTGGTCCAAATCCTCGCTGAAGTGTTCTGCCAGATAGGCGATGATCTCGTCCACCAATGTCACTTCTTTTTCAAACGCGCCGTTGTTTTGCAGGGTTCTTAAAAAACGGACGAAAAACTCCAGAATGATGTTTTTCATCTGCTCCGGGGTGTATTTGTCATTTCTGCCGAGCTCGTCTTTGATCTTATCAAACATCATCTTCGCGAACTTAACTTCACCGATATCGAGCTTGACGGCCCTTTTATACAGGATGCTGCCGAAATCGGCGGCCAGAGCAAGGTTGATGAAGCTCTGTGGGATATGTACGGCAATATCCCGGCATTTGAGCGGGCCGGGGCTGACCCGGTGTTTGGTGCCGGCGGGGATAATCATCATGTAATTGCGGCGGAGTTTGTAGATTTTTTCTTCAATATAAATCTCGCAGTCGCCGGCAATTAAAAACAAGAGCTCGGTATAGTGATGGCTGACAGCGTCGCCCGCAGCGGCTGCACCGCCGGAGTCGGCGGCTTCACTTTCCACCGAGTTTTCGCAAATCATTAATTCGTCCCTGTCAACAGTGTTCAACGCATCACCCCCGGGGATAGTATATCACAAAGTATTGGATAAAAAAATCAAGAAATCCGGATATCAGGGTAAAAAAATCAAGGCGGCGCCGGTCTGGTTTGCCTATACTTATACACGAAGAACGCAAATGTGTCAAACCATTTTACGGTGTAACCGAGAATTAGTAAAACCTTGTGAAAGGGCAGGAATGACAGAATGAAAAAAACCAAAAAAGTCAAAACCTTCCGGGATGAATGCAAAGACCAGCTGATGAAAAACAACAAGAAAAACTTTGGGGTGACGGTGGCGACCGTTTTCGCTGATTCGCTGGCCAATATCGGCATCGCGTTTATTATGAAGTATATCGCGGACGCCATGCAGGCCATGGACTATTCCCTGCTGATGCGGGCGGTGGCAATTGCCGTAGTGGTGGCGGGGGTGGCGCTGAGTTTCAGCATTGTCCAAAAAACCTACCGCAACCGCTACCTTAAGCACGGGCTGTCGCAGTTCAAACGGTTTATTTTCGAAAAGATTTTGGACAAGTCCATCGGCGACTATGCCGATACCTCGTCCGCCAAGTTTATCTCCGCTTTTTCCAACGACCTCGGGCAGATTGAAGGCAACTATCTGGCGGCGAACATCCAGTTTTTCTACCAGACATCCCTATTAGTCGGCGGTGTTATTGCCATGGCGGTTATCAGCCCGATTATGATGGCGGCCGTGATGGGGGCGACGGTTGTGCCGACGGTTGTGTCACTGCTGTACGGCAGAAAGATGACGGCGGTGGAAAAAAAGACTTCCTCCAAAAACGAGGGCTTTGTAGACCAGATGAAGGATTTGCTCAACGGCTTTATCGTGATTAAAAGCTTCCGGGCGGAAAAAGAGGTCATGAGCCTTTTTAACGACAACAACGCCCAGCTGGAAGAAGCCAAAAGGAACCGCCGCGAAACGCACGACAAGGTCGGCATTATCAGCACCGCGTCGCAGATGCTCGTCACCATCGTGCTGCTGTGCTTCGGCACCTACCTCGTGTTCAAAGGGCGCATGACCATCGGCTCCGTACTCGCGTTTTACCAGCTGCAAAACTATACGCTCGGGCCGCTCACGAGGCTTGTACCCCTTTATGTCAACCGCAAAGCCGCCGTCGCCCTGATCTATAAGCTGGCCGACGCGGTGGAAAAAAAAGATGTGAGCGGGCTGAAACCCCTGAAGTCGGACGGTTTTGAAGAATCCATTGCCCTGCGGGATGTCACCTTCGCGTATGAGGAAAATAAAGATGTGCTGAAAAATGTGAGCGTGGAGTTTGCCAAAAACAAGAGCTACGCGATTGTCGGCGGCAGCGGCAGCGGTAAATCCACAATGCTCGGGCTCCTGCTGGGTTATTTCCGCAATTATGAGGGCAAAGTGTTCTTTGACAGCAGCGAACTCCGGGACATCGCGGTGGAGAGCCTTTATGACATGGTATCCGTCGTGCAGCAGAATGTTTTTCTGTTTGACAGCAGTTTAAAAAACAACATCACCATGTTCAAAGAATTTGACGAAGATAAATATAACAACGCGGTTAAAATGGCAGGGCTGACGGCGCTTG
>CAYUWQ010000121.1:0-4979 GCA_964448455.1 uncultured Eubacteriales bacterium | reverse complement strand
ATGCTTTTTTTATCCGTCTGCGTTTTGCCGGTCAGTATAATCAGCTGCGCTTTTTGTTTGTAATACGTTTCGCGCTCCTGCGCGGTGATGCTGCTTTTAATCCATTTAACATCGCGTCGAATAAGCTTTTCATTAAGTTCCTTATCATCCGCAATATCCGTGATGATACCGCCGCCGGTAATTTCGTACCCGTCCACAAGAACAAAACGCACTGTTTCTTCAAACTGCCCGGCCACATCAAAAGCAAGCGGTCTGTCCAAACGGAAGACGCACCGGGCAACCTCGTGCCGCTCGACATATGTTTGCTCCATGCCTTCCAGTGTCGCGGCGTTGAGCACACCGATGACCGATTCCAGCCGGCAGCCGACCTGCGCGGAGCCGATTTTTATTTTATAACTCTTATCCGGTGACAGCGGCTCTTTGCCAAGCCAGAAAACGGACGCCTTGATTTTACTCCCGGTGAGCGGGCTTTCCTGCCCGATGATGGTGATCAGCTCGCCGCGCTTGGCGTAAATCTGCTCCGTCATGCAAAAGCCCGTGGCATAACCCGCGCTGACTGTATTTTTCGGTTCTTCATTGAAAACTTCGATGGATTTGACAAAAGTCTTCTTGCCCGACGGCAAAAACATGATTTCATCGCCGACTTTCAGCTTGCCGGATGCCACCGTGCCCGCGATTATCCGGCGCTCGTCGTTTTGCGCGGTGAACTTATAGGTGTCCTGCACCCACATGCGAAACGGCAGGTCGTCCGGCGGTAAGACCTCAGTGAACCGGTCGAGCGCTTCAAGCACCGTCGGGCCGGCATACCAATCCATCTGCCCGGTTCTTGCCGCGATATTGTAGCCTTCCGCGGCGGAAACGGGGATGAAGCAGGTGGGCTTCAGCTCAATCTGCCGCAAAAACGCGCCATATTCGGTGACAATGTTATCATAAATACCTTCGCGGTCGCCTTCGGCAATCAAATCAAGTTTGTTGATGAGCACCGCGACTTGTTTGATGCCGAGCATGGACAGCATGTAGCCGTGCCGTCTTGAGTTTTCCTGTATGCCCTCATGCGCGTCAATCACCAGCAGCGCCGCGTCCGCGCGGGAAGCACCAGTAATCATGTTTTTCAAAAACTCAATATGCCCGGGCGCATCGATGATGATGTATTTGCGTTTCAGCGTTTTAAAAAAGCTGCGGGCGGTGTCAATGGTGATGCCCTGCGCGCGCTCGTCTTTTAAGGCGTCCAGCAGAAAGGCATATTCAAAAGGCTTTGAGGTGCGTCTGCACAGTTCTCTAACCATCTCAAGTTTGCCGTCCGGCAGGGAACCCGTGTCCGCCAGCAGCCGCCCGATGACGGTGCTTTTGCCATGATCCACATGCCCGACAATGACTATATTCATTTCTTTAAGCTCGCGTACAGGGCTGCTGTTGTTTTTACATATATCCATCTTTTCGCAGCTCCTCCAGACCTCCGCCATCCTCTTTGTCCTGCGCCCTTCCGGAGCGTTCGGCGATGTTGGCAAATTTGCCTGTCTTTAATTCCTCAATAATCTCGTCGAAATTCCGGGCGTCGGAATCCACCGGGTTTGTACACGGCCAGCAGCCGAGAGACCGGTAACGCTTGCCGTCGCCTTGGTTGAAATAAAGGGGGACGACCGGCACATTCTCCCTGCGGATATATTCCCACACATCGAGTTCTGTCCAGTCCAGCAGTGGATGAATGCGGATGTGTGTGCCGGGCTTAAAATCTGTTTTGTACTGCCCCCAAAACTCCGGGGGCTGGTCACCCACATCCCAGTCGTTGTTCTTGTCCCGCGGAGAAAAATATCGCTCTTTAGACCGGCTGCCTTCCTCATCCGCGCGGATGCCGACAATAACGCCCGTGTACGGCTCCGTGTTTTTATCCACTTTGTAGGTGCCGGTGCTGTGGTCCATGCGGTAGCGCGGCCACTCACCGGAAAGCGTGTTGCGCAGCGCCTCGGTTTTCAGGTTTTTGCAGCATTCGATGCGTGTCGCGTTGCCGTCCGGGAAAGTCTGTTTATCTTTAAGTGCCGCCGAATTCTCACCGTAGACCATGTCCAGCTGCCATTCCCGCGCGAGGTTGTCGCGGTAGACAATCATTTCCGGTATTTTATAGTGTGTGTCGATATGCACCAGCGGAAACGGCACGTGGCCGAAAAACGCCTTGCGGGCGAGGCTGAGCATCACGGTCGAATCCTTGCCGATGCTCCACAGCATGCACAGGTTGCCAAAGCGGTTGTAAGCTTCACGCAGGATGTGAATGCTGGTGTTTTCAAGATTTTCCAGATGTGTCATATAGTACTTTCCTTCCGTAAAAAAGGCTCCTTTTCCAAAGGAGCTGTCACCGATAGGTGACTGAGGATTAATCACCCGTCACACTCCGTGTGCCACCCTCTTTGGAAAAGAGGGCTTTAATCAAACCGATTCCCAATATCATTCAATATAAAAAATCCCTTTTCATTCAGCGTGTTTACGCGGTTATATCGCATCGGTGTGCCGTCGCCCTGCAAAAACACGCCGCCGGCTTGCTCCGCCACACACTGCATCGCAGCCGTGTCCCATTCGCTGGTGAGCCCTGTGCGGTAATACACATCCGCCTTGCCCTCGGCAATCAGGCAGCCCTTGAGCGATGAACCGATGGAGACGGTTTCGCCGATTTTTGCCTTGTTTTTCTCCAGCAGGGCGTTATGCTCCGCACCGGCGTGGGAACGGCTGGCCATGACGGTGAGATTTTCTGTTTTACCGGTAACATGTATCCGGTTCTTTTCGGCAAAACATCCGTCTTCGCTGCCCGGCTGGCAAAAAGCACCCAAGCCCTCCGCGGCATACCAGAGTTTATCCAAAACCGGGGCATACACAACACCCATTACGCTTTTACCATGGTAAGCGAATGCGATATTGACGGTAAACTCGCCGTTTCGTTTGACAAATTCTTTGGTGCCGTCCAGCGGGTCCACAACAAAACAACCGGGGTTGCTGCGCCGTTGAGGATTATCCTTTGATTCCTCCGATAGAATCGCGTACTGCCCGTATTTTTCAGCCAAAAAATCGCATATAACCGTATTTGCGGCTATATCCGCCGCTGTGAGCGGTGATTTGTCATCCTTATAGTCAACGGTAAAATCACCGTTATAAATTTCCAGTATCTTTTTGCCGGCGGTTACCGCGATTTCGGCCGCCGCTGATGTCATTTGTTCGAGAGAGGTAAGCATTTTAACATAATCAAATATCTGCTGCGCGGCCGTCTGCGCGGGGCATTCGTCCGTGCGTATGATCAGTTCGGGGTTTGCAGGCTGCTCATACGGGGCGGATATCCCGGTGAAATTGTCTATTTCGCCGTTCATCGCTTTTTTATAAAGCCCTTTTACATCCCGCCGGACGCATTCCTCAAGCGGGGTATCGATAAACACCTCGACAAACGGCACACCGGCAGCACAGCTGACAGCCCGCGCGGCATCCCTGTCCGCCGCAAAAGGGGAGATGGCGCTGACAACCGCGATACCGCCGCTCTGCGCGAATAACACCCCGACATGCGAAATGCGGCGGATGTTCTCCGCCCGGTCAGCATCCGAAAAACCCAAATCGGCATTCAGTCCGAAACGAAGGTTGTCGCCGTCCAAAACTGCCGCGAATATTTTATCTTGAAGCAGCAGCTTTTCCGCCAAATAAGCGATGGTGGACTTGCCCGAGCCGGAAAGGCCGGTGAGCCAAATTACTGCGCCGCGCTGCCCGAGGAAAGCAGCGCGCTGGTTTGCTGTTATGCCGTTTTGCTTGAATATATCTGCCATCATTTTCTCCCAATAAGCAGTACCAGTTACAAAGTCAATTAATACTAATGCTTTTTTCACTGTGCGTCAACTAATTATTGAAAATATGCGTCTGCAATGATATACTTTCTCCGGTTACCCGGTTGTACGGCGGTTTGTTCGGGCAACGGGAGCCAAATATTACATGTAAAGCATATTAGCTTTACAGTTGAAAGTGCGTGTTAGCGTGAACTATGTTCCCGCGGGAAAACGCCACTTGCCGCTCGAATAGTATGAGCGGCATCCGCTGAGCGGAGCGTGTCTTTTTCAATAAATTTGTGTGCCGCACGCAAAGCGGCGCAGAATGGAGTATAAAATGATGATTACTATTATCGGCCGCGGGCATTCCGGTACGCGCGCCATATCCAACACCCTGTCGGACAGCGGCGTTTTTATGGGTAAGCCGCTCAACGGTTCATGGGATTTGGTCCCGCCCGAAAGTATGTACGAAGCCTGCCGCGTGTTCGGCAAATATGTGGACTGGACCGGCGGCCTGGCCTGGGATTTTTCCAAGGTCATCACAATGGAGCCGGACCCCGCCTTTGTGCGGCTGATTGAAGATTATCTGAACTCCGTACTTACAAACAAGGCAGAAAAAAAAGGCTGGAAAATACCGGAAACAACCCTCTGCTACCCCTGGATTGTAAAAATGTTCCCGGATATGCATTACATCCACTGGGTGCGCGACCCGCGGGACTGTATCCTTTCCGACCACGTGACGGATGAACTCAAGAATTTTAATATCGGTTACCCGGAAACAGACGATATCCGCGAAAAGCGCGCCATCAGCTGGAAGTACCAGCGGGAACTCATGAAGGCAACACCGGAGCCGGAGAAGCTGATCAAACTCCGCTTTGAGGATATGGTTTTTAAGCAGGATGAGGTTTTGGCACAGATGGAAGCGTTCCTTGGCATTAAGATGGCAAAAATAGAAATGCGCCCCGATTCGGTAGGGCGCTGGAAGACGGATGACGGCAGGCATATGTTTGACTTTTTTGAGCAGGATATGCTGGAATGCGGGTATGAGTTTTAACAAACCGGGAGTCGGATACTATTACTAATCTAACTTTTACATTGTTTTAATTTTGTGTTCCAAAATAGCGAGATTGATTGATAAAAAGGCAAAAGATTTTGTTCACAATATGCTCATTTATTATTTACAGCGTG
>CAYUWQ010000120.1:0-5016 GCA_964448455.1 uncultured Eubacteriales bacterium | reverse complement strand
TTTGTTCCACCTACTCCGGCGTTCAGCTGGCGAGTGACGCCATGTCGCTGCGGCTCGGGGTTGACAAAGAGGACCTGCTGAACTACCTGCCGCAAAATTTCGGCACCGCGCAAACGAAAGCAGCCATGAAAGCGGCGTTCAAATTGCTGGATATGCTGGGAATTGCCGATGCAATCGTCAATTTTGTCAACGAGGGACTTGCCGCTTTACTGGACAGTTTTACCGAAGAGATTATGAAAGAGATTTTCCTGACAATGCCGGGTCTCTGGGCTGTTGTCAGGCAGGAAGACTATGAAGCCGCCAAAACAAGTCTCCTGGACCCGCAAAAACACGCCGGGCTGATTGAAAGAATCGATTATGTCCAGTACAATGTGCATCAAAAGCGCAAAGAGATACTTCAAAGCGCTATGGCGGACGGTGTAAAGGTCGCTTTTGTCGCTAATTACAACCTCGCCCCCGCGCCTGTTTACGCGTCTTCAAGCTTCCACAGCGACACGCTTATTGAAACAGCGCGAGCGAGCGGCGGCGCGACTTGCGCGCCCTTGGGCACCACGCTGCCCGCCGGATATGTTCAACAAAACGCCTGTTCGGGGCATAATCATATATCCCCCGATAATATCATTGACGCATCCACCGCCGATTTCCCCGATCAGGTTTGGTTTGTGAAAAATGTGGGGCATGTCAGGTGTCTCTACGGCTCGGATTATAACGAGTTTTTGTTATGGCTTAATCATCAGCCAACTCAGCCAACCGTTTTGACAAACCCCGATTATCCGCAGTTCATGGGCAGTGACAACGACGGCATGACACTCTACCGTATTGAGCATGTTGAACAGTCGAAAACATTGTTTGATTACCTGTTGAGTTTTATCAAGATGATAACGGCAACCAATCTGCCGTTTCTTAAATATTAAAAGTTAAGTGAGGTTGTTGGCGTGAAAAAATTTTTTAGTGTTTTTTTGGCGTTAATTTTCGTTCTGTCCGCCGTTGTGCCCGCCTTCGCGGCGCAAAACTGCGACTGCGGCCATACGCCGCTTGTGGTGGTCGGGGGCATGAACGGCTTTCCGTTATACCGGGATGAAGGAACGCCCGACGAACTGCAGGTCTGGCCGCCCGTCATCAACTACGCTGAGGTTGCGGCTGCTGTAATCCCGGGATTTGCGGCTGCAGCTGTTTCCGGTGACTGGAACAAGCTCGGTGACCGGCTCGTGCCGCTGGCAAACAAATTGCTTGAGCCGTCCGCCTGCGATGCCGACGGCAACGCCAAATATGTTTTAACAACAACCACCTTTCCGCTATCCATGGCGCATTATCCGGAATATATGAAGACCGCGCTGATCAGTGAGGAAGGGCTGCTCCATTCCGCCTGCGACCGGATCGGTGCCGACCATGTCTATTTTTTCAACTATGACTGGCGCCTTGACCCGCTGGAACACGCGAAGGAACTTAACACGCTGATAAAACGGGTAATGCAGGAAACCGGCCACAGCAAAGTCGACATCACCGCCTGCAGCCTTGGCGGCTCGCTGACACTGGCCTATTTTTCGGCATTTGGCTATGGCGATGTTGAAAGCTGCCTGTTTTTGTCTTCCGCTTTTTCCGGCTCCCTCGCCGCGAGCGAAATCCTCACCGGCAAAATCTCCATTGACAAAACTGCTCTGAAGCATTATTTGCGGCTCAATATCAATGCGGACAATCAACTGGACTTGGCGCTTGACGCGTTTGTCGAGGTGCTCGACCATACGGGTTCGCTTGAAAAATTGGTCGGTTTCCTCAACGGAATGCTCGGCGCGTTAAAGGACCGGGCGCTCAAAGAGGTGATGGTAGACAACATGGGCACCATGCCCGGCATGTGGTCGCTTGTGCGGGAAGACGCCTTTGAGCCGGCAAAGGCCGCTTTGCTCGATGACCCCAAATACGCCGCGCTGATTGACAGAATCGACGATTTTCATTACAATGTCCGGCAAAAGCGCCAAGAGATCATAGAGAACGCCATGCAAAGCGGCGTTGCCGTTATGTTCACCTCCAATTATGAAGACGCGCTGATTCCCGCTTTTCCGTCCGCCGTTAAGCATGGCGACGGTTTGATTGAAACCGTCTGTACAAGTGCCGGCGCAACCGTCGCGCTGCTCGGCGAAACGCTGCCGGAGAATTACACCCAGGCGAGTGCCTGCTGCGGCAAAAACCACATTTCCCCCGACCGTGTTGTGGACGCGTCCACCTGTATGTTCCCTGAGCAGGTCTGGTTTTTCCGAGGCGTGGCGCATATCGGCACGCTGTACGGTTCCGAGTTTTGCGATTTTATCTTTTGGCTGCTGGAACAACCCGGGCAGCCCACCGTTTGGACAAGCGCGGCGCACCCGCAGTTTATGACCGCCGGCGGCAAAGGCATGACACTTTGCCCGACTACCGCGGCAGACGGACAGCAAAAGACAGTTGCTTATTATGTAGATACGGTATTCAGAATTATTACACTTTTTAAACAAATTCCGGCTTACTGTTAAGCGGGATAATGGAGGAGTTTTTATGTATTGCAGAAATTGCGGCGCGCAAATTCAGCCCGGCATATATATCTGCACAAAATGTGGTGTGCCGGCGGGCACGGGCAAACAATTTTGCCCTAACTGCTCCGCCCCGACGGATGTTAACGCGGTGATGTGCGTCAGATGCGGTGTGTATTTCACCCCGCCGCAAAACCTCGCACCGCCCGGTGTCGTGGTCAAGTCAAACCTTGTCGCGGCGCTGCTCGCGTTTTTCCTTGGCACTTTCGGTGTGCACAACTTTTATCTCGGCTACACAAACAAAGCGGTCGCCCAGCTGCTTATCACGGTACTCTCCTGCGGGGCGCTGGCCGTTGTTTCACAGATTTGGGCAATCGTCGAAATGGTCCAGCTTTTAACCGGTTCCATCAATTCGGACGCGAACGGCTGTCCGTTAAAGAAAGATATTTAAGCGTGAAAAGAATCAAGAAACGAAAGCTGCCGATTATCCTTCTGTCTCATGCCGGCATTGCCTTGTTCGTGTGGGTCTACATGACTTATCTGGGCTGCCCCGTCAGACGGTTTTTCGGGGTGTCCTGTCCAAGCTGCGGCATGGGGCGGGCGCATTTGGAGCTGCTGCAAGGCAATATACGCGAAGCGTTTTCGTTTCATCCGCTTTTTTTCTTGCGCTTCCGCTTATCTTCCTGTTCTTGCACAGCGAGATATACGACTTTCATATACCAAAAAAGTTGCTGAACATCGCAGGGATTGCAACGATCATACTCCTGCTTGCTGTTTATCTCTTGCGTGTTTTTGTGCTGCACGACCCGGCTGTGGCACCGGATTTTGAGCAATCCGTTCTCGGCAGAATTCTTGAGTCGATTTGACGCGTACCGGTATCGTCCGCGTCACCCTGTTTCAACCATAAAACAAGGAGGAACTACTCATGTCATTCGTAAAAAAACTGCAGCGCGTATTGTCCGCACTGCTGGCCATCGTCACAGCGGTGCTGGCTGTCGCCGTGAAACTCCCCGTTTGGGACAAAGTGCCCGACACCAAGCCCGGTGTGTACGGCAAATGGGTTGACCCGTTTATCGGCACAGGCGGCATTCCGTGGGCCAGCGCGATGCTGTTTCCCGGCCCGACGGCACCCTTCGGCATGGTCCGGCTGAGCCCGGACACCAGCTTCCCCGCGGGGTTCAACCCCGTTAAACTCGGAACAGCCGGTTACTATTACGGCCACCGGAATATTTTGGGGTTCAGCCACACCAGGCTTTCGGGAACGGGTGCTACCGACATGGGTCACTTCCGTGTGACACCGGCGCTTGGCAACGCCGACCCTGCGGACAGGCTCAAGAAGCCCCTCGTCTTTTCCCATCAGCAGGAGAAAGCCACCGCGGGATATTACGCGGTCAACCTGCCAAGCATCAACTGTTTGGCCGAACTCACCGCGACAAACCACGCCGGTGTTCACCGCTACACCTTCGGCACCAAGAAAGACGCGCACATCTTTATTGACGCCACCAGCTTCCTCTTGGGCGGCAGAGCGGAGGAAGGTAAAATTACCATTCTCCCCGACGCCATGGAGGTGGAGGGGGAAGGCCGCGTGTTTACCGCCTTCACCGGCCGGTACGGCGGACTCAAAGGCTATTTTGTGGCGCGCTTTAACAAACCTTTTGAAAGCTATGCCGCGTGGAGTGACGGCGTCAGCGTTGAGGGCAGCGCAAACGCCGCCGGCAATGACGCCGGCGCGAACTTAAACTTCGGCAGCATCAAAAATCAGCCGCTTGAACTGAAGGTCGGCATCAGCTTTGTCAGCCTTGAAAACGCGCGTGAAAACCTTGATAAGGAAACCGGAAATCTTGGTTTTGAAGGTGTTCGGGATGCCTCCCGCCAAACCTGGGACGAGTGGCTTTCCCGGATAAAAATCGAATCAGAAGATACCGAAGTAAAAACGATATTCTATACCGCGCTGTATCATACGATGATTATGCCCACCGATTTCACGGATGTGAACGGGCAATACCTCGGTTTCCAAAATCACATCGGCACGGCCGAAGGCTTCACCTACCGCACGGATATGTCGATTTGGGATACCTTCCGCACAGCGCACCCGCTGTATAACCTGATGGCACCGGATATTCAGCGCGACTGCCTGAAAAGCCTTGTCCGCATGGCGCGCATCGGCGGCACCCTCCCCCGCTGGCCTTCCGGCGCGGGTTATACAGGCTCCATGTTCGGTACGCCGACCGATATGGTCGTCGCGGAAAGTTACCTCAAAGGCATCACCGATTTTGAGGTAAACGAAGCCTATGAATTCATGAAAAAAACATCACTTCAATTGGTGCCGGGTGCTGACAACCGCGCGAATGTTGACGAATACAACACCTACGGATACTGTTTGGGTGATGTCTCAAAAGAATCGGTCAGCCGTACGGTTGAATACGCCTGGGCGGACGGCAGCATTGCGCTGCTGGCGAAAGCCTTGGGCAAAACAGATGAAGCGGACTTTTTCGCGGCAAAATCCATGAACTAT
>CAYUWQ010000119.1:0-5049 GCA_964448455.1 uncultured Eubacteriales bacterium | reverse complement strand
GAGTTTTGGCATATTTTATCGCTCATGCTGATTCTTTCGGTCAATTACTACATTGCCCTGAAGGCGCGCAAAACACCGCTGCTTTATTCCTATTTTACGGCACAGGTGATGCTGGTCATCTGGATTGTTTCAAAAATATTCAAAACCGTATCACCGACAATCGGCTTGCGGTGGTTTTTTATTGTGACGCAGTATTTCGGGGTTTCTTTTCTGGGGCCGGCTCTGCTGGTGTTCGCCTGGGTTTACGCAAAAAAAAGGATGCCGGCATTTTGGCAGATACTGCTCCTAAGCGCCCCGGCGGCATATAGTTTTATTGTGGTGCTGACGAACCCGTGGCATTACAGAATGTATGCCACTTTCGATTTTTACAAGGACACCTTCGGGGACTTATTCTACATCAACATGGCTGTTTCTTACCTGTATACAGCCGCTGCCGTGTTGATGCTGTCGCGCGGATTTTTTAAGATGTTCGGCCGGGAGAGAACAAGGGCAGCGCTGTTTGCGGCGGGCATCCTTTTTCCGTTTGTGATCAATCTGTTCTATGTTGCCGGGCTTTTTAAAACGCTGCTTGACTACACGCCGCTGTTTGACTACACGCCCATCGCGACCAATTTTTCTTTAATACTTTTTACTTTAGCAGCCTTCCGTTACCGTTTTCTCGATATGCTGCCCATGGCGGGGCGGCAGATTTTTAACGGGATTGGCGATGCGGTTGCCGTAACGGACAAGAAAGGCCGGATTCTGCGGCAGAACATTGACTTTAACAAAATTTATCCCGAAACCGGGCAGGGGGAACCGTTGCCGGAGGGCTTAATGGCTGCTGACGGCGGACTTATAACCGCGGGTCCCGGGGTCTATAGAGTGTCGGTCAAACAGAATAAAAAAGTGAACATCGTCAGCCTGACAGAAAAAACCGCTATTTATAAAATGGTGAACCTGACCAAGGCAAAGAACGCGGAGCTTACCGAAGCCAACAGAAATCTCGAAGAGCTGCTCCAAAAAAAGCGTTTATTGGCGGACTTGAAAACAAGAAACCGCATTCTGCAGGAACTGCACGATATTTTGGGGCACAGTGTCGTTTTGGCAATTTCCCTTTGCGAAGCGGAAGTTTTATCAGATGCGGCTAATTACAGCGATACATTGAATAAGATTAATGAAATGCTTAAGACAAGCAATGAAGAGTTTGATGGGATTTTGCAAGCGCATGAAAACCCGGTTCAGCGGACCCCGCTGCTTAAAAGGCTTGAAGAATTGGCATTCAATGCGACAAACAGCGGGCTGCCCACCGAGTTAATTATACAAGGGCTGGTTTATGACACAGGACCAACGCTGTCCAAGGCGGTATATGGATTATGCCGCGAAGCGGTTACCAATGCCGTCAAATATGCTCACGCAACGAGTCTCAGTTTTGTTATCCGTTATAACGAAGAGGATCTTGAAGTGTTTGCCATTGACAACGGCAGCGGCTGCAAAAGTATTCAAAAGGGCAAAGGGTTGAGCGGTATTATCAAAGGTTTCGGCGATGCCGGCGGCTCGGTAGAGATTGCATCGGATACCGGCTGCGGGTTTTATATTCATGCAAAAGCAGGCAGACAGGTTGACTATGATATTTGCGGGGAGGTCGGAACGGGATGATATTTGATACCATGAAACCGGAATTTATCCGTCAGCTGCCGGTCTACGGCACCCTGTGCGTCATTTTTCTGCTGGCCTTTGTCAGAGCGGGTGTGCAAAGCAACGGTCAGCTTTCATCAAAACTCAAAGCCGGCGCGTACCTGTCGCTTGCGGTTGTTTTTGCGACAGCATTTATCGGCACCACCGCGCCGTCACAGCGATACTTTGAATTTCTGCGCGTTTTTCTGCTGTGCTCCTGCACTGTAAGTGCTGTCGTGTGTGCCGCCGCCGCGGTAATATATCTGCGTAAAAAGAAGGCGTTTTTTGAACCCGTAATTCGTTACAAAGATTTATTGGATGATATCGACGACTTTGTTTATATTTTCAATTCGGCGGGTGAAGAAGTCCTACACAACAACCCGAAAGGCAAAGAGGCGCTATTACAGTTAAATATGAAGTCGTTGCGGGATATAGTTTGCATGTTTGAAAACACCTGTTTAACCGGTGAGATTTCAGGAGATGCCGAACAGAAAATCGTACTGAACAACCGTCATTTTATCGTAAACACATCCGCTATACGGGATAAGAACGACAAAAAAGCGGGCATTGTGCTCATTTTTCACGACATTACCGAAGAACAGGAGCTCATTGATGAACTGGAAGAGAAGAATGTGTTAATCTCCAAAGCAAACGAAGAACTGATGCAGGCAATAGACATCGATGAAGCATTGTTAGCCCGGGAAGAACGGGAAAAAATCGCGGTCGAAATCCGGCAGGAACTCGAAGCGAAGATAAACGAAACAATCCGCACTATTGACGCGTTAAATTCAAGAGGGCAGGAAAGCCGTGCCCAAAAAGAGAAAAACCTGCACGGTCTTGCCGGACAGCTCAGGCGGGTGCTGGCGGATATCAGAAGAATTGTCTATCAAACCAAAGAGCATGAAGGGGGAAAATAAGGATGATTAAGATTTTAATCGCGGATGACCAAAGACTGTTTGCGGATATGCTCAAGACCATTCTGCAATCGCAGGAGGGTTTTGAGGTAATCGCGTACGCGGGCAGCGGCTGGGAGGCGGTCGAGCAATACAAAATACACAAGCCGGACATTTGTCTGCTTGACATTCAAATGCCGGAGAGCAACGGCTTGTTCGCGCTGGAAAAGATTAAGGAGATCAACCCCGACACAGGCGTTATTATGCTGACCACTTTTAACGATGACAAAAATATTGTGGCCGCTTACCTTGGCGGAGCGGACGGCTATCTGCTCAAAGACATTCTGCCCGCAGTACTGACAGAAGCCATCAGGTGCGTATACAGCGGCCTTGTGGTGATGAGCAGGGAAGTGCGTGCTCTGATTGCCGAAAAAATTTCGGCCGGGGACTTTAAATTTGCCGGCTCGGCAAAGGACGGACTCGGAGCCGGCAGTTTTGACGAGCGGGATATTAAAATCATGTGCCTGATTGCCAAAGGCATGTCAAACAAAGCCATCGCGGAACAAATGAATTATTCCGAAGGAACCGTCCGTAACCGGGTGTCCAATATTCTTGCGGTAACAGGGCTGAATGACCGCACGCAGGTTGCGCTTTTCGCTATCAAAAACAGGTTGGTATAAAACAGAGTATAAAACGAGAGACGGCTAACCGATTGGTTCAATCGCGTTAAGCCGTCTCATTTCTATATCGGAGCAATTCGGTCGCTAAAAGTCAATCAAATCCAACAGGTCTTTCGGTTCATTGATGATGCGCACAGCGCCGCGTGCCAAAAGAAAATCGACATCCCTAAAACCCCAGGTGACACTTACGCTCGGCAAGCCGGCATGTTGCGCGGTGAGGATATCAATATCCGAATCACCGACAAAAAGCGCGCTGTCCTTATCGGCACCGAGTTCTTCCAGGGCCATGAAAACGGATGTTGGGTCCGGCTTCCGGGGAATCTCCGCCGACGCGCCGACGGCTGTCTGAATATACGCCCCGAAATAGTGTTCTGTAAGCGCTTTAACCGCCAAATCGTTTTTGTTTGAGACAACCGCCATGCGGCAGTTTTTCTTTTTCAGTTCGCTCAACAGATCTATAATACCGGGATACGGCTCTGTGCGGTTCATCATGTTGCGGTTGTAATGATTCTTAAACTCTTCAAGACATTGGGCGAAATGCGGGTTTTCTATCCCGCCGGGGATGGCCCTCTCAATGAGTTTCGCGTAGCCGTCGCCGATAAAACGCCGGGTATCACCTTCGCTTATAGCAGGAAGTCCGTTAAGCTCCAACGCGCTGTTAACGCTGTCGGCCAGGTCGCCGAGCGTATCCAATAAAGTACCGTCCAAGTCAAAAATAACGGTGTCAAAATGCTTGATAGTATTCACCCTTTATGCCTTCAGTTTCTTTGTTTTTTTCAGTTTGCGCTGCAGTTTTTCGCTTTCGTCTTCCGTTAAAATATAGGCAAGCCCCCAAATCACGATGGCCGCGAATATCAGGGTCATAATCAGCGTGGCGGAGGTCAGCTGCAAAATCTCCACTTCAATCGCGGAGCCGAGCAGTTGTACCGCGATGCTTAACAGCGCGGACAGATCTTCGGTGCTGATAAGATTGCCAACGGAGATTGTGCCGTCCAAAAGAGGCGCGGCAAATTGACCGAAGGATATGTAAGCCCCGATCATCGCCAATATGCCGCCGCCGCCAAGGCACGTCATCACCAGCCGTTTGTTGCTGAATACGGCAAAGAAAAAGATGACAAGCGAGAGGACAATCGCGATGGCAAAAAATACCAAAAAACTGATGGCTGCCGGCATCAGGCTTTGCACCCATTCATTTTCAAAGAATTTTCCGCCGCCGGAACCGCTGAAAAAACCGTTGAGCGGGCTGGTTTCATCGGTTAAGGCGGTGACAGCCCGGCTGATGCTGATGTCATCCGCGATGTTCATCACAACAGCGGAGAACCCGAATTTGAGGAAGGAGAGGAAATATGCCGCCGGGATCACACACAGCGCCAGTGCTGCTGTAACAATGCGAAAAACAATTTTCATATAAATCTCCATTCCGTGCCGTTGAGGACGGCAAAATGATGCGGTGAAAGCAGGCTGGTTTTACCAGGACGAATTGAGCGCCACGGTACGGTTGATAATCAGCTTTTCCGGGGTGCTGTCTTTATCCGCGCAGAAGTAGCCCTGCCGCATAAACTGGAATACTTCGCCCGGTTTAATCTTGCGCAGGCTGCCCTCCAGCAGGCAGTCCTTGAGCACGGTGAGGGAATCCGGGTTGAGGTTGGCCATCATCCCGCCGCTGTTTTCGTCCGCGGGATTTTCGGTGCGGAACAGCCGGTCATACAGCCGGACCTCCGCCTTCACATGGTCCGCCGCGCTTACCCAGTGGAGCGTACCTTTTACCTTGCGCCCGTCCGGTGTGTTGCCGCCCCGGCTTTCGGGGTCGTAGGTGCAGTGCA
>CAYUWQ010000118.1:0-5125 GCA_964448455.1 uncultured Eubacteriales bacterium | reverse complement strand
CAATCAGTTCGCGGATAAGCGCGTTGACTTCGTTGGCCTGCTCCGGCGTGGCGGTAAGCCCGGTGCCGATAGCCCATACGGGTTCGTACGCGATGATAATATTTTCCAGCTCATTTTCCGCAACACCGCTGAGCGCTAATTTTGTCTGCAGCCGCACGACTTCGGCCGTGATGTTTTGAAGGCGCTGTTCTTTGAGTTCGCCCACACACAGGATGACCTTCAGCCCCGCGTCCAGCGCGGCCCGGGTGCGGTCACGCACGGTTAAATCGGTTTCGCCGAAGTACTGGCGGCGCTCGCTGTGGCCGATAATAACAACCGGCACACCGATGGCTTTGAGCATCTGCGCGGAGATTTCCCCCGTGAATGCGCCGCTCTCGGCCCAGTGGCAGTTTTCCGCCCCGACCATGATGTTGGAGCCTTTTGTCGCCTCAAGGGCGGCATGAATATCGATATAAGGCACACAGACGATGACATCGCAAGCGGCGTCTTTGACCAGGGGTTTGAGTTCCTCGATTAAAGCGGTGGTTTGTTCGGGTGTGTTGTTCATTTTCCAGTTGCCGGCAATAGCCGGTCTGCGAAGGGTTTTGTTCATGGTGATTCTCCTTTATTAAAGTTTGGGCGGCAATGAATGCCGCCCGCGCAGTGTTCTGTCAGCTGTTTAAAGCAGTGCCGCTTCCGGTTTATTTATCGTTGAGCGCCGCGATGCCGGGCAGTTCGATGCCTTCCATAAATTCAAGGCTCGCCCCGCCGCCGGTTGATATGTGGGACATTTTATCCGCAAAGCCGAGTTTTTGCACCGCCGCGACAGAATCGCCCCCGCCGATGATGGATACAGCGCCCGATTCCGCAACCGCTCTGGCGACCGCGATGGTGCCCGCCGCGAAGGCGTCCCATTCCGAAACACCCATGGGGCCGTTCCAAATAACCGTTCCGCTGCCTTTAATAGCTTCTGCAAAGTACGCCTGTGACTTTGGACCGATGTCCAGCCCCATCCAACCGTCCGGGATTTCGTCCGAACTGATGGTGATAGCCTCCGTGTCCGGCTTGTATTCCTTACCGACAACATTGTCCAGCGGGAGCAGGAACTTGATGCCTTTCGCCTTTGCTTTGGCCATCATCTCGACAGCGAGGGGTATTTTGTCGGTTTCGCAAAGCGAAGTGCCGACGCTGAAACCCTGCGCGGCATAAAAAGTATAAGCCATGCCGCCGCCGATAATGAGCGTGTCGACTTTGTCAATCAAGTTGTTGATGACGCCGATTTTGTCCGAAACCTTCGCGCCGCCGAGGATGGCGACAAAGGGGCGCTTCGGATTTTCCAGCGCGCCGCCGATATATTTAATCTCTTTTTGAATCAGATAGCCGCAGACCGCCGGCAGATACGCCGTAACACCGGCCGTTGAACTGTGCGCCCGGTGGGCGGAACCGAACGCGTCATTGACATACAATTCCGCGAGAGAAGCGAGTTCTTTAGAAAACTCAGGGTCATTTTTGGTTTCTTTTTTGTCAAAACGGACATTTTCAATCATCATCACATCGCCGTCTTTTAACCCGGCGGCAAGGGATTTGGCGCTTTCGCCGACGATGTCGGTTGCCATTTTGACCTCTTTACCCAGCAGCCCCGCGAGATACTTCGCGACCGGCGCGAGGGAAAAGTCCGCCTCATAGCCTGTGCCGGCCGGGCGGCCGAGGTGGGAGCAGAGGATAATTTTGGCGCCGTTTTTGATTAAATATTCAATCGTGGGCAGGGCGCCGACAATGCGTTCGTCGCTGGTGATAACGCCGTTTTTCAGGGGGACATTAAAGTCGCAGCGCACCAGTACGCGTTTGCCGGCAACTTCAATGTCCTCAATGGTTTTTTTGTTGAGTACATTCATTCTTCAGTTAACTTCCTTTCCATATTCGAATAACCACACGCTTAGAGTAATTTTATAACAAACTCGCCTGTTTTGCAATAGTTCCCGACCCGAAAACCTCGGTTGTTGAAAATTTTTCCGCCGCGTGTTATAATTCCCATCATCCGTTTCGCGGGGCAATCCCGCTGTGAAAGGAACTGAAGATGTTGAAAAAAGCAGTTTGCCTGCTCCTTGCCCTATGCCTGGCCGTGTTTTCCGGCGCCTGTGCCGGCGCGGACGATTGGGCGCTTGACATTGCCGGCGCGCGCATATCGCCGGAGATTTACGCATATTATTTGGATGCCGTCATCCGCGCGCCGGGGGATTACGGATTGTCCCCGCCCGCGGCGGAAAACCTGGCTAAGGACAAGGCGGAAGAACTCTGCAAAAACTATGTCGCGGCGAACACCCTGCTGAGTGAAAACGGTATCACACTATCCCCGGAGAAAAAAGCGGGGGTTGTCTCACGCGTCAGCGGATTATGGAACCTTTTCTCCGGGCATTATGAATCCATCGGCGTCACAAGGCAAACCGTGCATAAAATCGAAACGGCAAATGCCGCGAAAGAAGAGTTGCTGCTCCATTTTTTTTACAGCAAAGATCAAAAAGCGGCCATGGAAGAAGCCATCAGAGCCTATTACAGCGAAACCTTTTTATCGTTTGTCAGCATCAACGGCTATCTCACCAAAACCATGGACGACGGCAAAACGGTGAAACTCAACGAAGAAGAAGCGGCGGCGCTCGCCGGTAAGTTTGAGACCATGCGCGCGCGAATTGCCGAGGGGGATAGTTTTGAAGCCGTGGGCGAATGGTTCGCGGCGGATTCGGGCACATCCACAGGCAAAGCGGAATACAAGATGATTAAAAAGGGCGATGTCCTTTATCCGGACGGCTTTTTTGAGGCGCTCGCGGCTTTGGCGCCGGGTACGCCGGGTGTCATTGCGCTTGAGCCATATATCTTTTTGGTAAGTCGAAACGAGCCTGATTTTAACAGCCAGGATTACCTCACCAGACGCGAGGAATGCCTCGACGCGCTCAAAGGCGGGGAGATTGAGCAAATGATCCGTGACGAGGCGGCGCGGTATGAGGTTAAACACGGCAACCGAACCGTCGAGCGCGTTTACAAAACCGTTGCGGAAAAAATAGCAGGGTAAACTGCCGTCAAAGGTCTTTGTACTAAGGACCACACACATATAACTTTTGCTTGAGCTTTTAGAGGTTTTTTAATCGTGAATTTAGTATTAGCAATAAATGAACCCTGCGTCTAATGAAGAATTGAAAGCGGATGCCGCAAAACGGCATCCGCTGATTTTTCGTGTTTATCGGGTTTTATGCATAGAGCGCTTCCGGGCATAAAACAGACATAAAATCCTCGACGACATCCGGATCAAATTGCGTCCCCGCATTCGCCTGAATTTCCGCCAGCGCTTCCCGTGTGCCGACAGCCTTTTTGTATGGCCGGTCGGATGTCATCGCGTCAAAGGCGTCCGCCACGGCGATAATCCTCGCTTGCAGGGAAATCTTATTGCCGCGCAGCCCGTTCGGGTACCCTGACCCGTCCCAATGCTCATGGTGTTCCAATATAAACCCGGCAACTCTTGAGAACCCGTCGATTGAACCGACGATATCGCAACCGATTGCGGCATGCTGTTTGATCCGTTCCCACTCGTCGTCATCAAGCTGTCCGAGTTTGTTCAGCAGCGCGTCGCTGATTTCTGTTTTACCCACATCGTGCAGCATACCGGCGGTTTTTATCTCACCGATTTCGTCACCCGACAAATTCATGCGCCTCGCGACCGCTTCGCAAATTCTACTGACATTTTTGCAGTGTGACAAAACGGCTGAATCGGGTTCAAACAACGCGGCGAGCAGGATATCCGCGGCTTTGCTTTTCAGTTGGTGGTCAGCGTTGATCCGTGCACAAATTCCGCCGTATTTTTCCGCCTGCGCATTAACCAAGCTTCTGCTGTTTATATCCACGCCTTTCGCCATCCTTCCGGCGGTTTATATCGCCTTGTCAGGTTGTACAGGAGCGTGAAACAGGGGCGGGTGTAAAGATGAACGGTCCGCCCCTTGTTTCACCCTGATGTGGGGGGTTATTTTGTAAATTTTTCCATGCCTTGGGGAACTTTGGGTTGATGGAACCAGAAATAACACATAGGCTTAACGGATGCTGTACCAAGCACTAATGCGAGTGACGCGAGAACTGCGCTCCATCTCAGGATTGCTGATTTAATGTTTTTCATTTCATATACCCCTTGCTTTTTATTTTAATGCCTCAGGCATTAATTTACATATGGACAATGCGGTTTTTAATTTTTGTCGCCAGCAAAGAAAGCGAAACGAATAATATGCCAAGTGAAAGGGAAAAAGCGATACGGCTGGCGGGTAAAAGGAATAGCAGGACAAGTATTACAGCAGAATAAGCAAAAACAGCAACCCGGCTTTTCAGCTTGAACTTTTTTTGGTCTTCGACCGAAACCGGTTTATTTTTGTCAGCTACAGGCGCAAGAATGAAAATTAATATAATTGAACCGAGTACCGTAATTATTGTCGACAATACGACAAAAGAATCGGGCAGAAAAGCAACAACGGCGAGAAAAGCCGAATAGGTTCCAAGCAAGACCAAAAAACATCTGAAATGCGTATCGGCATGGTAGCCGCCGGCAATTAACCGGAGAGGTATGAAACCTAAAAGGTAAAACAGGGTTAAAAGGGATTTTCGGGTGAGAACGGCTATTATTATCACTGCGGCAAAATTCAGTATGGTTGAAAACAGGATCTCCAGACTGTATTCGTAAACCTCTTTGTCCTCGGCTTTTATAATACTGTTGGCAGCAAAAAAAGACGATAACCTTTTCGACATCCGAGCAATCAACGGTAAGCACCCTCTCGTCTAATAAATTATCATCTTATACCCTGTTTTGCAATACAACTTGTTTATAAGGGCAGTTTTCTTGTCTGAACGGTCAGTTCGGCAGTAAAATACTCACCATAAAGCGGTCTCTGGTCTGCTCAAAGGATATGCTTCCATTGTACTTTTGGCAGATGTTTTTCATGTTCTCAATCCCGAACCCATGCATAAAATCATCGGGTTTTGTAGTTTTTAAAATGCCGGAAGTTTTTGCAGCCGTCTTCTCCTTGCTGTTGACAAACAGCATGGAAAGCTGACCGTTCACCGGGAAAATCTTTATTTCAAGCATTCTGCCATTCTTATCGGCGAGTTTTTTGCA
>CAYUWQ010000117.1:0-5225 GCA_964448455.1 uncultured Eubacteriales bacterium | reverse complement strand
AGTACGCCGTGCACCAGGTGGACGGACAGTGCGCCGACCGGGTCGTCAAGTTTCCTGCGGTCAAAGAACATAACGGCCAATACCACGAGGATGCCCGATACCGCGCCGATAATCAAAGAACTTGTGACGCTTACATAAGCGCAGGCCGGTGTGATCGCGACAAGACCCGCGAGCAGGCCGTTGATGGACATACCGAGGTCCGGTTTGCCGATAACGATCCAGGCGGTTGCCGTCGCGGTTAGAATGGCGACGATGCCCGCTGTGTTTGTGGTCATTAAAATATGTGATATGGAAGTCGGGTCCGCGGCCATGGTGGAGCCGGGGTTAAACCCGAACCAGCCGAGCCAGAGCACAAACGCGCCGATGGTGGCAAGGCTCATGTTGTGCCCGGGGATCGCGTGAATCTTACCGTCTTTGGTATATTTGCCGATTCTGGGGCCGAGTACAATCACGCCGGTCAGTGCTGCCCAGCCGCCGACGGAGTGAACAACCGTGCCGCCCGCGAAATCCAAAAAACCTAAGCCTGCAAGGAAGCCGCCGCCCCATATCCAGTGACCGACCAGCGGATAGATAAACATTGTCAGGCAAATGGAAAACACTATGAAGGAGATGTATTTGATTCTCTCCGCGACCGCGCCGGAAACGATTGTGGCGGCGGTTCCGCAGAACACCAGCTGGAAGAAGAATTTAGCCCAAAAGGGGACGCCCGCCCAGGATATTGCCGAGTAAACGCCTTGGTAAGCCTCACCCGTCGCGGGGGAGTTGTCCGCGCCGCCGGCCATAAACAAGCCGCTTAGTCCCATAAAGCCGTTGCCGTCGCCGAACATCAGGCCCCAGCCGAGAATCAGGAAGCCGAGGGACGATACGGCGAAAACGATAAAGTTTTTGGAAAGGATGTTCACCGAGTTCTTTTGGCGTGCCAAGCCTGTTTCGAGCGACGCAAAGCCGAGGTTCATAAAGAATACCAGCATTGCGGCCAGCAGCACCCAGAGCGTGTCTACGATTACTTTCATGTCCATTTTGTTTCCTCCTTAAATTTTTGCTTCATTTATATATGCAAAAAAGGCGCTTAAATCGAAACCGATTTAAACACCTTTGTTTAGTCGCAAGTTGCCGAGCAATATTAAATTTCGGCGCGGCCGGGCTGCCGGCGCGCAAAAACATCTAAAAAACGAACCGGCGCCGCGAGGTTTCCCCCACAGCTCCGTTACTGATATCGGGATTATACAATCGGGCTGTATATTTGTCAATAGATTTACGGGGTGTGCATGCAAATTCTACATAAACTGCAAAAAGCGGGGAATAGAGGCAAATTAACTTGTCATATTGCACAAACATGCAAGAATGATTCACAATGGCGTCATTTTAGGTGCTGCTATTATATACTTATTATACCGCGCTACACCTTTGCGTATTTCAAAATCACCGCGCCGGGCTGCACGGGTATCGTTATGGTTAAACCGGAATCCATCAAAGCTGAGCCGCTTTTCACAACATTCGCGTTCGTGTCAATATCCCAAACCCGGTATTGCGCGCCGCTCTCCAATCCGTTGAGCAAAACTTTAATGTCCTGTGTGCCCGAATATTCCCGCCGGAACGCCAGAATGATGCCGGAGGACTCCTGCGGGTCGTTGTACTGCATGGCGAGGTTTTTGTCGTTTCCCGTTGCCGCCGGGGTGAGCGGGTAATAATCCTTGGTGAAATACCCGCGGATGTCCATATATTGGTCCACATACCCGCCGTACAGGTCAAAAAGCTCCTTGCTGTAAGGATAGCTTGAAAAATTCCACGATAATATCAGTGTGGAAGACATGCAGCTGCGGAAAGCGTAAGAATCGGTATATTGGTCCCTGTTCGGTGCTTCGCCGGCGCTTAAATCCCTAAGCATCAGCGTGCCGGTGCCCTGAAGCGGCAGCCAGTACGAAAGGCCGTAGGTATGGCACTGCTCCGCCGTGGCATCGTGGCAGGAGTCACAGCGCCAGAGCACTTCGCTGCGGCGGATGGTTTCCAGGCAAATCCGCCTGCCGCCGGAAGCGCAGTTGTCAATGATCAGCCCCGGGTTGTTGGCAAGCAGATAATCCCAGAAGCTTAAAAAGTTGACTACATATTTATTCTCGGTAAATCCCGGTCGTCTTTCACCCGTTACTTTGTAACCGGCATCCCAGTAATCCGCGGGGTTGACATTGCAGTCCTGCCGGTAGATATCCAGCCCGAACTCTTTGATTTTGCCGTCAATGAGCCGCATCATATAATCCGCCGCTTCGTCATTGGCGAAATTGTACAGCTTATTTTCATTGCCGGGGAGTACAAGCAGATACTCGTTTTTGTCATACAGGTCGGAGCCGGGGTCAACGCTTTCCGGCTCGAACCAGAGCACATGTTCAAGGCCGTTGGCGTGTCCCAAATCGGTGAGCGGTTTTAATCCTGTCGGGAACCGGACCGGGTCCAAGCGCCAGGAGCCCCTGCCTTTATGCCAAATTTGCCCGTTCACATACCAGCCGGCGTCCATCCAAAACGCTTCCGCCGGCACGCCGGCTTCCAGGATGGTGTTCAGGGTGTCAATCTGGTTGTAAATTGTGGCATTCTGCATTAAATCATGTTCAATGGAACCCGCGGACAAAATTTGCTTTTGATTGTTGACATAATAGCAGTCATTTATCCACTGGCGGAAGATGTTTTGCCCCTTCATCACACCGGCTTGGTAAAACAGCACGGCTGCCAGCGGACTTCTGATTTTTTCGCCCGCTTTCAGCGCGCCGCAAATGGTTTTCTGCCCGATTTTAACTTCAACATCCTTGTTGACGATGTTTTTAAAGTCCGCCTCCCACATGCCCGGCCAGCCGATGGCCAAAATCACGCCGCGGTCATTGAGGTCCAGGTTGAAAAACGGCATAAAATCGTTTGAGCAGCGCCCGTCGCCGGGGTCAAACTTTGCCGGGATGCCCGGGAGGAGCCCTTTGGTCAGCGGCGTGAACGCGTCTGTCGTGTTTGGTCCGCCGTTGCTGTAAAAAAGGCGGGATTTGACCGCCTCGGCGGTGTTGCCAATAGCAAAACAGCTTTTCATGGCGAGGATATTACTGAGCACAGGTGTATTTTCGCTGCCGGTGTTTTCAAAATACAATGTCCACTCGCACGCAGGGTAGGCAGTATACTGTACCGCCTCACAGGTAACCAGCAGGCTGCCGCTTTTTTGCCGGATACTGATGGTGTAGGTCGTTTGATCGGCAAGGGTTTCCGTTTTAGTGAGGGTAATGTCCCAGTCGCTGCGGTTATTACCGAAGGTTTTTAATCCGTAGTTAAAATCAAACGCGGCACGCTTGCCGTCCAACACACCGAGGATGTTTTCATCAAACCAGTCATTTGTCATTTTCATTTCCTCTGCGCTGATTGCCGCTGTAATGCTGTCAACCCCTTCATACTGCTGCGTGTCCGCCTTTTTATAAGAATCAACGGAGGCGGTAATCGTCATGATGACCGCGAGCAGAATTTTTATAAACTTAAACAAAATTGTCATAATAACCTTCATTTCTCCGCCAAAGGCGACGGTTCTTTTACACAAGTGCATAATAGTTTTTCTTCGCAAAAATTGCAAGGGGGTAATCAGGCAAAAAAGATTTGCTGGACTTTTTTTGTATTATGATATATGTTGTTGATGATTAAAAAGGGGGAGGCAGAAACGATGCTGAGTATTCACTTGATCTGTATCGGAAAACTGAAGGAGTCTTATCTGCGCGAAGCCTCCGCCGAATACCAAAAACGCCTCGGCGCGTATTGCCGGCTGCAAATATCCGAACTGGTACCGGCCAAACTGCCGGAAAACCCGCCGCCCGCGCTCATTGAAGCGGCGCTCACGCAGGAGGGCGGCCAAATCCTGGCTAAAATACCGGCGAACGCAAAGGTTTATGCCCTTTGTATTGAGGGCAAGCAGCTGACATCGGAGGAACTAAGCGCCAGACTGGCAACCGAAACCAACCGCGGCGTTTCGGCAATTGCGCTGGTCATCGGCGGTTCACACGGCCTTGCGGCAGAAGTGAAAAACCGCGCCGATTTGCAGCTTTCCATGTCCAAAATGACCTTTCCCCACCAGCTCGCGCGCATTATGGTGCTTGAGCAGCTTTACCGCGCCTTTATGATCGGCAGCGGGGGGAAATACCACAAGTAGGAACGACCGTGTCGTTCCAATGAATAATGAATATTGAATAATGAATAATGGTTGGCGGGACACCCGCACCCGATTGTAGGGGCGCGCATTGCGCGTCCGCGGGATAACGACCTCCACCCTCAAAACCAGATGATAGAAGAAGATTTCCATTTCTGCGTTTCATATCAGGTGATTTCGGACGCGCAATGCGCGCCCCTACATAATCAAATCACCATCGCTTCCCGCGGTGCAGCCGCGCTTCTCAACTGCTTCCCGTGACGCAGTCACACTTCCCAATCACACATTCAGCACAATACCACCCTTTCGCCCCAACCGCCCCGATATTTTGGTCAGTTTACCAAAAGTTAAGCCTATATTCAAAATATTAACGATTTTCCTTGCAAAACAAGGTCAAATCATATACAATACTATAAGTCAGTCTATACATATTACATATTCGGGAGGAAATTATTATGGCAATTAAAGTTGGTATTAACGGGTTTGGCCGCATCGGCCGCCTTGCGTTCAGGCAAATGTTCGGCGACGCCGATTATGAAATCACGGCGATCAACGATTTAACGGACGCGAAAATGCTCGCGCATCTGCTCAAGTACGACTCCTCGCAGGGCCGTTACGCGCTGGGCGATAAAGTTGTCGCGAAAGATAACTCTATTGTTGTCGACGGCAAAGAAATCACCATTTACGCGATAAAGAACCCGGAAGAACTGCCCTGGGGCGAACTCGGTGTTGAAATTGTGCTGGAATGCACAGGCTTTTTCGCCGCGAAGGACAAAGCCGCGGCGCACATCAAGGCCGGCGCGAAAAAGGTTATCATCTCCGCGCCCGCGGGCGACGACCTGCCCACCATCGTTTTCGGCGTGAACGAAAAAATCCTTACCCCGGCGGACACGATTATCTCCGCCGCTTCCTGCACCACCAACTGCCTGGCGCCCATGGCGTTTGCGCTGAACAACCTTGCCAAGATTGAAAAAGGCTTTATGACCACCATCCACGCCTACACCGGCGACCAAATGGTGCTCGACGGTCCGCACAGAAAAGGCGACCTCCGCCGCGCCCGCGCAGC
>CAYUWQ010000116.1:0-5357 GCA_964448455.1 uncultured Eubacteriales bacterium | reverse complement strand
GGACAGCGGATTAAAAGATAGACTTGTCTATCTTTTAAATGGAGATTAGTATAATTGCATTATCCGGCAGGCAGCACGAAGGCAAATTCCGTATACTGATTTTCCAGACTCTCCACGCTGATGCTGCCTCCGTGAAGCTCTAAAATTGATTTGACGATATACAGACCGAGCCCGGCCCCTCTGGTATCATAACTTCTGGCCTTGTCCACCTTGTAAAAACGCTCGAAAACCTTGCCGATTTCCTCCGAGGATATACCGGCGCCCGAGTTCCTGATTTTCACAATCACCTTATCCTTATCCCTGTCCGTATAGGCGGTAATATGAATGGAACCGTATGCGGGCGTGAATTTAACCGCGTTGTCCACCAGGTTGTAAATGACCTGGTTGATTAAATCCTCATCGGCGGACAGGTAGACGCTGTCCATCTGGTCAAGACCCGATATATTGATGCATTTCTTCTCAATCAGCTGCTCAAAAGCAAGCATTGTTTTAAAGATAAGTTCCGAGATGTCAAAGCGTTTTGGTTTTAGGCTCAGTTCGCCCGCTTCGATTTTAGACATATTGAGCATGCCGGTTACAAGGCGGGACAGGCGCTTGATTTCATCCGACACGATGCCAAGGTAATACGCCCTCTTTTCCTCTTCGATGGTGCCGTCCAGCATGCCGTCGATAAAGCCGCCGATGGTGGTCATCGGGGTTTTCAGCTCATGTGAAACATTGGCCACAAAACTTCTCCGCGAGGATTCGAGCGTGGCCAAATCCCTGGCCATACTATTGAACCCGGCGGCCAATTCCGCCAGCTCGTCATTGCCTTTGACAGCGACACGGTAGCTGAAGTCGCCCGACGCGAAGCGTTTTGTCGCAAAAGACATTTGCCGCAGCGGCTTGGTCACTTTGTAAATCATGTAGTAGACGGTGACAAAAGCAATTGCAAGGGCGAGCAGGGACGCGAATCCGAACATCCGGAGCATGGAAACCACATAAGGTCCGAGCACGGAGGCGACCGGCTGCGTCGCGACGACGATGCCGATTGCCTGGCCGGACGCGAAAATCGGCCGCGCGACAACAATATGCGGAGTGTCGTACTGACCGTCAAGCGTACTGATGTCCCCGTAACCGCCGGCAAGCACGGCGTCGTTCAAAACCTGCCCGGGCAAACGGAATTTGCTGTGGATTGCGCACCCGCCGGGCACGACAACCATGTCCGCGCGCAGCATATCGCGGCAGTAAATGACCTCGCCGCCCGTGTTGGTGATATAGATATCCGCGTCAATAGAAGCGGACAAGAGCGAAAGCGTGTTGCAAATCAGCAGCACGGAGCCGCTCTCGTTCTGGCGCATGTAACCGGATTCAACCAGCTCGGAGGTGGTGCTTGCCACGCTCTCGGCATTCTCTTTCAAGAGCTGATCCTTTTCATCCAGCCAGGAATTGGAAATAAAAAAGAGCAAAGCTCCGCCAAGGATGGCGAAGCTTAAAAAGATGACCATCGAGATGATCAAAAAATATTTCCTGAACAGGTTTGTTTTATTGTTTGCGGCCATGGGCGCTTCTAATCCTTTGTTTCGAATTTATAGCCGACGCTCCATACGGTTTTCAGTTCCCATTTGTCGGAAACACCCTCCAGCTTTTCACGCAGGCGTTTAACATGCACATCAACCGTTCGCGAATCACCGTAATAATCAAAACCCCACACTTCATCGAGCAGCTGGTCACGGGTGTAAACCCTGTTTGGATTGTTCGCCAGGTGATACAGCAGCTCCATCTCTTTGGGCGGTGTGTCGATTTTTTTCCCGTTTACCTTCAGCTCGTAATTCGTCAGATTGACCGACAGTTTGTCAAAATTCACTTCTTTGACCACGCCGTCGGCAATGCCGGCAGTCCGGCGCAAAACGGCCTTAACCCTTGCCACGACTTCTTTGGCATCAAACGGTTTGACCACATAGTCATCCGCGCCGAGTTCAAGCCCGAGCACCTTGTCGAATGTTTCGCCTTTGGCGGTGAGCATGATAATCGGTTTGTTGGAGAATTTGCGGATTTCACGGCAGACCTGCCAGCCGTCAAGCTGGGGCAGCATAATGTCCAGCAAAACCAGCTCGGGCCGGCTGTCCTGAAACACCTTGAGCGCCGCAACACCGTCATGCGCCAATAAAACCCGGAATTGCTCTTTTTCAAGGTAAAGCCTGAGCAGTTCGCAAATATTCGTGTCGTCATCCACAACCAGAATCTTCTCGTTTGCCATGAACTCCACTCCCTCGTCTCATTTTATTTGAAATAATATAAATTCAAAATAACAATACCATTATACACCCATACTTTTGTATTTTCTATGAATAGACGGAAAATCTTTTGTGACGGGTTAATTGTATGTCGAAAACTTAAACGATGTGCGCGATACAAACTTTTCGCCCGCCTTAAAGGTGCATTGCGGAAAAGTCGGTTGATTCGGCGTATCCGGGAAATACTGCGTTTCCAGACAAAAACCTGCGTGCTTGCCCATAACCGTGCCGCCCTTGCCCGGAACATCTGCTAAAAAGTTGCCGGTATACAGCTGAACGCCGGGCAAGTCGGTGAACACTTCCATCACCCGTCCGCTTTTCGGCTCCCATACCGTAACCGCTGGCGTGCCCGGTTCGTGTGCTGCCAGGCAGAAGTTATGATCATACCCTTTGCAGTTGATTAATTGATCATAATCATCGCCGATATCCAGCCCGATTGTTTTTGGCAGGGTGAAGTTGAAGGGGGTGCCTTTGACGGGGCGTAATTCGCCTGTGGGGATGCTTGCGGTATCGGTCGGGGTAAAAGCATCGGCGTTAATGTGCAGAATGTGTCCGAGCACATCGCCGGCGTCAAAACCGCCGAGGTTAAAATAGGCGTGGTTGGTCAGGTTGATAACGGTGTCTTCATCCGACACGGCGTAAAAATCAATGATCAGCTCATTCTCATCGGTCAGGGAATAGGTGACTTCGGTCTTGAGCTCGCCGGGGAAGCCGTGGGAGCCTGCCGGGCTGGTGTAACCGAGCTTTATGAAATTGTCCCCGGTGAGTAAAACATCCCATACCGTGTGTGAGAATTCACCGCCGCCGTGCAGGCAGGTGATGCCTTTTTCGTTTTTGGTCACAGAATATTTTTTGCCATTCAAGTTGAATTTACCGTTCGCGATGCGGTTGGCATAGCGCCCGACAGTCTGCCCCTGGTAATTGGAACGCTCCAAATGACCTTGCAGGTCGTCAAAACCAATCGTCACATCGGCAAAGCTGCCGTTTTTGTCCGGCATAGACACAGCCTGCAGGGTTGCGCCGTAGGTAATGACCTCAACAGATGCCCCTGCGGCGTTTTTTAAAGTGTAAAGCTCAACTGCTTTACAGTCGCTCGCCGTCCCAAAATCTCTTTTTTCAATACTCATAACTGATTCACCCTTTCAATAAGTTCAAATACACCGGTCAGTTCGGATAAAACAAAGTCCGCACCGGCTTTTTTTAAGGTTTGTTCGTCAAACGAAGTTGTCAGCGCGAGGCAGCGCATGCCGGCGGCTTTGGCAGCCTGCACACCGGATACGGCATCCTCCACAACCAGGGTCCGAGCAGGGTCAAACCCCGCATTCTTGGCAGCTGTCAGAAAAATTTCCGGGTGCGGTTTTTTGTGCTCCACATCGCTGCCCGTGACTATCACGGCGAATAAGCCTGGGTCAACACCGATGCATTCCAGGTTGCATGCCACTTTGGTGTAATCCGCGGCGGAGGCAAGCGCGTACCGGATGCCTCGTTCGGCCAACCCGTCCAGCACCTGCTTGGACCAGGGGTATACTGTCACCCGTTCCCCGGCGGTGGCGACATAGATTTCGTAGGTTTTATCTTTCATATCAAAGGTATATTCAACGTCGTATTTGGCGGCGACCCCGCCGATAAACTTGTTTTCGCCCATGCCGGTGAACTGCTTGAAGTCATCAAATTTTGCCTCAATGCCCCAATGCCTCAGCGCTTCTATCGCGGAGAGGGTAATCGCCTCTTCCGAATCAATCAGTACGCCGTCCATGTCAAAAATAACGGATTTAATCATAATACGCTCCTTGTATTAATAAACCTGTAAGAGAAAGGGAGCATGCCGATAAAATAATCAACGCTGCTCCCTGAATCTCATATAAGTTCCTGTGTTAAATTCTTGCTACGCCCGTGTCCCTTGCCGCCTGCGCGACCGCCTTGGCAACCGCCGGGCCGACTCTTAAGTCAAAGGCCTTCGGCAGAATATAATCTGCTGTTAGTTCTTCGTCGGAAACGAGGGACGCAATCGCTCTTGCGGCGGCAATCTTCATTTCTTCATTGATATCGCTTGCGCGGACATCCAGCGCGCCTCTGAAAATGCCGGGGAAGGCGAGCACATTGTTGATTTGGTTCGGGAAGTCGCTGCGGCCTGTGCCGACCACTTTCGCGCCTGCCTTAATAGCAAGGTCGGGCATAATTTCCGGTGTCGGGTTGGACATGGCCATAACAATAGCGCCTTCGTTCATGGAGCTGACCATTTCTTCACTGACAATACCGGGCGCGGAAACGCCGACGAAGATATCGGAACCCTTGAGCGCGTCGGCAAGTGAGCCTCTCAGGCGGTTTTTATTGGTGAAGTCCGCAAGCTCCTGCTTGGCCGGTGTAAGGTCGTCGCCGTCGCAGACAATGCCCTTGCGGTCGCACATGATCACATCTTTAACACCCAGTGAAATAAACAGCTTGGCGATGGCCACACCGGCGGCGCCGGCACCGCTGAAAACGACCGTGCAGTCCTTCAGGTCTTTTTTGACAAATTTAAGCGCGTTCATAACAGCCGCCATGCAGACAACGGCAGTGCCGTGCTGGTCATCATGGAAAATCGGGATATCGCAGACTTCCTTGAGTTTGCGTTCAATTTCAAAACAGCGGGGAGCGGAGATATCTTCCAAGTTCACGCCGCCGAAGCTGCCCGCGAGCAGCGCGACGGTTTTGACGATATCGTCCACTTCTTTGGAGCGGATGCAGAGCGGGAAAGCGTCAACACCGCCGAACTCCTTGAATAATACGCATTTGCCTTCCATCACAGGCATGCCGGCTTCGGGACCGATATCGCCGAGCCCCAGCACCGCGGTGCCGTCTGTGACAACAGCGACCAGGTTCCAGCGGCGGGTTAAATCGTAGCTCAGGTTGACATCCTTCTGAATTTCCAGGCAGGGCTGGGCAACGCCGGGGGTGTAAGCCAAAGACAATTCTTCCTTGTTTTTAACCGTGGCGCGGGCGATGACTTCAAGCTTGCCCTTCCATTCATAATGCAGTTTCAATGATTCTTTCGCGTAATCCATAATAATTTATCATTCCTTTATTTTTGTAGGGGCGAAC
>CAYUWQ010000115.1:0-5426 GCA_964448455.1 uncultured Eubacteriales bacterium | reverse complement strand
ACCAGCCCGCACTGCCCGATGGTCTGTTTCATATACTCAATGTCAAACTCTTCGTGCATGGCTTTCGAAACGGAGGCGAATATCTGCGCAGTGCCCCTGCCCCAAATATCCTTTCTCGTCATGTTTACGCCGTCAAAATCCTTGCCCGGCAGGTCGTTTGTCAAAATCGGTGTGCAGTGGAGAGAAAACGGGTCGCTTTCAAACAATCCTTGGGCTTCATACTGCGCTAATTCCGCCACTTTAATTTCTGTCAGTTTGGAAACCATTTGATGTGAAAATTCGGGACGGTCTATCAAATCCATAAGCAAATTCGTAACGCCGCGGTAATGCGATATTTCGTCCCACACCGAGTTGGAGAAATAATCCCGCCCGACGATTTTTACGGGTATGATGTCACCCAATATCTCGCCGATATACTCATATTGCTTGATGGTCAGCTCGTTGTCATAGGTGATAACGGGGATTTTCAGTTTGTCCAGGTCCGCCTCCGATTGAAACTGGTCTGTATATTCATGGGAAACGATGCTGTTTTTCGCGTCGGTTTTTAGTATTTTCTCCTGCACGCTGACACCGTTGCCGGTAGAGTGCACCACTTTGGATACCGGGATGTACGGGCGAAGGAACATGTCCGCGGGCATGTGTTTGTATTTATAAATGTTGGAACGCAGGAACCATTCCGTGCCGTGCAGAAACGGGTTTTCGCACCGCATTGTCAGCTCATCGTTGATGTTCATTTCGTTCCACGGCAGTTCGTCAATCATCACGACCGGCCGTATCATTTTCAGGTCGTTCACGGCTGTGTGGAGTTTTCTCCGCTCGGTATTCTTTTCCTCTTTTGAAAGCTGATAGTATTCATGCGCGAGCTGCCTGAGAATTTGGTTGTCGTTATTCATTTATAAGCCCTCCCATATCACCGGTTATATAACAAAAGAGATCTATGCCATTATACCAATATCACTTTTTTAGATAAGAAAACAGTTTTCTTCGCCAATCTTCAACCAAAGCCGCATCGTATGCTTCCGGTATGGCCAGGGCGGTTCTTTTCGCCTCTTTTGAAGTGTCGACTGCTTTTTTCAGCTTGAGCAAACTGATTGGCCGCCTTAATCCGCGTCTGAGCTTCGCGATCATTTCCGCTTTGTCCATCTTCATCGCACTGCCGCTGCCGCCAAGCTCGTTCGCCGTTAAAATCTCCTTGTCAAAGAAGAAGTTCAGCGCGCGCTCCGAATAACTGAGCAAACAATTCTTTAAAACAGAGGTAGCGATGGCTTTATTCGCAATCGCTTTGTAATATTTTACCTGGTAGTGCCACAGTTCGGCGGCAGTGAATCCTTTGCCCGCTTTGTCAATCTCTATAATGGTTTCGGCCAGCATCGCGCCGGCCTTGACGGCCGTTGTGATACCGGAGCCGTTCATCGGGTCCGGCATGGAGACAACATCGCCTACCGCGGCATAATTATTGCCAACCAGCAGCGTATGCGTGGACTTAATGGGGATGTCGACAATTTGCCCGCCCCGCAGCAATTTATCGCCGAGAGCGGGTTGAACCTTCCGCATTTCGCTGAGCACCTCTTGAACTTTTTCCTCACTGAGCGGCTGAACACTGCCAATGAGGAAATCCGCCATTCCGTCGGATATTTTGAACCAGGCAATTCCCTTGATACCGTTAAACCGGAAATAAATGTTGAACCTTTCCATGTGTTTTGTTTTAACGCCGTCAAGGAGGTTGAAATATGCCCTGTAGGTATGGAAAACATCATTTTCGCAATAGCTGTCGGTCATATGGTATTTATCCGGCAAGCCCGCAATAACAGGGGAAAACATACCTGCGCTGTCTATCACCAAGTCGGCCGGCACTTCTTTGCCGTTCACAATCAGCCCGCACACATCCTTGTTTTTATCCAGCAGCGGGCCTTCCACACACTGTGAATAATGAATTTTCACCCCTTTGCTTTCGGCATTGTCGATCAAGTAATCATACATATCCTTGCGGTCGATTTCCAGTGCCGCCCGCGCCGGGTCGCCGTCAAAAGAAACCGGTGTTGCCATAGACGGCGCGTAAAAAGTCGAGTCTCTCCTGGGTGTTACTTTGCTGTGGTCAACTTCCTTAATACCCGCGACCTCAAAAGTCTCGCGGCCAATGGTGTCGTGCCAGTCGTAGCCCAATTCATCCCTTTTCTTTTGTTCAAAAACCTCAGTTTCATAGCCTTGCTCCGCCAGATACGCCGCGGCAACAAGGCCGCCGTGGCCCGCGCCCGCCACAATAATTTTCTTGCTCATTTTGCCTCCACTGTTATATAAATTTTGTTATGCATAATACGGTATCGTTTGCGGGCCTTTCGGAATGACAGCGACACTGCCCCCGATAGCCGCAACAAGCGCTTCAATATCTCTGCAGGGCAGCAGCAGCGCCTGTTTGATTTCATCATCGCTCAGGCAGTCGGAATACACATACACCTTCGCCTTTTTCTGAATTCTCGTTTGTATCTGCGCCTGCCATTGTTCGGGCAGTGTTTCTTTGGTTCCCATAATCCGGTCAAACAGCTCGCCGGGTGTCGCCGCCGTTTTTAGGATTTTTTCATAAGGGCTGTTTTTCGGCAGACCGTCGGCGCATTCGCCGGCTATGATAATAATTCCGTTTTCTTTGACAATCTGCGCGGCGCAGCTCATCCCTTTTACACACTGGTAGAGGTTCATATCCAGCGGGTATCCGCTGTTGGAGGTGATGACGATGTCGTAGCGTTTATTCACCTTTCGCATCGCATTTTTACGCACAAACTCATACCCTATTTTATGCGCCGGCTCCCACGCCCCGGTGAAAACCCCGGAAATTTCCTCCCGTGTATTCATCGCCACGTTGACCAAAAAATCCGGGTTGACCGTTTGGCAGCCGTCGCGGATATTCTCCCATACGGGATTGCCGCGGGTGATACCCCAGGTTGCGTTTTCGTCCCCGATTCGTTTCGCGTTATGATTCCTCATAATACTATCAATATCGCACAGCCCGGGCAATACCGCTTTGGGGCCGCCGCTGAAGCCCGCGAAAAAATGCGGTTCAATGAATCCGGTGCATATTTTCAGATCCGCGGCCATAAATTCTTTGTTGATGTACAGCGGAAACCCGTCCAAAGAACCGGCTAAAAGCATGGAGTCTTTGTCAAAACTGTTGTGCTGCACACACTTATAATTTACCACGATATCCCGCCCCAGCATCCGCGCTAGTTCTTCCCGTGTCTGCGGACGGTGGCTGCCGGTCATATTCACCAACACAATATTTTCTTTTTCAATCCCCAATGCCAGCAATTTACGAACGATAACGGGGATGAGGATGTGGTTGGGCGTTGCGCGTGTGATATCCGTGTGGGCGATGGCAACCGTCCGCCGGCCTTTGACAAGCTCTGCCAAGCCGGGCTCGAAGTCCGGCTCAACCAGTTTTTGCCGGATAAATTCCATAGGATTCTCTAAAGCCGGCTGTTCCGACGGCAAGATGACATCCACATCCGCGAGTTTTATAAAGAGTCCTCTTTTTCCATAGTCCAGCTTGATGTTTTGTTCCATAGCTGCTCCCGTTATGATATATTCGCGTCAAAAAATCGCAGCATATCTCCGATGATTGCCTGCTCGTCAAAATCCCCCGTTAGTTCATGGCGAACATCTTTGTATATCTTCATCGTCACTTTTAGCCCCAAAGTACAGTACAGTTCATAAAGCGCTTTCACTTTAACACCCATACCCCCGACGGGGTCTTTTTCCCCGCTCATCAGGGCAATCGGCAGGTCTTTCCTTATTTTATCGAGGTTCCGTTTTTTATAGGCGTCATCAAGCCCGCGCATCAGGGCATAAAAAAATCCGTTTGACATGATGAAATCACAATACGGGTCGGCATTATAGATTTTGACTTTTTCCATATCGCGGTTCAGCCAGGCATTTTGGATATTATCCTGCAAAAAATATTGATCGTTTGAGGTGAAGGTCATTTTGTAGAACATTTTACCGGGGCTGTATGTTTTGCAGAATATCCGTTGAAACAGAGTAATCACCTTGCCCCAGAACAGCATTTTGCCGCCCATATACGCCGACCCGCTGAGCAGGATGCCGTCAATCAAATCGCCGGCGAGCTCGATATACCGCTGCCCGAGAAAGGAGCCGTAACTATGCGCGAAAAGCTGCACGGGAAGGTTGTACTTTTCCCGCAGCATTTTTGTGATTTCAATTTCATCCAGCACATTCTCGTTGAAATTGTTGTTGCCCGCTTTGCCCAGGTTTTCCAAACCGGCGGTTTTGCCGTTCATCCGGTGGTCGTCCCCGAAAACGATGTAGCCTGCTGCGTTGAGCTTTTTTGCAAAATCATCATAACGCATGGTGTGGGATGTTAAACCATGAACCAGCTGAATGACGCCTTTCGGGTGTTGAACATCATTCCAAAGAAAGCAAGCCAATTCCTTGCCGTCATAACTTTTAAACGATATTTCTTTCATAAATCCACGCCGTTCTATTATAAATTCTTTATTGCCTTGTTCATGAGCAGCCTGGCAAATATCTTCTTAAACCAATAAACGCCGCTGAGTTTGCCGGTCCTTGTGTCCGCCTCCGTAAAAATAATCAACGCGAGATACAGCCGCATCAGGTTCATCCGCTTTTTTGTTGACTCGCTGATCACTATTTTTTCATCGGCAACGGCATTATAGCCTTCAATAAAAGCCGTGTTCCGGGCAAAATCGCCTAAAAAATCAAGGTTGACAAATTCGCCGTACATGTCGCCCCACATCGCCCGCTCGGTATCGATGATGCCTTCGAGCGAGCCGTTTTCATTGACAAAGATATTGCCTTTCCATAAGTCAAAATGAATCAGCCGAGCCTCCGTTACTTCTTCCAGCACCCGGGCGTTTTGCTCAATTAACCGGCAGATCTTCTTTCTGTGCGGCACCCTTATCCCCAACCGGTCAGTATCGCTTAATACGGCCGAAACCATTGCGTTGTATGCCTCTTCCCAAGTGCTTTTCAGCCCGTTTTGCCTATAGCCGAATTCATTGTTTTTAATGCCGTTTATTTTGGCGACACTTTGACCCAGTTCAAACATGACATGTTGCAGCTGCGCTTTTGTGAGTTTTATTTTCGTCATCGGCTTCGCTTGCAAAAACTCCATCACATACCACGGGCTGCCGGTTACCGCGTTGCTTTTATAAAAGACTTTCGGCACACGGACATCGGTTTTTTGCGCGATCAAATCGTAAACCGCCAGTTCTGTCGCCATCAGGTCTCTTTCGTAAGTTAACACATCCGCATCGCCGGGCGGGGCGATTTTTACAACATAGCTATTATCTCTTGTTTTAACCTTAAAAGCAACATTGAACTCGCCGTCCTTGAGTTCCTTGATATCGATAATATTTTCTATTCCGGCATCGCGCATCATTGCCCGGACAGTATTC
>CAYUWQ010000114.1:2994-5593 GCA_964448455.1 uncultured Eubacteriales bacterium | reverse complement strand
CCATCGCTCACCGGTTCCCACACATTGTATTATTTTAATGCCTCCGTGTCAATCGCATTATTGCTTGTATAATTTTTAAAATATGCTATAATATCCATTGTTCGCAGGCGGCTGAGTCCGTTAGCCGCAAAGATTTTACGGGGGTGTTTTTATGCCGGCACAAGCGGCGGCAGCTGTTAAGAAAATTATTGATTTTGAACCGGAAATCGGTATCATCCTCGGCTCCGGTCTCGGTTCCCTGGCGGAAAAACTGGAAAATCCGGTTTATATCAACTATGGCGATATTCCCGGTTTTGCCAAATCCACCGCCCCTGGGCACAAAGGCAGGCTGGCCTTCGGTACTTTATCGGGTAAAAAAATTGTCTGCATGCAGGGCCGTTTTCATTTTTATGAAGGTTACGCTATGCGGGACATCGCTTTCCCCATCCGTGTGCTCAAACTGCTGGGTATCAAAACGCTGATTGTTACAAATGCCGCGGGCGGGGTCAACACATCCTTTTCCGTCGGCGATTTAATGCTGATAACCGACCACATCAATTTTTTGGGCACGAATCCTTTAATCGGCAAAAATGCCGACAGCTTTGGTCCGCGCTTTTGCGACATGAGCAAAACCTATACACCCGCGCTGCGTGAAACGGCTAAAAAAGCCGCGGCAAAATGCGGCATGACCCTGCGCGAGGGCGTTTACATTGCCTGCACCGGTCCCAGCTACGAAACACCGGCGGAAATCCGCGCATTCCGGCTCCTCGGGGCGGACGCGGTTGGTATGTCCACCGTGCCGGAAGTGATCGCGGCTTCGCACTGCGGGCTGCCGGTACTGGCGATTTCACTCATTACCAACATGGCCGCCGGTGTGCTCGACCAACCCTTGAGCGGGGAGGAAGTCATTGAAATCGGCAATAAAAAATCGGACGAACTGCAAACCCTGGTGAAGGAGATCGTCCATGGACTTTGAAACCGTCAGCTACAACGCGCAAAAAAACTGCCTGGTCATCATTGACCAGACGCGTCTGCCAAACGAAACCGTGTTTTTGGAAATCACCGGCGCGGAACAGGCACGGGACGCTATCCGCGCGCTGCGTGTCCGCGGCGCGCCCGCGATCGGCGTCGCTGCAGCCATCGCTATGGCGGCGGCCGCGCAAAGTATTGTCACGGACGATTCCGCGGTTTTCCGGTTGCTGCTCTCTGCCGTTAAGGACTGCCTCGCGTCTTCACGGCCGACGGCGGTCAACCTTTTTTGGGCGCTCGAGCGCATGGAACAGGCTGTTAAAGACAACGCGGGGTTGCCGATTGCCGTTATTAAAAAGATACTGATTGATAAAGCGCTCGAAATCAAAGCCGAAGACATCGCCGTCTGCCGTAAAATCGGTGAAAACGGGGTCGCGCTGCTGCGGGACGGTTTCGGGATTTTGACGCATTGCAACGCGGGCAGGCTTGCTGCGGTTCAATACGGCACAGCGCTTGCCCCCATCTATATCGGCGCGGAGCGGGGGATGAAGTTTAAGGTATATGCGGATGAAACTCGCCCCCTGCTGCAGGGTGCAAGGCTGACCGCGTGGGAACTCAGTCAGGCAGGCATTGATGTTACCCTGCTGTGCGACAATATGGCGGCCTCTCTCCTTGGCAGCGGTGCTGTCAATGCCGTTATCGTCGGGGCGGACCGAATTGCCGCCAACGGGGACACGGCCAACAAAATCGGCACTTCCGGCCTGGCGGTGCTCGCCAAACATTACGGGGTGCCGTTTTATGTCGCTGCCCCCACTTCCACTTTTGATATGGCCTGTGAAACCGGGCGGGATATAAAAATCGAACACCGCGCCCCGGGCGAGGTAACGGACATGTGGTACCAAAACCCCATGGCACCCCGGGGTATCGGGGTTTACAATCCGGCGTTCGACATCACCGAACATTCGCTGATAACGGCGTTTATCACCGAATTCGCGGTGCGGGATAACCGGGGGGGCGCTTTTTGATGGCAACAGTCAGGCCGTATAATGAAAAGGACAAAGAAAATGTCCGCGAAATTTGTCTGCTCACCGGCCCTGCCAACGCGCACGAACCCAAACAGCGGGCGATGCTCTTGGCTTGCTTCTGCGATTATTATGTGGAAAAAGAACCGGGCAACTGCTTTGTTCTTGCCGATGACGGTGACAACGCGGTGGGTTACATTTTTTGCGCGGAAAATTTTGCCCGCTACAATAAGACTTTCTGCAAAGAGTATATCGCCCGATCCCGTAAAGGCGGCATGTTCAACGGCGTATATGCATGGTTCACAACCATCCCGCAGCACTTCTACGCCAAAAAGTACCCGGCGCATCTGCATATTGATATCTTACCCGCCTACCAGCGTCAGGGTTGGGGCAGTGTGATGATGGATACGCTCACCAATCATCTCCGGGCGAAAAAGATACCGGCGGTGATGCTCGTCGTCGGTGCCGGTAACAAAAAAGGCGTTAGCTTTTACAAAAAGTACGGCTTCGTTGTTATCAGAAATATCTTCGGTTTTCTCGCCATGGGGCTGGATTTAAGGGAATAAATTGCTTATCGGGCGAACACAGTTCGCCCTCCATCTTCCTACTTCCATCTTCCTACTTAAACT
>CAYUWQ010000114.1:0-2894 GCA_964448455.1 uncultured Eubacteriales bacterium | reverse complement strand
TCGGGCGAACACAGTTCGCCCTCCATCTTCCTACTTCCATCTTCCTACTTAAACTAAACACGGAGCTGAATCGCTTGGTCAAATACGCCGTCATCGGCACAAGTTGGATAACCGAAGAATTTATCGCTGGCGCGAACCTGGTGGAAGGTTTGTCGCTCGCGGGGGTGTATTCACGCTCCGCGGAAAAAGGCAAAGCGTTTGCCGCCCGTTTCGGCGCGCCTCGGGTATTTACGGATTTGGAAGAATTGGCCCGTGCCGATATTGACGCCGTTTACATCGCCTCGCCGAATTCGCTGCATGTTGAACAAAGCCGTTACTTCCTAAAAAACAATAAAAATATTTTGTGCGAAAAACCCGCGGCCATAAGACCCGAAGAAATGGAAGAGCTTCAATCGCTTGCGAAAAGCCTCGGTTTGGTGTATATGGAAGCGATTATGTTCATGCATTCGCCCGTAAAAAATGTGCTGGCTGACGCGCTGGAAAAAATCGGAAAAATCAGCAGCGTCCGTTTTGATTTTTCACAACTTTCTTCGCGTTTCGCGGCATACAAAAACGGAGAAAATCCGAATATTTTCAACCCCGAAATGGCGGGTGGATGTTTGATGGATTTGGGCTGTTACTGCATCTATCCGGCGGTTTATTTTTTCGGCGAACCAAAAAATATTTTTGCATCCGCCGGCTTTCTGGAAAACGGCGCGGATGCATACGGCACGGCTGTTTTGGATTATGACACTTTGCAGGCAACCCTCACCTACTCCAAAATCGGGCAGGACAGGGTCGGCTCACAGATTATCGGCGAAAGCGGAACAGTCACTATTGCTTCCATTTCAAAACTAACCGGCTTATATATAATATATAATAAGGATGACACCAATACCCTCCTCGCGGGCGATACACCCAAGCATATTATCATGAGTTACGAGGCGCAGGCCTGGAAAGATTACATCGTGTCGCCGCAGCTTTATAGTGCCGAATACGAAATCGCTCAAAATACGGCTTTGGCTGTTTGCCGTGTATCGGCCCGCATACGGCAAATGTCCGGTGTCCTGCCGGGAATAAAAAAAGGATAAAACAAGTTGCAAAAACGGTGCGGAAACGCGCCGGTTTTTTTATCAAAAAGTTTGACAAATTATTCATAAAAATCTGCCGGAAAATATCGGTTGACAAGTCGGGATTGCCGATGAATTTCACGCAAAAAAAACCAAAAAAATCAACGGGTATTTTGCGTTGGAATTGACGCGCGAAATCAAAAAATAATTAAATTAAATTTATTGACATTTGCGGGGGCGGGTGTTAAGATGATATTGGGTAATGGTATGTTCTGCAACTATGCCTGCCTGCAATTTCGGCGGATTTCCAATTAAGCAGTATGACGATTCTGCGTAGACGGAGAGTGCATTATGGAACAAACGATAATTACCGGCAAAAGCGAGTCCCGCGGGGTCAGGAGCATTGAGTTGCTTTATCAGCCGGTATTCGATGTTCACCTGAATATGGCAATTGATTACGACACGAGCATGCGTATTAACGACCGCAAGCTCGGTGTTCTCATGCCGCACTCTTTTATCACCATTGCTGAAAAATCGAATCAAATCTGCGAACTCGGCAAATGGGCGCTGGAAGAAGGCTGCGACGCGATTCTCCGCTGCGCGAAGCGTGAAGCGGACATCAACCGTCTGATTCTGTTTACATCCACAAAGCACCTCGCCAAAAAGAACTTTATCGCGCAGATGACCAAAATCGTCGAAACTAAGGGCGTCCAGCCGGACAAATTCTGTTTTAATATAAACGAAAGTATTTTAGAATCCGAAAAAAAGCAGATCATTCAAAACATCAAAGATTTGCGGCAATACGGTTTTTTGGTTTCCATCGACGATTTCGGCGTGGAATACACCTCGCTGTCGCACCTGGGTCAGTACGAAGTGGACTACATCGGGCTTAACGACAGCATGCTGGAAAACATCTCGAGCGATGAGCGCGCGCAGAACATGCTGCAGGGCATCATCGATTTTGCCAAAAAACTGGAAGCCCAAACCAGAATAAACGGTGTCGACACGCAGGAAAAAGCCGACTTGCTTAAGCTAATGGGCATTGACCAAATGAAGGGCAAGCTGTTCGGCGACCCGATGCCGGAGAAGAAAATCAGCTGACGAAAGGAGGGGACGGAGTTTGAGCGGACAAGAAGCGCGCGCGGTCAGGACCACCGCCAGGCAGGTCAACAAGCGCAGGCAGATGATGCGCCTGCTGCTGATTATCATTTTATTTTTACTTTTACTGATGTCAATCGTATTTGCCGGTGCCAGCTTTCTGAATAAAGCCGGCCGTTTCACCATCAACCTCGACCCGGAAGCGTTTAATAAATATGGGATTTCAATATCCGAAAAACAGGCGTTTGACAACCCGACCGTCTTCCTGCAAGGCACTTCGGTCGAGAATATGTGGAACATTACGCAGGAATGGCTGTTAAACGACCCGAACAACAAAGAGTATTATGCCGAAGGCTTTCCGACCTATCAATCCTATGCGGAGCTTGATCAAGGGGACGGGCAGCACAACGGCAAGGACTATATCGCGTATACCTTTTACATCAGGAATTCCGGCAGTGAGGATATCGGCTACTACGGCAGCATCAATATTGATTCCGTTATCAAGGGCGCGGATGAAGCGGCGCGTGTCATGGTATTCCTCAACGGCGTTCCTACGGTATACGGCAAAACACCCAAAAATCCAAGAGCGGAAAACGCAGCATTCGGTATTGATGAATTTTTCGTCGATAATTCAAAGGTAATGGAAATCCGGAAAACAGATTTTAAATCAGGGGAGGTGGACAGGTACACAATTGTAGTTTGGCTCGAAGGATGGGATCCTGAATGTGTCAACGATATCATGGGGGG
>CAYUWQ010000113.1:0-5593 GCA_964448455.1 uncultured Eubacteriales bacterium | reverse complement strand
CCCTGCCATAGATGGAAAACGCTGGCAGACCTTTTTGCGCGTGCGCCGCCATAACCGCCGCCAGATAAACGGCGCCCGGGCGCTCTGTGCCGTTAAAACCCCAAACAGCCTTGATGGTCAGCGGGTCCATATCCATGGTTTCGCTGCCGTAGCACCAGCTGGGGGTGACGGAAAGCGTGGCGCAAACATTCTGCGCGGAGAAAAACTCGGCGCACTTGGCCGCTTCCGCGCCGCCGCCGATGGTGCAGGGGGATATAACACATTCAAAGGGGGCACCATCGGTATAAAACACATTCGCCTCAATGAGTTCTTTGGCCGCCTTAGCCATTGCCATGGTCTTTTCTTCCAGTGCCTCGCGCACGCCGCCCCAGCGCCCGTCAATAATCGGCCTGATTCCTATTTTTGCTCTAAACATACGATCTTCCTTTCAGCTTATGTTTTATTTCAATTTATAACCTTCAACGCTCTCTCATACGCCGCTTTCCACTGTGCCGACTCTGTCGGCAGGTATTCTTTGACGCCCTCGCTCCGCGCGACGATTTCCCTTGCCTTCGCAATGCTGTCAATCTCGCCCGTCGCTAACAGCTGCACAACAATATTACCGAGTACCGTTGCCTCTATGGGTCCCGCTAAAACCTTGCGGTCGCAGGAATTCGCCGTCATTTGGCACAGCAGCGTGTCCTTCGTACCGCCGCCGATGACATGGATGGAGGAATACTCCTTGCCGGTGCAGTCCATCAGGTTTTCAAAAGTCAGCCTGTATTTCATCGCAAGGCTTTCATAGATGCAGCGGACAATTTCACCCACACTCTGCGGAACAGCCTGCCCGGTTTTTGCACAGTATTCGCGCACCCGCTCGGGGATGTTGCCGTGGGGTACAAACTCCGGGGAATCGGGGTTGATAAAGCACTTGAACGGCTCTGCTTCCAACGCCAGCCGCTCCAAATCGGCGTAGCTGTAATCGTTGCCGTGCCTGTTCCAATGGCGGCGGCTCTCCTGAATCAGCCACAGGCCGATGATGTTTTTGAGGAAGCCGATGGAATAGCCATAACCGCCCTCGTTGGTCACATTCATTTTGATGGCTTTTTCATTCACAATGGGTTCATCGAGTTCCGTGCCGAACAGCGACCAGGTGCCGCTGCTGATAAAAACAAAGTCCTTTTCAGAACTCGGTATGGCGGTGAGGGCAGCCTGCGTATCGTGCCCGCAGACGGAAATGACCGGCACCGGCTCCACGGCACACTCATCGCAGACGCATTTGCTCAATGGGGCCGCTACCGTACCGGACGGAACGATTTCATTTAAGAGCCTGGCCGGTATGCCGAGCTTTTCAAGCACGGTTTCAGACCATCCGCGTGTTTTTAAATCAATCATCTGCGAGGTGGTCGCGATGGAATACTCAGTCACCTTTTTACCTGTTAGCATATAGGTAAAAAGGTCCGGCAAAAACAGCATTTTATCCGCGCGTTCGAGGATATGCGGGCGCTTATTCTTAAGCGCCAACAGCTGAAAAACGGTATTCAGCTCCATGAACTGAATGCCGGTTATGGCGTAGAGTTCTTCGCGGGGTATCAGTTGAAACGCCTCATCCAAAATCCCGTTTGTGCGCCTGTCACGGTAATGAATCGGATTTTCAAGCAGGCAGCCGAACTCGTCAATCAAGCCGAAATCGACTCCCCAGGTGTCTACGCCAATGCTGTCAAAACCGCCTGCGTTTTTTGCTTTGATGATGCCCTGCTTCACCTCGTGGAAAAGCCGCAATATATCCCAATAAATGGTGTTCTGCACCTCCACCGGGTCGTTGGTAAAACGGTGAACCTCCTCCAGGGTGATTTTATCCCCGTCAAACTTACCGATGATCGCCCGCCCGCTCGACGCGCCGAAGTCAAAGGCGAGAACGCGTTTAATATTTGCCATACCTTGTACCCCCTGATTTGTAGGGGACGGGTTCTCCGTCCCGAATTTCGCGTCTAACATCTAAAATCTAACGTCTACTGTCTAGATGACAACGCCTTTTTTCAAAATAATATTCGCGTAAATCGCCGTCTCACCCGTCGCGACAACCGCATACGCTTTTTTCGCCCGTTCATAAAACGCGAAGCGTTCAACGAGCTCGATTTCTTTGTCGCCCTCGTTTTTTTCGATAACCTGTTTGTAGGCTGCCCAAATCTCCGGCGGGTTCGCGCTGTCGCCGTTGTCCATGAGCGCCGCCGGGCAGCTGACATATTGGTCCAACGGAAAAAGCTTCAGGATAGCGTCAAGCAGTTCCGGCACACCGTGGCCGTCCGCCCGGATAAGCCGTTGCGCGACCGAAGCGGAGGGAAAGTTGCCGTCGCCGATAACCAGTTCGTCGCCGTGCCCCATTTCCATCAATGTTTTCAACAGCTCGGGGGAAAGAATCGGGGAAATATTTTTGAGCATAACGAAACAATCCTTTCAATCTATCGTTGCAGATAAGCAGTAGAGAATCGTGGCTTCGTCACGGAAAGCGGTAGGAAAGCAATAGGAGTAACATTTTTAGAATGCAATATTTTTTTCGTTCTCCAATCGCTTCACAACTGCTTTGCTATTGCTTCTCTATCGCTTCTCAGCCTAATCTATACTATACATATTATAAAGCTCACAGTAAATACCTTTTTTATCCACCAGTTCCCGGTGGCTGCCCTGCTCGGCAATGCCGTCCTCCGTAAGTACCAGAATTTCACCGGCGTTGCGGATGGTTGTCAGGCGGTGGGCGATGGTCAGGGTGGTTCTGCCCTTTGCGAGGCGCTCAAGGGATTTTTGCACAATGCGCTCGCTCTCATTGTCCAAAGAGGAGGTTGCCTCGTCCAAAATCAAAATCGGCGGGTCTTTTAAGAATACCCGCGCGATGGATATCCGCTGCTTTTGCCCGCCGGAGAGTTTCACGCCGCGTTCGCCGATATAGGTGTCGTACCCATCGGGCAGCTGCATGATAAAATCGTGTGCGCCGGCCTTAACGGCAGCTTCTTCCACCTCGGCGCGCGGGGCTTTTTGCTTGCCGTAAATAATATTATCGTATACCGTGCCGGAAAACAGGTAAACATCCTGCTGCACCACCCCGATATGCGAACGCAGGGAGTTCAGGGTGATGTCTTTGATATTTTTGCCGTCCAAGAGGATTTCGCCTTCAATCACCTCATAAAAGCGCGGAATCAAATTACACAGGGTCGTTTTGCCCGCGCCGGAAGGGCCGACTATCGCCACATTGCCGCCGGGGCGGATATGCAAATTCAGGTTCTCGAGCACAGGCTGGGTGGTGCCCGGGTAGGTGAAACTGACATTTTTAAACTCGATTTCGCCCCTTGCTTCTTCCAGCGGCACAGCATTTTCACTGTCCTTGATATCCGGTATTTCATCCATAATTTCCGCAAAGCGGTCGAGCGCTGTTGTCCCCTGATAGAATTGCTCGCTGAAGTCCGCGATGCGGCGGATGGATCCGAGCAGTGTCGCGACCAGCAGCAGGCTCGCGGTAAAGTCCCCGGGTGTTGTGATGCCCCTGGCCATAAAGACCGCGCCGACTGCGACAATCAAAATATACATCACGCCGTCAAACATCCGCATGGTTGTGTGAAAACCCGCCATATATTTGTAACTGTTGCGCTTGATATTCAAAAACTTTTTTGTGCCCTCGTCAAACTTTTCCTTTTCCACCTCTTCGTTTGCGAAGGATTTCACCACGCGGATTCCGAGCAAGCTGTCCTCGGTTTTTGCGTTGATCTCGCCAAGCTGATTGCGTGCCTCTTTAAACGCGTTTTTCATTTTCATCCGGGTATGCCTGGTCAGCAGATACATCACCGGCATCACGGCAAAAACCGTCAGCGCCAGCCAGATGTTCATGGACGCGAATATCGCGAAACTGACGGTGATTTTAATAACGGTGATAAAAACCTCTTCCGGCAGGTGGTGTGAGAACTCGGAAATGTCAAACAGGTCCGTCGTCACGCGGGACATCAGCTGGCCGATCTTGGTGTTGTCGTAAAAAGAATAAGAGAGCGACTGGAGATGCGAAAACAAATCGTTGCGCATATTGGTTTCAATCTTCGCGCCCATGATGTGGCCGCCCGATGCCATAAAGTAACTCGCCGCCGCGTCCACACAGCGCAGGCATAGATATAAAAAGGTAATTGTCGCGATTCTTTTCACCGTCAGCGCCGCGATATCGTTGATGCCGGTATCGGTAATATTCCGCACAATCAGCGGCAAAACCAGCTCGCAGACGGTTGTTAAAGACGCGCAAAACAAATCAAGGGTCAGCAGCCCCTTGTACCTGAACAGATACGGGAAAAAGATACCGAGTAACTCCCGGTTTTTGTGTTTGAGCCCCTGTGCCATTTTATTCCTCTATATTTCCTTGTGTTGAAAACAATTATACCCGATAAATTTCGGTTTGCATAGTTTATTCGATTTTTTTCTGTTTCTTTTTCCGTTAAAATATGATAACCTGTTTATCAGAATTATTGAACGATTTTAACGGGACACCAAGAACGCTGTCCCCCTACAGATAAAGGAGCGAAAACAGTATGTTCGCACGCGTTAACAGCATGGGGCTTTACGGGATGGAATCCTATATGGTTGAAGTGGAGGCAGACCTGACGCAGGGGCTGCCCCGTTTTGATGTGGTGGGCTTGCCCGACACTTCCGTGAGCGAAGCGCGCAACCGCGTGCATTCCGCCATGAAAAACGGCGGCTATAATTACCCCGTGAGCCGTATCACCATCAACCTTGCCCCGGCGGACAAGCGCAAGGAAGGGCCGTTTTATGACCTGCCTATTTTAATCGCCGTGCTCGTCGCGAGCCGCCAATTGCGCTGCGGTTTGGCAGATATCGCGTTTATCGGCGAGCTGTCGCTGAACGGTGAAGTCCGCCATGTTAACGGCGCGCTGCCCATGGTGATCAAGGCGCAGGAATCGGGTATCAAAGCTGTCTTTATTCCCGAATCCAACGCGGCGGAAAGTTCTGTCGTGCGCGGCATCACGGTTTACCCCGTGCAAAGCGTCGCGCAGCTGATTGACCACCTGAATGGTGTTGTACCGATTGTTCCGGTGAGCGCGAAGGATTACAGCGAATACGATTTGCCGCCCCACATGCCGGACTTCTGCGATGTCAGGGGCCAGTTTGAGGCGCGCCGCGCGCTGGAAGTCGCCGCCGCGGGCGGCCATAATGTAATGATGATCGGCCCGCCGGGCTCCGGTAAAAGTATGCTCGCCAAGCGGCTGCCGTCTATTTTACCGGACATGACCTTTGAGGAAAGCCTGGAGACCACCAAACTCTATTCCATTGCGGGAGCGCTGCCGGAAAGCGTTTCGCTCATCCGCGCAAGGCCGTTCCGCTCTCCGCATCATACCGTTTCCCCTGCCGGTCTCTCCGGCGGCGGCACCATTCCCCGCCCCGGCGAAATTTCTCTGGCTCACAACGGGGTGCTGTTTTTGGACGAACTGCCCGAATTTTCACGCAAGGCGATGGAAGTGATGCGCCAGCCGGTGGAGGACGGCGTGATTACCATTTCCCGCGTCGCGGGCACGCTGGTCTATCCCTGTTCGATTATGCTCGTGTGCGCGATGAACCCCTGCCC
>CAYUWQ010000112.1:0-5647 GCA_964448455.1 uncultured Eubacteriales bacterium | reverse complement strand
GCAGTTGAACGCAGAAGCGTTAGTATAGATAAATGGGCGCGGCTGGTGTTTGAACAAGTGAATGAAAAAGTGATCACCGCCTCTTTTCCCATTGACAAGTGGCAAATACGAAACGGTCAGTATTTTGCCGCCGGCTACCGGTGGGAGGATGATTTTCATCCGATTCAGGCGGGGGACCCGTGGGGCGGGCCTGACGCCACTTGCGAGATGACAGCGACCTTCACCGTTCCGGAAGAGCTGGCGGGGCGAAAGGTCTATTTTCATTGGGTTACTTCTTCCGAGGTGCTGGTCAGCGAAAACGGGCATTATTTAGACGGTATTGACCCAAATCGCTCGTGGCTGCCCTATTTGGACAATGCGCGCGCCGGTGAAAGCCACACCCTTCGGATGGAAGCGTATACCCGTTCCAAACCGGATGATGACCGGGGTATTAACCGTAAACTAAAGGGTTGTGTTCAGCACTTTAGCCTGCCCGCGCTTATTTTAATTGATGAAGAAATGCTGGCGCTCAAATACGACCTTGATATGCTCTACCAATGCGCGTACGCAGCCAATATGGAGGAAGGCGCGAAGGAGTACTACCAAAAAAAGGTGGAGGAAATTCTGCCGCTGTTCCCGCCGTTTGAAAGCGGCGAAGACGGCGCGATGAAACAAGCCCTGCCCAAAATACGAAAATTCATGCAGGAACAGGTATACGGCAGTGACCGGATATTCGGCCACAGCGGCAATCTTGCCTGCGTCGCGCATTCTCATTTGGACATTGCTTATCATTGGAAGGTCGAACAAACGATACAGAAAAATGCCCGTACTGCCTTGATTCAGCTGCGCCTGATGGACCGCTGGCCGGAGTTCAGCTATGCGCATACCCAAGCCTGGACATATGAACAGCTGGAAGAGCATTATCCGGAGATTTTCGATGAGGTTCGCAGGCGGGTTGAAGAAGGCCGGTGGGAAATCGTTGGCGGCATGTATGTGGAGCCGGACTGCAATGTCATTTCGGCTGAAAGTATGATCCGGCAGATTTTGTACGGAAAGGCATATTTTCAGGAAAAATTCGGGGTAGATGCGGACAATGCATGGCTGCCTGATGTTTTCGGCAATAGCGCGATTATGCCGCAGATCCTTAAAAAGTGCAAAATGCCGTACTTCGTTTCCAACAAAATGTCCACATGGAACGACACAAACCGTTTCCCGCACAACCATTTTATCTGGCGCGGCTTGGACGGCTCGGAGGTGTATGCCTGTGTGCCCCCCGTTCACTTTATCACCTGGATGGAACCCGCCCAGGCCATTGACCATTGGGCGAGTTTTCAGGACAGGGATATCTCGCCGGAGTCATTGCAAATGTTTGGCTATGGCGACGGCGGCAGCGGTGCTACCGACGATATGATGGAATACTATTACCGCCAGCAGACGCTTGGCGGTGTGCCGAATATGCGCTTGACTACCGGCCGGGAATTTCTTCATTCCGCCTTTGAACACGCGGAGGATTTCCCACGGTGGGACGGTGACCTTTATCTGGAAATGCACCGCGGCACTTTTACAACCAAGGGCGCGCTCAAGCGTGAAAACCGCCGCGGAGAATTCCAAGCACAGCGCACGGAGGTGTTGGCCGCTATCGGCGCATTGAACGGCGAAAAGGTGCCTTCTCCCGCAGCGTTGAAAAACACATGGAAAAAACTGCTTTTAAATCAGTTTCACGATATTCTGCCCGGCAGTCATACTGCGCCGGTGGCGGTGGACGCGTTGGAAACCTATCGCAAAATGCGGGAGGAATTTGCGGCTATTGAAGCGGACGCGCTCGGTAAACTGTCATCACCGGTCCAAGACGGTTATTTTGCCGCAAATCTCATGACAAATCCCCGCAACATAGCTTATGCGCCCGTATCATCCGGGCTGACCGGTTTGCGGGACAAAAACGGCAATCAATACTCGGTCCAAAAAATTCTTCACGCCGACGGCGCGGAGGAACTCTGTGCCGATTTGGGCAATGTCCCGGGCATGACTTTCCAAAATTATGCCGCAGTAGTCTACCCCGCACAAGCCGACGGGTTGATGAAAGCATCAATGACCTGTTTGGAAAACGACTTTTTCCGTATCGAGATAAACGAGGACGGGATGGTAAGCACGGTTTTTGATAAAAAGCGGGGGCTGGCTGTAAGCGGCGAGAAGGAATACCTCAACGAGTGGCAGCTTTTTGAGGATTGCCCCGGTATGTATAACGCATGGGACATTGTCCGCACATTTGAAAATAAACGCATTGACTTGCCTCGGTGGGAAAACATCACCGTGTGTGAAAACGGCCCTGTTTCGGCGGCAGTTCGTATGGAACGCCGCTTCGGCAGCAGTTATGCGGTTCAAATCGTCCGCATCTGGCGCAATACTGCCCGGATTGATTTTGACACATGGGTTGATTGGCACGAAGATCAAAAGCTCCTCAAGGCGGCATTTCCGCTGAATGTCCATGGCAGAACCTACTCTGCGGACACTTCTGCCGGCGTGATTGAGCGCATGAACAATCAAAACACAACCTGGGAGCAAGCCCGTTTTGAGGTACCTTGCCATAAGTGGGTGGATCTCTCCGAGGGGATGTTTGGTGTGGCAATCCTCAATGACTGCAAATACGGCTGTGATGTGCGGGATAATACCATTCGTCTGAGCCTCTTGCGCGCAACCATCCGTCCGGACCGTGAGAGCGACCGCGGTGAGCATCGGTTTACTTATTCTATCTGTCCGCATGGTCCGTCCTGGCAGTTGGATAATGTTGCCGGGCTGGCTTATGATTTGAATGAACCGTTGACCCTGTATCCGGGAGCGGCAAAGGCTGACGGCAAAAATTGGCTGAACATTTCCGAACCGGCCCTTCAGCTCCAGGCGATGAAACAGGCGGAGGACGGCAGCGGAGATATTGTTGTTCGCTTAACAGAGATTTACGGTTCGCGGGGCGTCGCGTCGGTTACGCCGGGCTTCGGTATCAGAAACGCATATCTCTGCAATATGCTCGAGGAACCGGAAACACCGCTTACGGTCTCAAACGGATCAGTGAACCTCCCGTATCAGACGAATGAGATATTGACCGTCCGCTTTGTCAGATAAGAGATACGAAGGATGATGGAGCTTACACGAAAAATACATTAGTTTTGGAAGGAACCGGTTATGTGTGTCGATAAACACTCCGATGAGTTTAAAAGTATGTTCAGGGAATATGATGTCCGGGGCAAAACGAGCGAAAAAGAGTTGAATACCGAAAGCGTTTATCTGATTGTCAGCGCTTATGCGGAATATTTAAGCAAGAGGGGAATTGACGATGTCGTCGTCGGGTACGACAACAGGGCGTGTTCGCCCGGTTTTGCCGAGGCTTGCAACAAAGCGCTGGTTGACCGGGGGAAAAGGGTCAAATATATCGGCCTTGCCATCACGCCGATGATGTACTACGCGCAGTATCTTTACAAGTGTGAAGGCGGCGTGATGATTACCGCAAGCCACAACCCCGACGGCTGGTCCGGGTTCAAGTTTGCCAAAGGGTATTCAAAAACACTGGTGCCGGACGATATCAAGGAAGTTTTCGCCTTGGTGATGGATTTGCCGAAAACGGCTCCGGATGCGAAAAAAGGCTGTGTGGAAGCCTTGAACGCGCGTGACAGTTATGTGGAGGATATTGTTTCAAGGATCCATATGGGCCAAAACAAGCCAAAGGTCGTTATAGACGCGGGCAACGGCGGTGCGGGCTTAATCGCGTATGAAGTTTTCTTTAAACTCGGCTGTCTGGCTTTTCAGCTGAACTGCGACCCCGACACAAGTTACCCGCATTATTTCCCCAATCCGTCTAATTTGAAAGCCCGCGAAAGGCTGCGCGAAATGGTGCTGCATCCCTACATCAAGGCGGACCTCGGCATCGGGTTTGACGGCGACGGCGACCGTATCGGCGTTATTGATGAAAACGGCAAAGACATTTACAGCGATATCATCCTGGCAATTTTAGCCAAACAACTGCTGGAAAAGCAACCGGGCGCAACAATTATTTACGATGTAAAGTGTTCGCAAACCCTTGAAGAAGTCATCCAATCAAACGCCGGCAACGCCGTTATGTGGAAAACGGGCCATTCCTATATCAAATCGAAGATGCATGAAATTGAGGCGGAACTCGGCGGAGAACGCAGCGGTCATATTTTTTACGGCGGAGATGATTATTACGGGTTTGACGACGCGGTATTCGTCGCCGCAAAACTGGTCGAATACCTTTCGCATCAACAACAATCGATTTCCGGAATAGTTGAGGCTTTCCCGCAATATGTCACCTCACCGGAGATTAAAGCGCACTGCGACGATACGAAAAAATATGAGACGGTTGAGCAAGTCATTGCTGCCTTTAAAAAACAGTATCCGGGCAAGGTTTTTGACCTTTGCGGCGCCCGCGTAAGCTTTGAACACGGTTGGGGTCTTGTGCGGGCATCTTCCAACTTGCCGGAACTTGTTATCTTGTTTGAGGCCGATACGCTTGGCCATTTGCTTGAAATCCGGCAAGTCTTTAAAGATGTGCTCGGCAAGCACCCGGAGATTAACTGTAATTGGGAAAACGATATTTATTAGATTGATTCCTATTTTAATCTATCACTTAAGTTGGTGATAAAGTCACGGAAATCTTTTGCCCGGCGGGCTATAATAATACCGTAACTAAAATATTTACGGGGGTTATTATATGTTTGGCTTATTTGGTAAAGAACCGGTCAAGACGGTCAATGTAAACGACTTGGACAAACTCATCGGCAAAATCCAGCTGCTGGATATCCGTGAAGGGTACGAATATGCAGGCGGAAGCATTAAAACGGCGAGGAACATCCCGATGGGGGATTTGCTCACCAGCCCGGAAAAGTATTTGACGAAAGACGAGACTTATTATATTCTGTGCCAGTCCGGCGCAAGGAGCGCGAGAACGGCCGACTCCCTTGCGAAGCAGGGCTACAAGGTCGTGAATGTCGTCGGCGGAGTTGGTTCATACGCAGGGACAAAGCGGACGTAGACACGGCGAAATAAAACAAAAGCCCTTGATTTCATAGCGATTTCAAGAGCTTTTTCATATCCTATTCTGTTCAGCCTTGCGTTTGCAGCCTTTTGACTATCTGCGCCAAATACGGCTTCGCATAGGTAAAGAAGTTGTACAGCGCCTCACAGTAAATGTTTTCCCCGGCAGCACCCGCAATATTCAAGTCCCTGTCCCGCCGGCAGCCGCCGCGGCAAAAATCATAAACATCGCATGTTTTGCATTTTTCATCGTCATGGAGCGAGCTGGTGCGGAACTCTTTCATTTTTTCCGTCTTGCTGATTGCCTCAATGCTCATTTCCTTGATATTACCGAGCCGCCAATAGTCCACGCAGTAAAAATCACAAGGGAAAACCGAGCCGTCCCCCTCGATTATCAGTTGACCCGGACAGTAACCCAGTGTACCGCACTGTTCGGCGGGCTGCCCCGCCGCGATATTCACCAGGTTGTCAAAAAAGCGGATACTGATATAATTGCCCGCCATGAAGTCGTTGTAATACAGTTTAAACAGCCTTGTTAAAAACTCTTCATACAGCGCCGGCGTCAGCGCGTGGGGCAGGCTGAACGGTTCGCTGCCAAGCGGCGCCAGGCAGGGGATGAACTGCA
>CAYUWQ010000111.1:1189-5702 GCA_964448455.1 uncultured Eubacteriales bacterium | reverse complement strand
GTCCATTCTTTGGAAGAGTCGCAGTGGCCGGAGAAGATGATACGCCGTTTGAGTTCGCCCGTCGGATTTCTAACCCCGATGACATTGCGGGATGTCTTCTTTGGATAAAACGGGTCGATCATTTGCTTGTAGAGCACAAACTCACCGATGACAAGTGCGATTGCCAGTAAAGTCAACGCCAGGGAGATCAGCCCGAAACCAAGATTATAGGCAACCGCGGCAAACGACATCAGCAGCGCGCAAAGGCGCACCCAGCCCAAAAAAGCATTCGGGTGAACCGAAAACTCTTCTATGCTTACGGAATCACAGCACTTTTTCAACTCCTCCGCGAGAAACTCCTGGGCTTTCGTTTCACCCTCGCTGCCCGGAGCGCGTGGACCGATATTTTTGCAGATGCTCTTGATGTTCCTGAGCGCATAGTTTGTGCTCTCCCGCAGTTTGGACGGATAATTCTTCACACTTTCGCTGGCCTTCATACAAATCTCCTTTTCATCACGCTGCATTATTAAAAAGTTACGCATTATCGGTCCCTTGCAACCCCTGAAGGGACGATGTAACAGTATGTTTCGGTTTTTTCGCGATCAGCAACTAGCTTTTCTTTTCCTCTTTTAATTGGTTGCCTTCCACAACATTTTCGCCCTTCAAGACGGTTTTAACGGTTTTAGCAAGGATTTTTAGGTCGTACAGCACACCGATATTTTCAACATATTCCTTGTCGAACTTGACTTTTTCCTCATGCGAAATCATATCTCTGCCGCTGATTTGCGCCAACCCGGTCATCCCCGGGCAGACACGGTATACACCGCAGGCAAGCCGCAGTTCATGGATGCCTTTTTCCTGCGGGATCAGCGGGCGCGGCCCGACAAAACTCATATTGCCTTCGAGGATGTTAAACAGCTGCGGCAACTCATCAATGCTGGTTTTGCGGATAAACCGCCCGCTGCGGGTAATAACATCGGCAGCTTCCTTCAGATCCTTTTTTGCCGCAGTACGGGTACCGTTTTTCATGGTACGAAATTTTTTTACCTTGAATATTTTACCGCCTTTGCCGACCCTGTCCTGCTTAAAAATCACCGGGCAGCCGTCATCAAAAAAAATCACCGCACAAACAATTCCCATTAAGGGGAGCAGCACAATGATGGCCGCTGCGCTGAAAACGATATCAAAAAAACGCTTTGTTTTCATTCCTTCACCTCAAAATGTTCATTCATCGGAAAATAGAGACCGCACAAACAGGGCGGCGTATCGCTTCGCGTTAAGCTAAGGTTTGCTGCTCCAAAAGATATAGTCTGTAATCAACAATGCCCGTACAGGCGCGCCCTCAAGACCGCCGAGTTTCACGGGCGGCGCTATTAAAAAATAATTACCGGGCTCGACAGCGCTTAAATCAAGCCCCTCCAAAACCCCGATGCCTTTGCCGAGGAAGGCTTTGTGGGGTTTAATCTGATTGCCGGCGTAACCGATGGAACCGGCATCCGTGCCGATAAGCCGGATTCCGAGCGCCGCGGCTTCTTCCGCCGCGCTGTCCATAAAAAATGCCTGCCCGTTGCCCTTGATGAGCAGGCGCTCGCAGTTGTGCGGAAAATTCCCGTTAACATATTCACCGGTAATTACTCCCTCGCGTACATCAATGACGGTGCAAGGTCCCACAAAGAGCGACGGCGGAAGCTGGTCGATACTCTCCCCGTCTTCAATAAAATGCAGCGGCGCGTCGGCATGGGTGCCGGTATGAACGCAGGCAAAAACCGCGGAAAGGTTGCAGTCGTTACCGTTCGCGATTTCCTTAACGCGGTCGACAACGGTTTCCGGGTCCCCCGGATATACGGGAGAGGACAGCGTGTCACCGGAAATATCGATAAAATTCATGAGGAATCCTCCAAACGCTCAGGGTGCTTATTCAAAGACAACGAAAAAAACAGGAACGCCGTTTAATTCTTCATGGCTTCCAGGGACTCCATTTTTAAATAGGCGTTGATGAAACCGTCCAGCATGCCGTCCATTACGGCGTTGATGTTCCCGACTTCAAAGCCCGTCCGGTGGTCTTTAACAAGGGTGTAGGGCATAAACACATAAGACCGGATTTGGCTGCCCCAGCCGATTTCCATTTGAACACCTTTGATATCCTCAATCTTTTCGAGATGCTCTCTTTCCTTGATTTCAACCAATTTGGACTTGAGCATACGCAGCGCAACCTCCCGGTTTTGGTGCTGGCTGCGCTCCACCTGGCAGGATGTCACGATGCCCGTAGGGATATGGGTTAAGCGCACAGCGGAGGATGTTTTATTAACCTTTTGCCCGCCTGCTCCGCTTGCGCGGTAGACATCCATTTTTAAATCATCGGGGCTGATTTCAATTTCAATGGAATCGTCAATTTCCGGCATCACTTCGAGCGAGGCAAATGAGGTGTGCCTTCGGCCGGACGCGTCAAAAGGTGAAATTCTGACAAGGCGGTGAACACCGCTTTCACTTTTCAAAAAGCCGTAGGCGTTTTCACCTTCTATCAACAGCACCGCGGACTTTAACCCCGCGGCATCGCCGTCTAAAAAATCCAGCATGGTGGACTTGAACCCGTGCATGTCGCTCCAGTGAAGATACATACGCACAAGCATGGAAACCCAGTCCTGCGCTTCCGTTCCCCCGGCGCCCGCGTGGAAGGTTAAAATCGCGTTTTTGTTGTCATATTCCCCGGAAAGCAGCGTGCTGAGCGTTTGCCGTTCGAGTTCCGCGATGACTTTTTCAACATTACGCTTGCAGTCGGGCAGCAGTTCCAAATCCCCTTCTTCATCGGAAAGCTCAATCATCATCAGCGCGTCTTCAAATTCAGTGTTGAGCGTTTCAAACGAAGCGACCTTGTTTTTCAGCATACTGATGCGCTGCAGCACTTTTTGGGAGTTGCTTAAGTCATCCCAAAAACCCGGCTGTCCGCTTTCCTGTTCAAGCGCCTGTATTTCTATTTGTGCCTGTTCGAGCCCCAGGGAAGCTTTTAAATGCGTCAGCTTATCCCTGTATTCCAAAAGCTCCAACCGCAGTTCCTCAAATGGAAGCATAGTTATACCTCTGCTGTATTCCGCCGCGCCGGCGGTATTCTTGACGATATTATATATAAAAAAGGGCAATATGTAAAGAGTTTTTGCGTACGGGCTATTTTGAACAAAAAAAACATATGCGGTGCCGTTATGTTCGGTACCGGCGCGTTTGACACACTCTGACCCGTGTGATATCATAGTGTCAATATGGGTTTCTATTAAATTCGGAAGGATGTTATTATGTACGCAGATATGGTTGACACCATCGGTTTTGTTGCAAAACATGACCCCGCGGTCGGGGAGGCCATGCAAAAGGAGCTTGAGCGCCAGCGGCGCAATATTGAACTGATTGCCTCGGAGAATATCGTCAGTCCCGCAGTCTTGGCGGCAATGGGTACCGTGCTCACCAATAAATACGCGGAAGGGTACCCCGGCAAACGCTATTACGGCGGCTGCGAATGTGTTGATATTGCGGAAAATCTCGCGATTGACAGGGCAAAAGAGCTTTTTGGGGCTGAATTCGCTAACGTGCAGGCGCATTCGGGCGCGCAGGCCAATATGGCTGTTTATTCCGCGCTGATTAACCCCGGTGATGTGGTGATGGGAATGAACCTTGCCCATGGCGGTCATCTGTCGCACGGTTCGCCTGTGAACATGAGCGGCAAACTGTATAAGTTCGAACCATACGGTGTGAATGACGATGGTTTTATTGACTATGACGCGATGGAAAAACAGGCGTTTGAGATAAAACCGAAACTGATTGTAGCGGGGGCTTCCGCTTATCCCCGCATTATTGATTTTGCACGGATTGGCAAAATAGCCAAATCGGTAGGCGCGCTTTACATGGTGGACATGGCGCATATCGCCGGACTTGTCGCGGTCGGACTGCACCCATCCCCTGTCCCTTATGCGGATGTTGTCACCACAACCACTCACAAAACCCTGCGCGGACCTCGCGGCGGGCTTATCCTGTGCAAGGAAGAATTCGGGCTTGCCATCAACAAATCCATCTTCCCCGGCAACCAGGGCGGGCCGCTCATGCACATCATCGCGGCCAAAGCGGTTTGTTTCGGGGAAGCGTTGAAACCCGAATTTAAAGCATACCAGAAGCAGGTACTGTCAAACTGCAAGGCGCTCGCGAAGGGGCTGAAAAGCAGGGGCGTCAACCTTGTTTCCGGCGGTACGGACAATCACCTCATGCTCGTTGACCTGCGCAGCCTTAATATAACAGGCAAGGAGCTGGAGCACCGCTTGGACGAAGTATATATCACGGCCAACAAAAATGCGATTCCAAACGACCCGCAGTCCCCGTTTGTCACAAGCGGCGTCAGGCTTGGCACCCCGGCAGTTACCTCAAGGGGTTTTAACGAAGCGGACATGGAACAGATCGCCGAATTCATTTATCTCGCGGCAACGGATTTTGAAAACAGCGCGGAAAAAATCCGCGCCGGTGTCAACGAAATCTGCGGCAGGCACCCGCTTTACGA
>CAYUWQ010000111.1:0-1089 GCA_964448455.1 uncultured Eubacteriales bacterium | reverse complement strand
TAACTGTCGTCAATCTCGCCGCTGCGGATAACCTTGGTGCAGGAGGCGGTTTGAACCACCAGCCCGCCGTCCGCGGCGATATCCAGCGCGGTTGCGGTCTCCTCACCGTCGGGCGCGGCGATGGTAATTGTCTTGCCGATGGTGCAGGACAAGCAGCGCAATTGAGCGATATAGGCTGAGGTCTCCCCTAAAAGAGCGTTTTCATCAATCAGGAGGGTATCCAATTGCGTGATGATTTGTGCGCAAAGAACCGCGCGGTCTATCTCACGGTCAAGCGCGATGCGTAAGGAGCCGGCTTTTTGCGCCAGTTCGTCAGGAAATCCGCCCGCTGTCTGGTTGACATTGACGCCTATACCGATAACGGCGTGGGTAAGGGTATTGCTTTTGGTGTCCGACACAAGCTTGGTTAAGATCCCGCAGACTTTTTTGCCGTCAATGAGAATGTCGTTGGGCCATTTGATTTTCGGTTGTATACCGCAGACACTGTTTATGGCCGCGCAAACGGCGAGTGCCGCAAAGGATGTTATCAACCCCGTATTTTCGGCATTTTTGGGCAAAACCTTTATATACGAAAAATACAGACCCACCCGGCCGGGCGAATAGAAGCTTCTGCCCAGCCGGCCGGAGCCGTTTTTCTGCGTGTCGGCAACCACAACGGTGCCGTCCGATGGCTGACCCTCCCGAATCATCCGGTCGGCAACCAAATTAGTCGACGAGGTTTCTTCCAGACAAATGATATCGCCGCAGCGGGGCTTTTCAAGCAATTTAAGCAGTTTTCTTCTGGTTAGCATAAATCCTCCGCAATGGTTTGTTTCAACAACAAGTTCAAACGAGAACCCGAGGCTCAGTTAACATCTTTGAACAAGGTTATCATACCACACAAATCTGCGAAAATGCAAGAATTCGGCTTGACAAGGCAAGCCGGCCTGCGTTACAATGAATGCCGCTGTCAGACACAGCGAGGCGTAGCTCAGTTTGGTAGAGTGCTTGGTTTGGGACCAAGATGCCGCTGGTTCGAGTCCAGTCGCCTCGACCACGAAAGAAACCGCATGAATGTTGAACATATCAGCAATTCATGCGGGCTTTTTA
>CAYUWQ010000110.1:0-5705 GCA_964448455.1 uncultured Eubacteriales bacterium | reverse complement strand
CCGGAATACTACGAGATTGCGTCATCGCAGCTCTCACAGGAGGAACTGTCATGAGTAAAGATAATATGAAACAAGATCATACAATGCGCCCGGGTCCCGCGGGCGGCAGACCCATGGGCGGCGGTCCGATGGGCGGGGGCCCAATGGGTCGCGGTATGATGGCCGGCGACAAACCGAAGGATTTTAAAGGCGCTATCCGCAAACTGTCCGGGTACCTCGGCAAGTATAGATGGACAATTCTTATTGTCTGTTTTCTTGCTGTCGCGTCAACCGTCTTTATGATTTTTGGGCCGAAAATACTGGGCAAGGCAACGGATGAGCTCTTCACCGGCATCATGAGCCAATTGGCCGGCACCGGCAGCGTTGATTTCGGTAAAATCGGCGGTATTATTTTGTTCCTGGTTGGCTTGTACGGGCTCAGCGCCGGGCTGTCCTACTTGCAGGGTTTTATCATGTCCTCCGTAACAGCCAAGGTGACCTACAAACTACGCAATGATATCTTTGACAAGATGCACCGCCTCCCCTTCGGGTTTTACGACAAAACCACACACGGCGATGTTTTGAGCAGAATTACCAATGATGTCGACACCATCAGCCAAACTCTCAACCAGAGCCTCACGCAGATTATCACTTCGGTAACATCGCTGCTCGGTGTGTCCGTGATGATGCTCACCATCAGCTGGCGGCTTACACTTGCGGCTGTCTGCGTGATTCCGCTGAGTATGATTTTTGTCATCGCGATTGTTAAAAAATCCCAAAAGCACTTTAAGAATCAGCAGAAATATCTCGGTAAAGTCAACGGCCATGTGGAAGAGATGTTCGGCAGCCATGTGGTGGTCAAGGCTTTCGGGGGTGAAGAAGAATCCGCCGAAATATTCGATGAGTATAACGGGGAACTGTACAAGTCCGCCTGGAAGGCGAACTTCCTTTCCGGGCTGATGATGCCGATTACCGGTTTTATCGGCAACCTCGGCTATGTTGCCATTTGCATCCTGGGCGGTTTCTTCGCCGCGAACGGTACGATGACTGTCGGCGGTATTCAGGCGTTTATCCAATATGTACGATCGTTCATGCAGCCCATCTCCCAAATTGCCACCATCTCCAATGTGCTCCAGCAGACCGCGGCGGCAGCCGAGCGCGTATTTGAGTTTTTGACACAGCCGGAGGAAACGGCGGAAATTTCCGCCGCAATTTCCGTGAATACGGATGACTCCGTGCCGGATACCGCAACACGCAAGCACATCCAAGGCCATGTCAACTTTGAGGATGTTTCGTTCGGCTACAATCCGGACAAAATTGTTATTCATGACTTTACCGCCGCGGTAAAACCGGGGCAGAAAATCGCCATCGTCGGCCCGACCGGCGCGGGTAAAACAACCATTGTCAAACTGCTCATGCGCTTTTATGATGTCAGCAGCGGTGCTATCACCATTGACGGCAATAATATACAGCTGTTCAAGCGGGACGAACTCCGTTCGCTGTTTGGCATGGTGCTGCAGGACACCTGGCTCTTTAACGGCACCGTGGCGGACAATATCCGCTACGGCAAACTGGACGCCACCGATGAGGAAGTGAAAAGCGCCGCCAAATCCGCGCAGGTTCATCATTTTGTTAAAACACTGCCGGACGGCTATAACATGGTGCTCAACGAGGAAACCAACAATATCTCCCAGGGGCAAAAACAGCTCCTGACCATCGCCCGTGCCTTTTTGGCCGACCCGCAAATTCTAATTTTGGACGAAGCGACCAGCAGCGTGGACACCCGCACGGAGGTGCTCATTCAGAAGGCGATGGAAAACCTGATGCACGGGCGCACCAGTTTTGTTATCGCGCACCGTTTATCCACTATCCGCAACGCCGATTTGATTTTCGTGATGAACGACGGCGATATTGTGGAGCAGGGCACGCACACCGAACTCCTCACCAAAAACGGCTTTTACGCCAAACTGTACAACAGCCAGTTTGAACCGGCAGGCTAACATTGGCAGTTTCACCGCAATATGCACAGCAGCCCGAAACGGCCCGGGTGAAAATCCTCGGCCGTTTTTTTGTTTTACAATTGATAACGCAGGTTGTGTATGCTATGATATTCAGCAGTAACGCCCTATGATGAATATCGGAGGTGCGCCGTGCCAAAAGAAGAACAGACCGGTATTGTTTACCAGGACCGGCGGTATGTCGGTTCAAAAGAGACGCTGGGTTACATCCTGTTCGATGTGGCAGGCGGGTTCAACATCAGCGATTACGGTGAGCGGTACATTTATGATGTGCTCAAAATCGACCTGTCGCTGCTGGCGATTGTCAGCGGTATCAACTCCGTTTGGGACATCGCGAATGACACATTTATCGGCACCATCGTGGACAAAACAAGAACACGCTGGGGCAAGTTCAAACCCTACCTGATGATCACTGCCATCCCCGGCACCCTGCTGGGCTGCCTTGGCTGGCTGATGCCGTACATGTTCAATCAGGACCCGATGAACATGGCAAAATTCGGCATGTACCTCGCCCTCGCGATGATCGGCGAAGGGCTCGGCACCTTCCGCGGCATTTCCGTAGGCGGCTACCTGGCCGCCATCACCCCGCACCCGGTTGACCGGACACGCCTGATTATGCTCACGCAGCTGCTTTCCGGCTTTTTCGGGGAACAGATCCCCGGTATCCTCATGGGCCTTTTTATCGACCTGATCAACAACAAGGTTGTCAAGTGGTCCATGCGCGGGGTCTATGTGAAGATGGGGCTTTTCACCACGCTGGTCAGCGGCACCACGGCGCTTTTCTTCCTCTTTGTGTCCAGGGAACGGGTGGTGCAGAGTGTGGAAACACCCAGTATCATGCAAACGCTGAAATCCGTTGCCAACAACAAGCCTTTAATGATCGCCATTATCTCCGAGTGCCTTTCCAACTTCAAAGTCGGCGTGAATAAAACCAACTACTATATTGATGTTTTGGGTGCCGCGAGCATCAAAAATATCGTCGGCATCCCGGGCGGCCTGAACTCATCCCTGAGCTTCCTTTATGTGCCCTGGGCCAGGCGCCGATTCCCGACCAAGCTGCTGTGGATTGTCGGTGGCAGCTTCAGTGATTTTCTCATGGCGATTGTTTTTTTCTTCGGTTCCATCGGCGGCAGAGGCGAAAACGGCTGGTACCGGGATATATGGAAGATGATCCCGATCCTGACAATTCAAGAATTTTTAGCCAACGGCGTGCTGGGTATCAAGCGAATAATCCCCACAGAAATCTTTAACGAATCCCTCGATTACTGTGAATGGAAAAACGGATACCGCACGGAAGGGATTACCACCGTCGCGAAAGGGTTTGCCAACAAAATCCTCGGTTCGATTATGAACACCATCAAGCCGCTCTGGCTCAAAGCGCTCGGGTATGACATGACCCGCGGCTTCGGCAAGCAGGACGATAACACCAAATATCTGCTGTTCGCGTTCTGCACCATCGTGCCCTTCCTCACCAGCCTGCTCGGCGTCATCCCCAAGGCTTTTTACCCGCTCACCGGCGCGAAAAGGGAGCAGATGTATGAGGAACTGCTTGCCCGCAGGGCGGCAACGCAAAAGGATCTTTCCGGCGGCTTTACGGATACGGAAAAAGAAAAGGAAGCGGAATCCGGCGGCGCGGAATAATCCAAATACTGCATAACAGCAAGCCCCGCTCGCGTAAAAACGAATGGGGCTTTTCATTTGTGCCGGTTAATACAGCCAATCTCGTTTTCCCCTTGACAAAAAACGAAAACTATGTTAAATTAAAATAGCATTTTAGATTTACACGATTTTAAATATTTTTTCTGATTTTTTTGGGGGTACCGTATGTATATTGAACGGGCAATTGAAAAGTCAATAAACTCAATCAACGATACTTTTCCGGTTCTGCTTTTAACGGGTCCGCGGCAGGTCGGCAAAACGACTTTGCTTAAAAAAATGGCGGGGGATACCAGAAAATATGTGTCGCTCGACAATCCGACTTACCGGGATATCGCAAAAAACGAGCCGGAGCTGTTTTTACAGCGTTTTTCGCCGCCGGTTATTATTGATGAAGTGCAGTATGTGCCGGAAATCTTTGATTATATCAAAGTATATGTTGACGAGCATAAAAACTGCGGCGATTTTTGGCTGACCGGATCACAAACCTTTCATATGATGAAAAATGTAACCGAGTCCCTTGCGGGCAGGGTCGGTATTGTGCGCATGCTTGGCCTTTCAAACAGTGAAATCAACGGCAACGCATCTGTTCCCTTTGAGGTTGACCCCGAAGCGCTGCTGTCAAAACTCGGCACCTATCAAAAAATGATCATGCCGGAGATTTTTGAAAGAATCTTTACCGGTTCCATGCCGCGGCTGTATGAACTGCCGCAGACAAAACGGGATGAATATTTTGAATCCTATCTGGAGACCTACATCAGCCGCGATATCCGGGATTTGACACAGGTTGCCGACGAGCTTTCTTTTTTCAGATTCATCGGCATTGTAGCAGCCAGAACCGCGACCAATGTGAGTTATGAAACGCTGGCGTCGGAAACCGGCATCTCTTCGCCGACTGCGAAACAATGGTTATCCATCCTCGTCTCCAGCGGCCTTGTGGCGCTGATCGAACCGTATTATAATAACGCGCTTAAAAGAGTGATCAAAGCGCCGCGGATGTATTTCCTCGATACGGGGCTGTGCGCCTACCTGACCCGGTGGAATTCCGCGCAGGCGCTCGAATCCGGTGCGATGAGCGGCGAATTTTTTGAAACCTGGGTTGTGTCGGAAATCATCAAAAGTTATCTCAACAGCGGAAAAAGGCCGCCGCTGTATTTCTACCGTGACGGCAGCAGAAGAGAAATCGATATGATCATTCATCAGAACAACACGGTCAACCCGGTTGAGATAAAAAAAAGCGCGTCGCCGAAAGGCGCTGTTAAAAACTTCTCCGTACTTAACCCGATAGAAGAAGAGCCGAGCGACGAAGACCGTTTCTCCGGCGCGGCTCATTTGAAAACAATTATAGGGACCGGTGCGGTCATCTGCCTTGCACAGGATGTGCTGCCCATTGACAGGAAAAACTGGCTTATCCCTGCTTGGCTGATATAAAATGCAACAGCGGTCAGTCTATTTCCGCCTCCGGTGAAAACCGGGGGTTTTTATTTGATGATTACTCCCCGCCGTCGATAATCCAAAGCAGAATCAGCAGGAGTATACTTCCGATGAGCCAGCCTTTGCCGCCGGTGCAGCCCGACGATGATCCGCCGCCGCCTCCACCGTTGTCATCGTCATCGGTGAGGACGGAAAGCAGGACAACATCGTTTACCGGGTCGCCGCCGAAAATGCCCTTGTCGTCCATTTGCCATCCTCCTTAATTCCGGATTTGCTGCACTAACTTATACCTCCCTTGTTAAAGGTGAGGGGGACCGCCGCAGCGGTGGAGGGATTGCCGTAGCCTTTATCTAAAATCAGATGTCTGGAATCTAATGACTAAAATTTTGCATCTATATATGTATCCTTGACGACCCTATGAGCTTTCTTTTACAGTGTAAAAGCCTCGCCGTCATCGAGATACTTGACAGGATACGTCAACCCCAAATTGCCAATCAAGCCGGGGGCTTCGCTGTGCACGGGGATGACCGCATCCTTCGGGGCAACGGCGCTGCAGACATCCATAATCGCTTTTTTCGTCGCGTGGCCGCTTGTATGGAGATGCACGGTGTGTTGAAA
>CAYUWQ010000109.1:0-5773 GCA_964448455.1 uncultured Eubacteriales bacterium | reverse complement strand
ACACATATATCAATGCCGTTGTGCTTTCTTGTCTCCCCAGTAAACGGGTCTGCCCGGTTACCGAAGGGTGAAGTGATATAGCACCCGGCATACGGCACCGGCCAGGTCATCGCCCCGTCGTTTTCCGGGTTGACCGTGTCACCAGAGGACGAGCCGTATTTCGCGATGTAGTCTTCAATGCGCCTGTCCGCTTCCTCACGCTCACGCTCGTAGCGGGCAATCTGCGCCTGATAGGCCGCGCTGTTTTTGTCGAGCTTGGCCAGCTCATTCATCGCGCGTTCGGATTTCGCCGCCGCGCTGCGCTGCGCCGCCTCAAATTGATCCGCCTGCGCGTCCTTTGCCGCCTTCTTCGTTTTCAAATCGCCGAGTTTGACAACCAAATCAGCCTCAATGGCTTCCAGGTCCGTTTTGTCCTTTTCCATGCCCTTCTTTAACTCATTGAGCGCGTCTGTTTCCGCCTTGAGTTTGTCGATAAGCGCTTCGTCCTTTTTGGCGAGCTGCTTGAGCAGTTCCATGTTGTAAAAAAAGACGCTCATGTCATCGGAACTCAGCAGGATTTCCAGCTTGGACGGGTTGCCCGCCAGATAACTCGCGCGCATGCGATCCAGCGCCTCCTGCCGGGTGCTTTCCATCACACCCTGCTTTTCGGTGATTTCTTTGTTTGTATCCTCAATTTTGACACCCAAAGCCGTGATGTCCGTCTGATAACGCGTGACTGTGCCCTGCAGGCTGTTCACATCCGTCTGCAGCAGGGTGATGGAGGCGTTGAGCACCTTCATCTGCCGGTCAATCGCGTCCAGCTGGTCGTTGAGTTCTTTGAGCACTTCCTGCTGTTTGTTTTTATCCGCGTAAATCTTGTTCAGCGCTTTTTCGCTGTCCGCTATCTTTTGCGTTAAGCGGTCGTATTCCGCCTTCAAATCGTCCAGTTCGTTCGCGCTTGCCTGCGGCGCTCCGGTGAGCAGCACAAGCACCAGGCAAAGAAACAGGCATGTGATCTTTTTGAGACCGGTTCCGGCTTTATTCTTCATCGTTCACAAACTCCTTTTCCTTGAGATATTTGGCAATGGAGATCATGCTCCCGAATCCGCCCGTGACAATGCCGATCCCCGTGAAGCTCAGCACAATCATCGGCGCGTAGTGTATAAACGGCAGCGAGCCGCGCCCGCCCAAATCCGTCAGCAAATCCGTCAGCGCGCGTATCGACGCTTCATAGATGCCCCATACCGCCAAGGTGGCGAGTAAACCCGCAAAAACCCCGAGGATCATGCCCTCCAGCATAAACGGCCAGCGGATGAACCAGGATGTTGCCCCCACACTGCGCATAATGCTGATTTCCAGCCGGCGGCTGTACATGGTGATTTTGATGGTGTTGGATATGATGAACAGCGAAACCAGCAGCAGCATCACGATAATGCCCACACTGATGGCGGTTACTGTGCCGCGGATGTCATTGAGCTTTTTCGCGAGGGATTCGCTTCCGCGCACCTGGTCAACCCCTTCGAGCGCTTTGAGCTGCGCGACCGTTTCCTCGTACTTGCCCATATCCTTGATGGTCACTTTGTAGGCGTCCGGAAAAGCCGCTTCCCCGCCGCTCAAATATTCCGCCAGCCCCGGTTCGGCGTTGGCGATGACTTCTTTGTATGCCGTTTCGTTGGGCACAAACTCGGCGGTTTTCACATTTTCCATCGCTTTGATTTGGCTGCCCAGGCTGTCGTCCGCGGAACCTTCCGCGCCGCTGGCATAAAAAACGGTGATGATGTTCTGGTCCTCAATACCGCTGATGATGGAGGTGATGTTGACCAGCAGCAAAAACGCGGTGCCGATCATCACCAGGCAGCTGAACAAAACGGAAACCGACGCGATGCTCATGAGCTTGTTGACCACCACATTACGGAACCCTTCTTTGGTTAAATACCCCATGCTGTCCGTCTTCATTGGGTGTCACCGCCCTTTACGCCGCTGTCCCCGGCCGGGCGCACCCGGCTTTGGCCGGCGTACCGCTGCGTCAAATCCCGCGGGACGGCATTCAGGTGACCGGTGGACGAAGCCGCGGCTTTCCCCCGCAGCGGCAGTCCGTCCGAAACGATGCAGCCGCTTTCGAGGATAATCACGCGTTTGTCAAACCGGCGCACCAGTTCATGTTCATGCGTGACCATTACCACGGTGGTGCCCGTGCTGTTGAGTTTGGTCAGCAGAGACACAATCTCATAGGACATCTGCGGGTCGACATTGCCGGTGGGTTCATCCGCGATGATAATATCCGGGTTGTTGGTGAGCGCCCGCGCTAAAGCAACGCGCTGCTGTTCCCCGCCGGAAAGCTCCAGCGGCATGCAACGCGCTTTGGAGGACAGCCCGACGAGGCTGATGACATACGGCACGCGTTTGCGTATATCCTTTTCCTTCGCGCCGATAACCCGCATGGCAAACGCGATGTTATCATAGACATTCATGTTTTGTATTAAACGGAAATCCTGGAACACGATGCCCAAATGGCGCCGGAATTCCGGGATCTCATTACGCTTTAAGTCATTGAGTAAGAACTTCTTAATACGGATTGTGCCTTTTGTGGGGACCTCTTCCCGGATAATCAGTTTGAGGAAGGTGCTTTTGCCCGCCCCCGACGCGCCCACGACAAATACGAACTCCCCGGGTTCAATGTGTATGTTCAAGTCTTTTAAGGCGCAGTAACCGTTTGAGTATATTTTGTTGACGCTGTTAAATTCAATCATTGCAAAAAAATTCCTTAATATCTGACCGGCTTTGCGTCAAGGTACTTCTTCACCATCAGCGCGACTTTAAAAACGATGGCGTCGTCGAATTCGCGTAAATCCAGTCCGGTGAGTTTTTTAATTTTTTCCAGCCTGTATACGAGTGTGTTGCGGTGAACAAAAAGTTTCCGGGATGTTTCGGATACATTCAGGTTATTTTCAAAAAAACGCTGGATGGTGAAAAGCGTTTCCTGGTCCAAACTTTCAATGGAACCTCTTTTGAACACTTCCTTTAAAAACATGCCGCACAGCGTGGTGGGCAGCTGATAAATCAAGCGGGCGATGCCTAAATTATCGTAACTGATGATGGTCTTTTCCGTATCAAAGAACTTGCCGACCTCCAGGGCCACCTGCGCTTCTTTAAAAGAATGCGCGAGATCTTTAATCCCCGTGACAATGGTACCGATACCAACAAGCGCATGGAGGTAAAGCTCGTTGCTCAGCGAATCGGATATGGAGCGCGCAAGCTTTTCAAGGTCCTTGGTTTCGATATTCGCGCGGACTTCTTTGACAAGCGCGATGTCGGACTCGTTGATGTTGATGACGAAATCCTTCGTTTTGTCCGGGAAGAGGTTCTGGATAACATCAAAAACGGACACATCATTGTGGTCCGGAATCCTGATTAACAGGATAACGCGCGAAACTTCGTTGTTAAAACGCAGTTCCCGTGCTTTGATGTAGATATCCCCGGGCAAAATGTTGTCCATAATCACATTTTTGATGAAATTGCCCCTGTCAAACTTTTCATCATACAGCTGCTTGATGTTGCTCAGCGCTACACAGGCGAAGTCGATGAATCTTTTGGTATCGTCATCCGTGCCCTCAATGAAAACCGCGTATTCCGAGTGAACCTGAGAGCCGAAGGTGCGAAAAGTATACCCTTCGGCAAAGGTATAGTCGTTCCCTGCGAAAATATCCGCCGCGGCGGACACAAGGTCGCCGATTTTACCGAGCTCGCTGCAGGAAATGATGGTGCCCGCTTCATCGATAATGCCGATATGTTTGCCGATCGCGTCCCTCAGTTGGTGGATAACCCCCTGAAAAAGCCTGTTTGACATATTCTTTTCCCCTAACAATCGTTATTCGCCCATGCATTTTATACAAATTGACTGCTCAAACATATACATATTACACAATTTTGTTTGCTATTGCAAGTAATTCATCAAGAAAAAGTAAAATCTACCGAAATTATTTTTAAAAAGTGACAAAAAATAAAGCTGTTTTTGGAGAAAATCCCAAAAACAGCATAGATCAACGCGAGATTAGATATTGTGAAATGTCACAAACGACTGTTCAAAATTTCACGCAATCCGCAAAAATCAGGCCAAAACGGGTACAGATGCGGCAAAAATCACGGTTTGGGAGATTTCTTTGCACACACGCGGTAAAAAACATTCCCCTCCCTTGGAGGGGTGCCCGCAGGGCGGGGTGGTCGTAACTAACCACCCCGGCTTTCAGCCACCCCTCCAAAGGAGGGGAATTGCCACGCAAAGCCGGTTCGTGAGGGCTGCCGATTCCTACGAAATCCGATACGGAAACCGCCCGCGCACAGAATGTCCCCAACCGCTTCTCCATTGCTTCCCACGGCGCAGCCGTGCTTCTCAACCGCTTCCCATCGGCTTCGTCCGCACATTACTAATGTAATACACCCTCTCCGCCACCGGTTCGTCCACACCCGGCAAATCCGGCGTTTCGGGGTAAATTTCATAATTCGGCATATATCTTCTCGGTTTGGTGCGCAGAATCAGCCGTTCCACATCGTTCGCTTTGTTGACCAGCCGCCCGAAGCCGTATTCTTTGGACTTCACCCCGTCCCACAGCACGGAGTATACATTGTTCGCGCAGTCCGCCTGAATGTCCAGCGTGTGCCGGGCCTCATCCGTCACCTTAAAGCAGTTCTCCGTATTCGAACCGTACCGCACCCGCAGCCAGCCGCCGCCGAGCGTCACCCTGCACACGGGGATACCGGCGCTGTTCGCCAGTTCGATTTCCAGGTCTTTTTCATAGTTTCCGGCTTGAATGTCCAATGAAACGCTTACAGCTTTGCTCCGGGGGAAAATCCGCATCGCCCTGGCGTAGTCGCAGGGGTCTTTGTCAGCCAGCTTCAGGCAAGTCTCGCCGTTCACCTTCTCCGGCGTCACCGGTGACCATTTGGTGGAGTAGATGTTCCAATCCTTAACATAGCCATATTCACAATCATCAAAGGTGTCGTGAACATGCTCCGTCACGCTGCGCCGCACCGGCACGGGGATGCGTGACACGCCGATATCTTCTTTATTGATGCTGTGGCACAGCCAAATTGCGCCCGCCGGGTATTCCCGGTGCCCCTCGCAGATGCCGCGGATGTACTGCGGACCGAAATCCTTATAGGTACCCTCATACCGCCTGGGCGGCAGCTCGCCGAACACGCACGCCATATCGTTAAACTGTATGCCGTCGTCGGAGGTCACGACCACCAGCGGGTAGCGGTGCTCGCTGGACAGGCTGTTGTCGTAGCAGATGGTAAATTTGCCGTCTTCGGTTTTTTGCCCCCAGGATTTTGCGCCGGAGGTCGCGAAGGTCGGCTCATACCGGATATCCCAATTTAATCCGCCGTCGCGGCTGATGCCGACTTTGCCCTGCTTCCACAGGGCGATGACGGTGTTCTCGTCTATATGGTACCAGCAAAAGCTGCTGGCGGATTCGAACGGCGTATTCGGCGCCGTGCCGCCGTCCTGGTCATCCTTTTTTATTTTCAGCCCGATGGCGGTATCCGCCGGCCCGTGTTCCTCCGTCCACTGTTCGGTGACGAAACGGTCTGCCAGCAGTTCGTCGCATGCGGCGATAAAGCTTTTATCCGCGGCGTGTTTATAAAAGGGGAAGGGGAGCTTGTCCTCTGTCCAACCGGAATAATCCAAATAGCGGATAAAATACACCGGCCCCATTGTGCCGTCCTCAAACACCTCGCGCACCACCCGGCCGATGCCGTAGTTGCGCCAGGGGCAGATGTCGTGGTGCGGCGCGTG
>CAYUWQ010000108.1:0-5781 GCA_964448455.1 uncultured Eubacteriales bacterium | reverse complement strand
GGGATAAAGGGGACTCCTATGCAACCAAGCTTAAATATCAATCAGAACCGCCGTTATGTCAGCACCAAAGAAACAATCGGTTATGTTCTCTTTGATTCATCAAAAACCTTTACAATCAACCAATACACCACCCGGTTTCTTTTGGATGTTGTTAAAATTGACCTTGGTTGGCAGACCGTCATCAACGCGATTAACAGTGTTTGGGATATTGTCAATGACTCTATTATCGGAGCGGTTGTCGACAAAACCAGGACCAGGTACGGCAAATTCAGGCCTTACCTTGTCATATTCGGGCTGTTGGGCACCTTCGGTACAGTGTTTTACTGGCTGACACCGATGTTTTTCGGGCAAAATCCATTTGATATGGGCAAAATACTTTATTGGCTTATTCTGGCCATGCTGCGGGAAGGCGGCGGAACCTTCCGTTCCATTGCCGAAACCGGTTTGATATCCACCGTGACGCCCAACCCCCAGGAGCGTATGGGCATTCTCACCAAATCGGAGGTATTTTCCTCGTTTTATGAGAATATTCCGGAGTTCGTTTTGGCGGTATTGATTGACATGGTTAACCATGATGTGATTCAGTTATCGCTGCGGTCGGTTTTTGTGTCTATCGGTGTTTTTACAACGCTTGTGAGCGGCGTTTTTGCCATGTACTGTTTCTTGACAACGAAGGAGCGTGTTCAGCAATCGGTTCAGCGCCCCGATATCAAGCAGGGCTTTCTTACCATTGTCAGGAGCAAGCCTTTGCGGATTATCATGATTTCCGACCTGCTCAACGCTTTAACGATTTCAACGGGCATGGACAACTATTATTTGGATGTGCTCGGCTCGTTGCTGATCAAAACGCTGATCAATCTTCCGTCCACACCGGCGTATTATCTCAGTTACTCCTATCTCGCCTGGTCACGCAAAAAATTCGCAACAAAATATCTGTGGATTTTCGGTACGCATATTGGGCATGTCCTCTCGCTTGTTGTGTTTGTGCTCGGTTCCATCGGCGGGAGCGGCCCAGGCGGGTGGTTCCGCAGTATCAAGTATATGGTGCCGATCCTGATGGTGAAGGAAACGGTTTGGCAGCTGACTTCCGGCATGAAAAAAATTCTCCCAAGGGAAATATTGAATGAGGCCCTGGATTACGCCGAGTGGGAAAACGGATACCGGACGGAAGGCATGACCATTGCCGCGAAAAACATGATAACCAAAATCGTCACCAACACGAACGCCACCTTCACCACACTGATTCTTAAAAAAATCGGATACAATCTCAGCGCCGGTTTCGGCGGGCAGTCCGACAGAACAAAATATTTAATGTTTATAATGAGTACACTCGTTCCTTCAATCACCGGGCTTATTTCAATGTTCCCCAAGTTTTTCTACAACATCAACCGCACAAACCGGGAAACGATGTATGAAGAACTCAATGAACGGAGAGCGCACATGAGCAAGACTTATGAAGAAACCGGCAATATAGATACTGCATTGAATCAAACATCCGGCTCGGATTAAGTGTTTGGCAGGTGTTATCAAAGTGATAAAATGATGGTAACAGACTATTCGCGCCATTAAACTGGAAAGATGTGACGGGTATGATAATAAAGTTCATTTCTGCGTTGCTCGCGATGATTATCGCACTGATCAGCGGGCATCCTTTTACTCTTGAGCCAAAAGTCTATACACAGGAGGAAGCGCGCATGGCAACCTATGAGGAGTATCAATCGTTCACGCAGGACTTAGCGAACCTGCCTGTCAGTTTTCTGTACGGTACCGAGCGGCAAACCGGATTGAGCGGATTTAAAGAAGTCGGCCGCAGTACTGTAACGGACGAAAAAAAACAGACCACCGAAGTAGTGATGCTGCACAGCGACAACAAATTGCAGGTGACGGTAGTCAGTTCTTATTACCCCGCCTACAACGCTTATGAGTGGACGGTGTATTTTAAAAACACCGGGGCTTGCAATACTTCCGTTTTATCCTGTGTTACCGCTGCAGAATTGAATATCGCGGGCAGCAACCCCGTACTCAAGGGCATCAATGGCGATGGCGACGGCTGGTATGAACCGTATGAGCATGAAGTGACGTTTATCCCGCGGATTATTGTGTCCAAAGACGGCAGGTCGACGGACAACAACTTCCCGTATTTCAACCTGGAAACGGACAGCGGCGGCACGATGATTGCTATTGGCTGGCCGGGCACATGGACAGCGTCCTTTACTTATGACCACAAAGGCACGACGCATTTTACCGGCTCCGGCACAAACGGTTTCTGTTCGTACCTCAAACCCGGTGAAACGGTCAGGACACCGCTGATGGCTTTCCTCAAATATTTTGAGCGCGATGAGGACAAGGCAACACAGTTGTGGCGCAACTGGTATATCGACTGCAACATGCCGTCCGAAACATCGGACTCTGCCGAGCCGATGCAGCCGCAGAGCTGCTTCCATTTGAGCACGGACAGCCCGAATCCGAGCAGCGACGGCAGCGTGGGGTTTGAACATTCATCCTGGAGAGCAAGCTTTGACAAACTGCTGGCGGAGAACGTTCATTTTGACTACCAGTGGTATGATGCCGGTTGGTATTACGACGAGTTCGGTGCGTCTATTTGGAGCGAATGGAGCAGAACGGGGACGCTGACGCTTGATAAAAACAAGTGGCCGGAGGGTACTTTCCTTGAAATGTCCGAAACCTTAAAGGCAAACGGCACAAAAACCCTGCTATGGTTTGAGCCGGAACGAATCGGGGTAAAAGATTTTGACGTGTTCTGCAAAAACTTTTATTATGATAAAAGCTGGAAAATCGGCACCAACATCTCAAACCTGGGCAACCCGGACTGCCTGGACTGGACCTTCAACAAAATAAAAACTGTTTTAGATGAAACCGGCGTGGATTTATACCGAGAAGACTTCAATACAAACCCAGCCGAAAATTGGCATAAAGCAGATTTGGCGGAAGGACTTTTCAGAGCGGGTATTACTGAAAATAAATATGTGCAGGGGCATCTTGCACTGTGGGACCGCATCATCGCCTACTGCGCCGAAACCGGCAGGAGCACGATTATTGACAGCTGCGCTTCCGGTGGCAGACGAAACGACCTGGAAACAATGCGGCGCGCCGTGCCGTTTTTGAGGAGCGACGCGGATCGTTACACCCCGGAAACGCGCCTTTCTGTCACTACCACTTTTATGAAATGGATACCCTGCAACGGCACCAATATGCTCGCACCGTTCGGTGCTGACACAGCAGCGACAAAATACCTTTCAAGGGTCAGCTTTTTGCCGATTAATGCCTATGCCGGCGCATGGAGCAGGGACTCGGCCTTCAATTTTGACACGCTGAGAACCGCTTTGGGCGAATGGGACAGGATTAAACAATATTATTATGACGATTTTTACGTCCTGACACCTTTTTACAGCCATTCCGACAACACCGGCTGGACAGCGTGGATGTTCTTTAACGCACAAGATGACGCCGGCGTTCTGCAGGTGTTCCGGCAGGCCGCCAACGGGGAAAGTACAAAAAACATTTGTCTCAGAGGCGTTGACGAGGATACCCTCTATAATTTAAACGATATTGATGGGCTAAACTCGTTCGGTACAGTTTCGGGCGCCCAACTCAAACAGGGGATAACAATTAACTTCCCGAATCCGGCTTCCGCGGCGGTCATCTTTATAGAAAAAGCGGGACAATAAGCAATTATATGGGGGGTGATTTCTGTGGTGATGAGATTTGTCTCCCTGCTGATGGCGGTGTCAACTATGATTGCCAACATCTTCGGTTTTGTTATACCCGATGTGCCGCAAACCGGGGTGGTTTCCGAAACCGCACCTGTCATATCCGAATACTGCGTTCTTGATGAGATTCGCGGCGTGGAGGATTCTGTCTTCTATGTTGTCCGCCCCAAAGCGGACGCGCTGAACACCGTTTACGCCGCCGATTTCGGCTTTGCCGCCGCAAACTTTGACAACTATGCCGCGTTTGCGGCCATCATCCATTATTGCAGGCAGCACCCCAAGACCCGCGTTGTGTTTGAAGCGGGAGATTACGCCTTTAACACCGATGCCGGCTTCGGGCTTGACAGCCTGACGGATATTTATTTTGAAGGCAACGGCGCCCGGTTTGTTTTCAGTTACGGCAGCAGTTATTTGAGTTTGTCAAACTGCGAGTGTGTGGAATTCAATAATATTACTATTGACTGGAACTGGGAGCGCTCGCGGCTCGGTTCCATGGTGCGGGTTCAAAACGCAGACGCGTCGAACAACACCCTGGACCTTGTTTTCACCGAACTTGCGGATGTGAGTGCGGATGTTGTTTTTGCCGCTATCACCCAGTATGACCCGGAAACCCTGACCCCGGGCGCGAAGGAAAGCTCGAAGGAAGTGTATCTTTACCAGACCCTCGGCGCCATTGCCGGTGTGGAAAAAATCGGAAGCAATGTGCTGCGGGTAACCCATAACGGCGTGCTGGATAACTTTCTCAATGGCGAAGTGTACCTGCTGCGCCATTATGTGTACGGCAGCGCGGTGTTTTATCTTTACAACAACAGCCGCCATATTACATTCGACGGTGTGAATATTGTCGGTGCCGCGGGGATGGGCTTTGTGGTCGCCGGCGGAGCCAATCATTTTCAGTTTTTAAATACAACGATCGGGCTAAACCCCGGTTACGCGGCCACACGCCGCGTTTCCGTGACGGCGGACGCCCTGCACATCGCGGACTCTAACGGCTATTTCCGCATCGAGAACTGCGATTTCAGCTTTATGGGGGACGACGGTGTTAACATCCATGATAACCTCGGCTGTATCAGTGAGGTGACGGACAGCAAGACACTAATGGTTCAGGGTTGGATGGCAGCGGCGATTGTGCCGGGAGATGTACTGGCTTTTAAAAACAGCGATTTCAAAACGCTGGACTTTACATCAGCCGTTGTTTCCGTTTTTCCCGCCGGAACAGGAATTTACACGGTTACCTTATCCGACCCAATACCCGAAACGGTTAAAAAGGGCGGCATGCTTTTTAATACGGCTCATTTCAGCGGAAACTATGTGATACGGGGCAGCCGTTTTCACGAGAACAGGGCAAGAGCGCTCCTGCTGCAGTCCGGCAACGGGCTGTGCGAAAACAATACATTTTATAAGTTAATGGGGAATGCCATCCGTATCATTATGGATGTGTCACCGGGTTACTGGCAGGAGGGGACGGGTGTTGACAATCTTGTGGTCAGAAACAACACCTTCAATATGTGCAGTTACAGCAACTGGGGCGCTGTTATTTTTATCGGCACACAAATCGAAGGGAAAACGGCCAAAACCGCCACCGCGTTTACCAATATTGACATCAGCAATAATACTTTTCAGGACTCACCGGCGGCTGTACTTGACGCCAACAATGTGTCGGGTTTTAAGTTCAGCGGCAATACCATTTCAAATGAGGTGGCGTATTCAAAAAATATCGACAGGGGCAGGCTCAACTTCGGCTTTTACTGTACATCCGTTAATCTTCAAAACAACATTTGGACCGCGAGCGGCAATATGTTTTTGCCTCAGGTGCCGAAGTTCACAAATCCGGCGATGTTTGATGTCTCATACAATCAATGACAATAGGATAGCCTGAAAAAATGTGCCGCATAGCGGCACGAGATTGGAGATAATATGAAAAAGCCAACGAAAATACTGGCATTGCTGATGGTTTTAGCGTTGTTAATCAGTCCGTTGTCAACCGGCGCCGCCGCAATCAACCCCGGGGTGACAACCTATTATGTCGACTCGGCCGGCGGCAGCGACA
>CAYUWQ010000107.1:0-5923 GCA_964448455.1 uncultured Eubacteriales bacterium | reverse complement strand
CCCGGGGAACCCGGAGGAAACACAGGCGCCGGTGACAACGATAATATAGACACATAAACCGCATAACGGACACACAACAAGCCTCATTTTTGTTAGCTATAACACAAATGAGGCTTTTGGTTCAAGTTAAAAAATTGCCCGGGAGGAAGCGTTTGTATGCAACACATCGTTGGTTTAAAAAAAGTCCTTTGTCTGTTCTTTGCCTTGGTTATTATAAACGCGGCGGGGTCCGGCACGGCTCAAGCTTTTGAGGAAGAAGGCGCGCGCATGCAAACGGAAAGCAATCGGAGTCTTTATACGACCGGTACGCCCGGTATTGTACCGGTCACTTACCCGGCGCCGGATGTGGTTGTGGCGGACATTGTCGCCGCGCAGGCGCCTTATTTTGCGGACAATACAGGCGAAACAGACAGTACGGCCGCTATACAGGCCGCGATTGATGACTGTTACGCGGCGGGCGGCGGTACGGTATTTTTGCCCGCGGGGCGCTACCGTTTAACCGGCGGCATAACGATACATGCCTTCGTTACGCTGCGGGGCGATTGGCAGGATCCGGATACGGGCAGCGATTACGGCACAGTCATCTTGGCGGATGTCGCAAGCAGCGGGGAGGATTTGCCGGCGCTGTTTACGGTAGCGGGCAGCGCGGGCGTAATGGGGCTGACGGTGTATTACCCCGGGCAGGACATTAACAATGTGAAACCCTACCCCTATACTTTTTATGTGCCTCACGGAATGCTGCAAAGTATCGAAAACTGCACGGTGCTCAACGGTTATAAGGGAATCGGCGCGTGTGTGGACGGCGGCGGGCATGAAATGATGACGGTGGACAATGTGAAAGGCACATTTCTGTATTGCGGCGCGACCGCGTACAACCAGTCCGATGTCGGCACCTGGAAAAACCTGACAATCAGCAACAAATATTGGATTGAGGCAGGTCCCGCTTATCATGCGCCTGCCCGGGATGAACTGGATGCCTATACCCGGAAAAATACAATCGGCCTGGTCTTGGGTGATTTGGAATGGACTCAATTCGCGAATATCGACATAACGGACTGTAAATACGGGATGCATATTGTTAAGGGTATGCGTATCGAATTTGCCGGGTCGCTTTTTGATGTCCGGATTGACCGGTGCGATGTTGGCATCCAAGTGGACTCGATTGACGCGCGCTGGGGTATGGTGGTTGCCAAAAGCCAAATTTACGGCAGTGAACACGCAATCATGAACAACACATTCGGGGTTGTCAAGCTTGCGGGGACGGAACTTTCCGGCGGGCGCGCGGGCGGAAAATTTGTTGTCAAAAACATCGGGCAGCTGTTTGATTTTATCAAATCGCTTTTTAAGTACGGGATAAACGCCAACAGAAAGTATCTGGTGGAATGCGATACCCTTGAGGAATATAACATCGATTACGATGCCGCGCCGCATAAGCCGGTGGAAAACCTTTTTACGGTGCAGGCGGATAAAACCGGCGCGGAAAACACATCCCCGGCTATTCAGGCGGCGCTTAACCGGGCGGCGGGAGCGGGCGGTGTGGTCTACCTCCCTGCCGGGAAATACCGGATGAATGAACCGGTTACGGTGCCGGCCGGGGTGGAATTGCGGGGGTCTTCATCCGTTGCCACGCGCGACCAGGGCGGGAACAGCAGGGGTACGGTGATTCTCGCCTATTACGGATTAAACACGGCAAATCCGGATACGGACCCCGCGCTGATAACACTCGCGGCAAACGCCGGTGTGCGGGGCATACGGATTTTTTATCCGGAAAACACCTGTGTGCGCCCCGGTGCGCTTGGCACCGTACAGCCGGCGGCCTATGCCATCCGGGGCAGCGGCTCCGGTGTTTATGTTGTCAATTGTGCCATTGCGGCGGCTTACAACGGTATCGATTTCCGCGGCTGTGATAATCATCACATAAAAAAGCTTGTCAGCTGCTGTTATAACAACGCGATTGTTGCCGGCGGTTCAAACGGCATTATTGAGGGTTGCCTGCAAAACGGCACCGTAATGGCCCGCAACGGGCTGAACCTGCCGGATTGGGTGGATGAGGGCAGCCAGATGTTCCCTTATCTGTTTAACGCGGTCACCCGTATACAAACAGAGTATATCAAGCTGGACAGCGCGGAAAATCAAACGATTTACAACTGTTTTTCGTACGGTGTCAAGACTTTTATGAACAACACAAACAGCACAGACCTGCTGGCATTCAACATCGGCGCGGACAATATCGGCGGCACGATGCTTATTACACAGGGCGGCAGCATGACGGTAGTCAACATGATGCGCTACAACGGCACATCGTATAGCAATAACGGCACGGCGCTGAAACTGTACAACAGGCTGACCATTGGGGATAAGACGGAGAAGACGGTGAAATAATTTCCTTGACTTTGCGCATGCTCCCTGTTATAATTACAAACTGCCGCAATGATTCAATGCGGTTATTGCCGCAAATTTACAGGCGGCAACAACATCCTTGCCGCGCTAACCCGCGGCCTAAGACCGGAAGGAGGTGCTTTTAGAATGTCAGCTTCAGTAAACTACGAAACCATGGTGGTGTTCACCATGACCAAAGGCGACGAGTTCGTTCAGGAAATGGTGGAAAAATTCAAGACCCTTGTTGAAGAGAACGGCACTCTCGAGAGCGTTGACGAATGGGGCAAGCGCAAACTTGCTTACCTCATTAACGACGAACCCGAGGGTTACTATGTGCTTCTCAACTACACAAGCAGCCCGGAATTCCCGGCGGAATTTGACCGAATTGTGAAGATCACGGACGGCGTACTGCGCTCGTTAACGATCCGGAAAGATGAAGGAGTGAAGAAGGATGCTTAATTGTGCCGTTCTTATGGGCAGGATTGTCGCGGAACCGGAGCTGCGCACAACTTCGACGGGCATTTCTGTTGTTTCCTTTACGATCGCTGTGGACAGAGCTTTTGCGAAAGCCGGAGAAGAACGCCAGACCGATTTTATTGACATCGTCGCTTGGCGGCAGACGGCGGAATTTGTCAACCGCTTTTTCCACAAGGGTTCTCTGATTGCTGTTCAAGGCGCGATTCAGACCCGTTCTTACGAAGACAAAAACGGCATCAAACGCAAGGCGTTTGAGATTGTGGCGGACAAGGTCAGCTTTTGCGGACCGAAATCCGACAATACCGGCGGCGGCAGCCGCATAGATGAGGCCGTAGCCAACGCCCCCGCGCCGTCTTACGCGACGGGCAACGCGGGTGATTTCGAAACCATTACCGACGACGATCTCCCGTTCTGACGAGCGTCTTTCGGTTCATTCTTATTAAAGGAGGTTATTCCATGGCTTACGATAGAGGCGACAGAGGCGACAGAAACGACAGAAGACCCAACAACAGGAAAGGCCGCAAGAAGGTTTGCTCCTTTTGTGTTGAAAGAGTCGAAGTGATCGACTATAAAGATATCGGCAGACTCAACCGGTTCATTTCCGACAGGGCGAAAATTCTGCCCCGCAGAGTAACAGGCACCTGCGCCGGTCATCAGCGCGAGCTGACCACGGCCATCAAGCGTGCCCGTATCATTGCACTGCTGCCGTTTTCAAGCGATTGATTTTTTTAAGGCGACGGAGATTTCCGCCGCCTTAGTTTTAGAACAGGAGAATTTATTATGCCACTTGTAACAACAACAGCAATGTTTAAGGCGGCCTATGAGGGCGGGTACGCGATAGGCGCTTTCAATGTCAACAATATGGAAATCATTCAGGGTATTGTACAGGCGGCGGTCAAGCTGCAGGCACCCATTATTTTACAGGTTTCCGCCGGCGCGCGCAAATATGCCAACCACACCTACCTCACAAAACTCGTCGAGGCGGCTGTGATTGAAACGGGCTTGCCGATTGCCCTGCACCTGGACCACGGCCCGGATTTTGAAACCTGCAAGAGCTGCATTGACGGCGGCTTCACCTCCGTGATGATCGACGGCTCCCACCACCCGTATGAGGAAAATGTCGCGCTGACCAAAAAGGTTGTCGACTACGCGCATGCGAGGGGTGTCACGGTCGAAGGCGAACTCGGTCAGCTCGCGGGTATTGAGGACGATGTCAATGTCAGCGCGGAAAACGCGTCCTACACCAATCCGGCGCAGGTGTATGATTTTGTTACCCGCACGGGGGTTGACTCGCTGGCGATTGCCATCGGCACCAGCCACGGTGCATACAAATTCAAACCCGGGCAAAAGCCGGAACTGCGGTTTGATATTTTAGAGGAAATCGAGAAAAAATTGCCGGGTTTCCCCATCGTTCTGCACGGCGCAAGCTCGGTGGTGCCGGAATTTGTCAAACAAATCAACGAGTTCGGCGGTTCTCTGCCCGATGCTATCGGAATCCCGGAAGAAATGCTGCGCGAAGCCGCAAAAATGGCCGTGTGCAAAATCAATATCGACTCCGACCTGCGTCTTGCGATGACAGCGGCCATCCGCAAGCATATGGCGGAAAATCCGACACACTTTGACCCGAGGCAATACCTCGCGCCCGCCCGCACGGCGATTGAGAATATGGTTGCGCATAAAATTCAGACCGTACTCGGCTGCGCCGGCAAAGCGTAAAACAAAGGCATATTTTCAGCAGGGGCAGATTTTTGGTCTGTCCCTGCTTTTTAATCCTCAGCCGCCCTCGGGCGGCAGTTTTCTCCGAAAACGGGACCCTTTTGTCACTGCGTGACATTTTCCCTGTCAGGGAAATTCCCTTTGAAAAAGGAGCCTTTTCAAGGTGCGTCAGGGATGCCGCACCCTACAGTTTTGCGGGACGGAAAACCCGTCCCCTATTGCTTCTCCACTGCTTCCCGCGGTGAAGCCGCGCTTTTCTATCGCTTCACGGGCGAACACGGTTCGCCCCTACTGCTGCCTGCGCCAATGGAACAGATATTGCTGCGCGATGCCCTGCGCACCGTTAGCGCACGCGGGGAAACCGGCCGGATACAGCTCTTCTATCAACCGCTTTACCCAAACATCAACCGGGAACGCGTCAAAGCGTCCACAGCCGTAAAGAAGGGCGCATTCAGCCACTTTTAACCCCACACCCTTAATCTTCATCAGCTCGCCGCGCGCTTCGTCCAAGGGCATCTCGGCCAGGTTTTCAAGCGCGATTTCGCCGCTCGCGACTTTTGCCGCGGCATCCAAAATATATTTTGCTCTGAAACCGGCGCGGATGGGTGCCAGGTCATCCGCGCTGAGGTTTGCGATTGTTCGCGCTGTGGGAAAAGCGAAGCTGTCGCCGCCGATGTTTTCGCCGAAGGCAGTGCACAGCCTTTCAATAATGCCCTTGATGCGCGGGATGTTGTTGTTTTGGGAGATAATAAAAGAACACAGCGCCTCCCACGGTTCCTGCCGCAGGATACGGATACCGGGAAACTGTTCCACGGCCGTTTTCAGGGCGTTGTCCGCACAAAAACCCTCGCAAAGCAGGGAATAATCCCGGTCGAGGTCGAAATATCCACGCCAAATCTGCTCAAAATCTCCGGCGGAGGTGTCAAAAAGAAGGTTGCCGTCCGCGTTTTGGCTGATCGCTAAAGCTTTACCGAAGGCCACGCCGCGCCAACGGCCGTTTTCGGTTTTTTGCCAGCGGAAGGCCTGCCCGCAGCCGAGCGTCAGGTCTAAATCAAAACATTTGACGCCGGATATCAGGATGGTTTCTTTGTTTTCGGCAATATTCATCGGGTTTTTACACACACCTTCAAGATATTGTTATATAGGAAATAATAGACCCGAAAAAGCGAAAAATACCGTTGGGGGTAAAGCCGGTACAACTTGATGTATAGGTATCAAAAAAACGAAAAGTTCTCCACATCGAAAAAAATCAATCAAAATATGGCTTTTGGGGGGTAGTTATCAACATTTTCCACAGAGTTTTCCACAGTAGTTGTTAAAAAGGTGTTCTACAGTTCGTATACAGTCAATT
>CAYUWQ010000106.1:0-5975 GCA_964448455.1 uncultured Eubacteriales bacterium | reverse complement strand
TGGGAAAAGACTTATGAGCGGTCACAAAACAATGACACAAAAAAGCGAAAATCATTGAAGGAAAGTTAAAGCAAAAACATAAAATAGGAACAGCCGGAAAATGCATTTTTGCGTTTACCCGGCTGTTTTGTTATTTTGTTTGTTTAAAAAAGATACACCCTCGTCTCATACGGTTTCGTCAAAAAACTATTTGCCGAAGGATTCTCAACCGGATAGTTCGAAAGTACCAGTGTCCCCTTACTTAAATCGAACCCCTCCGGTGCTTTGAATTCAACCGGCTTTTCGACAAAGGAGTTGACGGTCAACAAGCGCTTGCCCTCGTAGTTACGCTCATATACAAAGAGTTCCTTACTTTTTCTGTAGTGCTCCTTGTAATCGCCGTAAATAATCACCGGATTTTCGCTGCGGAGTTTGAGCAGTTTGCGGTAATAATGGAGCAGTGAATCTTCGTCCTTTTCGGCCGCTTCCACATTGACCTCGGTGTAATTGGGGTTGATATAAAACCAGGGTTTTTCCGCCGTGGTGAAGCCCGCGTTCTTCTCCGCGCTCCACTGCACCGGCGTGCGCGCGTTATCCCTTGCGGCAACCTTTGCGATTTTCATGATAGTTTCATGCTTGAAATGCAGTTTTCTGAATAGCTTATAAGTATTCTGCGTGGCGATGTCCGCGTACATTTCAAGTTCCGGCAGTTCAATGTTGGTCATGCCGATTTCCTGCCCCTGGTAAATAAAGGGCGTACCGCTTTGGCAGATATACATGGCGGCGAGCATCTTGCCGCTTTCCACCCGGTACTTTGTGCTGCCGTAACGGCTGATGATGCGGGAATGATCGTGATTTTCAATGTACAAGGCATTCCATGCCTTGCCGTACAACTGTTCCTGCCAGTTGGTATACACTTTTTTCAGCTTTTTGAGGTTGAAAGGCCGCCGTACCCATTCGATAAACAGGCAGTCCGCTTCCATATGCTGGAAGTGGAACATCATGTTGAGTTCCTGCGCCGGTCCTTCACTGATGTAACGCAGAGCAACCTCCGGTTTCATCATCGGCGCTTCGCCGACCGTCATACAGTCGTAATGAGCCAGCACGTCGTTTTTATATTCGCTCAAGTATTCGTGCATATGCGGGCCGTTGATATAGTTTTCCATCCCGCGGGCTGCCGGCAAGGGCAAACCGTTGGGCAGACCTTCTTTTTTGGAGATGTAAGTAATCACATCCTCGCGGAAACCGTCCACACCCATGTCCAGCCAGAAGCGCATGATGTCTTTAATCTCTTCCCTTACCTTCGGGTTGTCATGGTTGAGGTCCGGCTGTTCAACTGCAAAAAGATGCAGATAATATTCATCCAGGTTCTTGTCATACTCCCAACCGGGTCCCGGAAAGCTGGAAAGCCAGTTGTTGGGCGGTTTTTTGCCGCCTCTTTTGCCTTTCCGCCAAAAGTAGTAATCATGGTACGGGTTGTCTTTGCTCTTTTTGCTCTCTAAAAACCACTTGTGCTGATCTGAGGTATGGTTGATAACCAAATCCATGATGATCTTAAGCCCTTTACTGTGCGCCAAGTTCAGCATTTCTTTGAACTCATCGAGCGTACCGTATTCCGGCGCGATGTCCCGGTAGTCGGCAATGTCATACCCATAATCGTTTTGAGGCGATTTAAACAGCGGGGAAAACCAGATGGCAGTTGCGCCGAGACTCTTGATATAATCGAGCTTGGAAACAATGCCCTTGATATCCCCTATGCCGTCACCGTTGCCGTCGCAAAAACTGCGCGGCCAAATCTGGTAAACCACCATTTCTTTGTACCAGTGTTTTGTGGGTTTTATTTCAGCCAAAATGATCCGTCCTTTATCTGTACTAATGTTTTGATTTTACCAGCTTCCGCCGCCGCCGCCGCCCATGCCGCCGCCGCTGAAGCCGCCTCCGCCGCTAAAGCCACCGCCGCCGCTGCTGAAACCGCCCCCGCCTTGAGGAGCAGGCCGGGTCGTCATGCTGTTTTGAACGGTGGACATACCCCTGTTCAGTGCACCGGTGAACATCATCGCGTTAAAATAGCCCATATTCATGCCGGGGTAGGTGGATGTATACCAATCTGGCTGCCTGATAGCGATTCCCTCAAAGTTTTCTGCCCATTTATCTGTTAAACCGAACACATAGGCAAACGGCAGTACATTGTAAAAATATTCCGGTGTTTCTTCTACAAGCATCTGAATACGGTCAAGCTCGGCTGTTTCTATAAAATTCTTTAAGCCGAGTATTTCCTGCATCCACAAGTTGCTTTGGGCTGTTCTGGTTTTCATGCGAATAGCGAGGAAAATAGCAATTGCGGTAATTACAACCGCAATAGCCGCCAAGGCAATCTGTTTGATGACCAATACACCGATTGCAAACACCGCGATACCCGCAATGCCCGCGACAATAACCGAAGCCGTTGTGGACGCTATGTATTTGACGACAGACATCGATTTTCGCTTGTCAAAGGTTGAAATCAACTTGCCGGCGCAGATAAAAAGTACCGCAAGCGTTATCCCCGATGCAAAATACCAGACCGGATCGGCCATCACATGATAAACACCCAACACTAAAAATGCCGCAGCCGGAATGATGAGCAACAGCGCTGATAATCCACGGGCAATGATTGATTTTTTGGTGTAAATATTGTTTTCCGGTATAGCCGAAAAGTGGTTTTTCAACATGATTTTTGTCGCGTCAAGTGTGGTATAAAATGTATTTTTCAACTGGTCTGTTGTGACCATATCCCGGTTTAAAAACAGGCCGTCAAACATTGTTCTTTCGTAGGCTTTGGAATTGGCCGGGAGATCCCGCTTTTTTATAATTTCAAAATCTTTTTTGCCCGTCTGATTTATAGCGATGTACCCTTTGGATGCCCAAAAAAGTAAAAGTGAGATTAAGTCCCTGTTATCGATAACGCCGTCTATAATATAGCCGGTTTCCGCACTCGTCATCCCTTTCGGAGGTGTAAAGCTGACAACGGGAATAATTTTTTCATCCCTGCCAAAGAATACCCAGAGTAAAACGATTAGTCCGAAAGCGGCAAGCATGATCAGCGCAACAAATACAAAAATCTTGTTGTTTTCAACAAAATAACCATCCGGAAGCACCAAGCGCATTGAAACACCATCGCCCTTTGGCAATGGTTGCTTAAGCATCGCCGTTATCGTATTGCCATCAATATTGTAGGTCATTAAATCAGTATCGGTTCCGCCGTAAGCACCGCCGATGAATTCCAGTTTTGAGGGGTCAAACTCTTTCGGCATTGTAAAGGTAACCGTTGCAGCTTGAATGGGTGACTCCCAATCGGGCGGAAAGATATTCCAGTAAACATCGTCAAGTGCCGTTGTCTTGTCATCGGCCACTCTGCATCGATACTTGATGACATAGGTTTTTTCGCCGGATACAAAAGTGTCCGCATCGCCGATTTTGAAAAGCACATTTTCATTTTCATAAGTAATCTCATAATTATACCCGGGTATGCTGATGTTCGAAATACGGTTGCGATACGGGATTCTAACATCCTTGCCGTCAATAAGCCTGGCTACTTCCCCCGCATACGGAACATAATAATAAATACCATGCTTTTTGATATTAAAGAATACCTTGATTGTTGTTGTTATATCATAGACATTGTCTTCCCTTACATTGACATTAACATCAAATGCCTTGGTATCCATCTCATAATTTGCGGCAGAAGCACACATTGCGCTTGAACAAAAGACAATCAGAATCAAAAAAACGCCAAAAGCTGCCGACAATACTTTTTTCATGAGGAATCCCCCCCTTTATCAAAAAGCCGCTATCATTTATCAATAGCGGCTTTAATGTATAGTTCGCCTTAAAACTGGACGGAGACATTCTGGCGCTGCGCCTCTTCGTCAACGACAAACATTGTTTTGCGTGTGAACTTGAACAGCTTGGCGATAATATTGCTGGGGAAGACTTCGACTTTGGTGTTGAAGGTTTTAACGACTGCGTTATAAAACTTTCTTGCGTTGGCAATTTCGCCTTCCATCTCGGTCAACTGACCTTGCAGGCTGATGAAGTTCGCGTTCGCTTTCAGGTCCGGATACGCTTCCGCAATGGCAAACAGGCTTTTTAATGTGCCTTGGAGCATATTCTCACCTTCGACTCTGCCTTCCGTGGTAGTCGCGCTTTGCGCCATATTTCGGGCGGCAATAACCTTTTCAAGCGTTTGCGCTTCGTGTTTCGCGTAGCCTTTTACGGTTTCAACAAGGTTGGGAATTAAATCGTATCTTTTCTTCAGATAGACATCCATTGTCGCAAATGCTTCTTCGACCTGGTTGCGAAGTTTAACAAATCCGTTATACGCGCCGACAACCCAAATAGCAATCACTGCAATGATACCGATGACAATATAAGGTAAAAATCCCATTAGCTCATCTCCTTTTATTATTTGTCATAATTCTATACCAATCGGCGTATTTTGTCAAATTTTTCAATTTCTGTCAGCCAATGTTGATATCGGGCTTTTGCTGAGATATAATCATCTGGGTAATTGTAATTTTCAAAGTTTGCTTAGGAGTTGTGCTTCATGTTGGAAAAACAAAAATGGATTCGTTTTGAGGAAGATATACTTGTTGAATGGCAGCAGGCGAAAGATGAAGGGCGGCAGGTAGACACATGGAAGGTAGTGTGTGAGGAACTGGCAAAGCAGCCGCCTTCAGCATTAAAAACCAAAGCCGCCGCAGAATTGTTTGATAAGCTTACCGGGGCGCCCGTTGATGAGGCGTATCCTTATGTTGAACCGTCCGATTGGGACGCAATCAAAGCGGAAAGACCCCCAAAAAGACACTTCTTATCCAATTCGTTAACAGATGTTCAGCTTGAGGAAAAACTGGCGGGCGCCTGGATTGGGCGCGTAGCCGGCTGTATGCTCGGCAAACCGGTTGAAGGCTATCTGCGCAACAGGTTGGAAATATTGCTAAAGGGAACCGGCAACTGGCCGCTTTCGCGATACATGACATCGGACGCTTTTACAGATGAACTGATCAAGGAACTGCGCATCAACCAGGATGCATGCTGGGCAGATCATATCAACGGTATTGCCCCGGTAGACGATGATACGAACTATACTGTTTTTGCACTGAAACTGGCAGAGACATACGGCAAGGATTTTCGGCCAAATGATGTGCTGGAAGCCTGGCTCGGCTGGATACCGATGCTTGGCACCTTTACAGCGGAGCGTGCCGCTTACCGCAACGCTGCCGCAGGTATGCTTGCGCCGAAAACTGCTGTATTTCACAACCCGTACAGGGAATGGATCGGCGCACAAATCCGGGGAGATTTTTTCGGTTATATTAACACCGGCGAACCGGAAAAAGCCGCTGCGATGGCTTGGAAAGACGCCTGCATATCCCATACAAAAAACGGAATTTACGGTGAAATGTTCGCTGCGGCCATGATAGCGGCCGCAGCTGCATGTGATGATATATTAACGGTGATTGAAGCGGGACTGGATGAAATCCCTCAAAATTCGAGGCTAAGAAAGGCTATTGAACTGGTGCTTGGCTGGTATGCCGATAATCTTAGCTTTGAAAAAATAACGGATAAGATACACGGGCTATATGACGAATCCCAATCACATGGCTGGTGCCACACCATTCCCAACGCGATGATTGTAACGGCGGCACTGCTTTGCGGCAACAAGGACTATGGCAAAACAATCTGCCTGGCTGTGCAGGCTGCTTTTGATACCGACTGCAACGGCGCGACAGCCGGCTCGATTCTCGGTATCATGATTGGCTCAAAAAATATCCCCGCTTACTGGTCTGCGCCTTTCAACAATAGAATTGCCACCGCAACTTATGAATATACGGATGTAACCATTCCCGAGCTTGTAAAAAAGACTATAGAAATCATTAGTAAAAGCTGATTCCAGCAAACGCGGCAAACTAAAAAGCAGGAGCCGAACTATTTGTTCAGTCTCCTGCTCTTTTTTATAA
>CAYUWQ010000105.1:0-6007 GCA_964448455.1 uncultured Eubacteriales bacterium | reverse complement strand
TTTTTGCCATTTCAACCGACCGGTTGTTGAGCACCTGCGCGCCGAGCGTGGCAAGTTCCAGCATCTCGTCGTAGGTAATCTCATCGAGTTTTTTCGCGTTTTTCACTTTGCGCGGGTCGGCGGTATATACACCCTCAACATCCGTAAAGATCTGGCAGCGGTCCGCGCCCAGGCTTGCCGCTATCGCCACCGCGCTTGTATCCGACCCGCCGCGCCCGAGTGTGGTGACATCGTCGTATTTGCAGATCCCCTGGAACCCGGCGACAATGACGATATTCCTTTTGCTGATCTCCGCGCGCAGCCTTTCGCTGTTGATGGTTTTAATCCGCGCGCTGCCGTAGGTGGAATCGGTTTGGAACCCCGCCTGCCAGCCGAGCAGCGAGCACACGGGGATGTCCATGGTTTCGATGGCCATCGCGAGCAGAGCAATGGATATTTGCTCCCCGGCGGAAAGGAGCACATCCATTTCCCTGCGGGAAGGTTTTGTGTTGATTTCTTTCGCTTTCGCAATCAGGTCGTCCGTGGTGTCCCCCTGCGCGGAAACGACGACAACCACATCGTTGCCCGCCTTGTAGGTGTCCGCCACAATACGCGCGACATTCATCACCCGCGCCGCGTCCGCAACGGAACTGCCGCCGAATTTTTGAACAATTAATGCCATTTACATCCTCCATATCTGTAGGGGACGGGTTGTCCGTCCCGTTAATGTAAAACGATCCCCAGAATCAGCCGCTGTTTAATAATCTGTAACCCGAATGACAGAAAGCGATTCGATGCCGGTCAGGGCAGCGAGTTTTGCCCGCAGTTCTCTTTCCGTTGCACGGGGCGTGACAAAGGCGATTTCGTCCGCCGGCGCGTTATCCCTTGCGAGCAGCTTAATGCTGCCGAACGCCTTGCCGGCCGCCTGTGAAGCCTGCGCGGTGTTTTGTGTTTTCGCGCGGACATAAAGGGCGGTTTCCACATCGAGATAGTCTACCAGATAGTCATTGCCGCTGTCTTCCCACCCGAACATTTTTTTGCTCTCAAAATGTTTCGCGCAGTCGATAACATCCGCGACAACGGCGCTGGCTGTCGGCATTTTTCCGGCGCCCCTGCCGTAAAAGACCACATCGCCGATTGCGTCCCCGCGCACCAGTATTGCGTTGAAGACATCATCAACGCTTGCGAGCTGGCTGTGCTTCTGCACAAACGCCGGGCTGACCATGGCGGAAATGCGGTCTTCCCCCACCCTGGCGGCTCTGCCGATCAATTTGATAACGCCGCCCCAGGCAGTTGCGTAATCCACATCGGCGCGTGTGATTTTGGTAATGCCCTCGGTATAAACGCCGTCGGGATAAACATGCTTCCCGAAACACAGGCTGGCAAGAATACAGATCTTGCGGCAGGCGTCGTGCCCTTCCACATCGGCCGTCGGATCTTTTTCCGCATAGCCGTTTTCCTGCGCGAGTTTCAGCGCCGCCTCAAAAGTCATCCCTTCCGCTATCATTTTTGTCAGGATGAAATTGGTCGTGCCGTTGAGGATGCCGGCAATTTCGTTGATTTCGTTGGCGGCAAGGCACTGGCTGATGGGGCGGATAATCGGGATACCCCCGCCGACGCTTGCCTCGAACAGGTAGTTCACATTCATGCTGTCCGCCGTTTTTAACAGCTCATAGCCCTTGGCCGCGACCAGTTCCTTGTTGGATGTTACCACGCTTTTTCCTGCCTTCAGGCAGGCGAGCGTGTACTCATAAGCAGGGTGCAGCCCGCCCATCGTTTCCGCCACAATGCTGACATCTTTATCGTTTAATATGGTTTCGAAGCTGTTGATAATCAGCGCTTCGTTCGGGTCCCCGGCAAAATCCCTTATATCAAGGATATACTTCAGCTCAAGCCGTGGCTGTGTGCTTTTTTTGACAATATTCTCATGGTTTTTTTTAAAAAGTTCCGCTACGCCGGAGCCTACCACTCCGTATCCCATAATCGCGACATCCATGCTCCAACGCTCCTTGCTGAAAAGTTAGTATATTCTAACATAAAGAAGGGGCGGAATAAAGAGCAAATTGAAAATTTTATGCCAATATTGTTTGCGTTTGCCATATTTTTTGGTATAATGAATAAAATCCTATTAAATTTGAAGAGGGTTTGCGCTATGACCGAAACCGCAAAACGAAAAGATTTTTTAGTCAATACAACCTATGTGATATTTCTCGCCGGACTGTACTATCTTTTTATGAAGTATGCGTTCTGGCTGCTTTTTCCTTTTTTGTTTTCGATTTTTATCGCGATGATTTTGCAGAGACCGATCAACTTCCTTGCCAAAAAAACGAAGCTGAAAAAGAACGCCGCGTCCGTGCTTTGTGTTTTAGGGCTGCTGCTTGTTTTTATAGGGATCGTCTCCCTCATCGGCGTCAAACTGTTTACGGAAATCCGGGGGCTGATCAACGCCCTGCTTCTTTACGCGAAAGACTGGCCTGATTTTCTTGCGAAAGCCGAAGCCACGCTGCTTGATTTTATCCGTTTCCTGCCCGATTCGATTGAATCCTCGGCAGCCGTTTCCATCAAAGACCTGACGGCGCGGCTTTCCACAAGCAAAGGGGTTGGCTTTGACTTTTCGATGCTGTCCGCGCCGATGAGCGGTGTCTGGTCAACGGCGAAAGCTGTGCCGGAATTTGTCGTGGCGATTATCGTTTCAATTGTCGCCTGCTTTTTTATGACCGCGGATTATGACAGGATTGTCGCTTTTATCAAGCGGCAGCTGCCCGACAGTAAAAGAGAAGCTGTATCCATCTCCAAAAAAACCACCATTTCCTCCGTGGGCAAGCTTGCGCGGGCATATGCTATTTTAATGCTGCTCACCTTCAGTGAAATGCTTATCGGATTAAACATAATGAGGCTGGCCGGGCTTTACGAGGCAAATTACTTAATAGCGACCGCGGTTGTTGTGGCGTTGGTTGATATCGTCCCGATTTTGGGTACCGGAACAATTCTGATACCTTGGGCGGTCTATTCCCTGCTCTCCGGCAGCACCGGTTTCGGGATAGGGCTGTTGGTGCTGTACGCGGTTATCTATATTATCCGGCAGGCGGTTGAACCCAAGCTTGTCGCCGCCAATCTCGATCTGCCGCCGGTGCTTACACTCATGGGCATGTATATCGGTGTCAAACTTTTTGGATTTATCGGGCTTTTCCTCCTGCCGCTGTCCATCATGTTTGTAAAGATACTCAACGATGAAGGCATTGTGAAACTGTGGAAAAATCTTTCCAAACCGGTCCCGCAACAAGCACCGGCTTGTAAACCCGGTGAAAATCCGGCAGATTCCGGCAAAAACGGAGAAACCGGCAAACCGCAGCCGGACCCCGGCGCGGACGGCGGAGAATCCGTGAATTCTTAAATTTTTCTATTGACGAGCGTTGCAGGATATGCTATATTATTCGAGCGCCCAACGCGCTGGTGTAGCTCAGTTGGTAGAGCAGCTGATTTGTAATCAGCAGGTCGGGGGTTCGAGTCCGTCCACCAGCTCCAGGCTTTTTAACGCGAAAACCGAATATGGGAGAGTTCCCGAGCGGCCAAAGGGAACAGACTGTAAATCTGTCGTCATCGACTTCGGTGGTTCGAATCCACCCTCTCCCACCAGAAAAAGCACTTCTTCGGAAGTGCTTTTTCAATGATGTTTGCCTTTCGGCAAATGATGTATGCTGCGCACATGAAGACGCTTCGCTTATGATGTGTTCTGCGGAATATAAGAGGCAAACATCGCATCATTCTGAGCGCAGCTCAGAACATCATATTGCAAGGCAATACTTCATGCCGTCGCAACGGCACTTCATACATATGCTCTCCGGCCGGCTATACGCCGTGGCTTTTCCGCAGAAAAGCGAATCCACCCTTGAAATTTAGCGGGGATTTTTTATGGTCGAGGGTGATTGAGAAGCCCGGTGCTAGAACGCGGGAAAGGAAGCCTTTGGCAGCAGCCTGAACGGTCTTGCCGCCTCAACCGAGCAAAGCATAGTTGAGGTTGTGGTTTACGAATCCACACCCGTAATTTGGCTGGGTATACTTTGGGCGCGGATTTTTCATGAATGACCGGATTCGAAGTGGCGGTAATCCCTGTCTTTTCGCAAGGAAGCTGTTCCCATTTCGGGCATCCTCATATTTTTTCTCTTTTTATTCCAAAATTATATCTCCACTATATCAAAAATCAATTTCATGTGTTATCATTTAAAAATATTTCGGGTTTCGCGGAATTTTCACCGAATTAGATTTTACTACTATTTGGAGGTAGCTAATGAAACAGGACACCATTCTAATTTTAGACCTCGGCAGCAGTAAAAGCGCCGAACTCGCCCGCGCCATCCGCGCACTCGGGGTGTTCAGCGAAATTTATCCGCACGATATAACTGCTGCAGAACTGGCGGCAAAACCCAATGTGAAAGGAGTTATCCTTAACGGCGGGGAAAACAATGTGATCGACGGAAAAAAAATCGATGTCCTCCCGGAAATTTATTCCTGTGGTCTGCCGCTGCTGGCTGTCAGCCATGCGGGCGGCGCCGGGTGCGAAAGCATTCGCGAGGATGCACTTGACGGCGCGCTTGCCGGCTTTGTGTTCGGCAAATGCGGCTGCGAGGCCAACTGGAACATGAAAAACTTCGTTGAAGACCAGGTGGAGCTCCTTCGGGAACAAATCGGGGATAAACAGGTGCTGCTCGCTTTATCCGGCGGGGTGGACAGCTCCGTGGTCGCCGCGCTTCTTATCCGAGCTATAGGGGACCGGTTAACCTGTATCCATGTCAACCACGGCCTCATGCGCAAGGATGAGTCCGAAGATGTTTTAAAGGTGTTTCGCGACGAATTAAAAGCCAATCTTATTTATATTGATGCGGTTGACCGCTTTCTGGATAAGCTCGCCGGCGTATCCGACCCCGAGCAAAAACGAAAGATTATCGGCGCCGAGTTTATCGAGGTGTTTGCCGAAGAAGCAGGCAAACTCAACGGCATTGAATTTTTGGGGCAGGGCACCATTTACCCCGATATTGTGGAAAGCGGCACCAAAACAGCAAAAGCGGTGAAGGCCCACCATAATGTCGGCGGATTGCCGGAAAACATGAGTTTTAAACTGGTTGAACCGCTCAAATTTTTGTTTAAAGATGAAGTCCGCGCCTGCGGCAAAGAACTTGGTTTGCCGGACAGCATGGTTTACCGGCAACCCTTCCCCGGCCCGGGTCTCGGTGTGCGCTGCCTCGGCGCGATAACAAGGGACCGCTTGGAAGCCGTACGCGAATCCGACGCGATTTTGCGCGAAGAGTTCAAGAACGCCGGGCTTGAGGGCAAAGTTTGGCAGTATTTTACGCTGATTCCGGATTACCGCTCTGTCGGTGTCAAGAACAACGCGCGTTCTTTCGAATATCCCGTAATCATCCGCGCAGTCAATACCGTTGACGCGATGACCGCCACCATCGAACACCTGGACTGGGCACTGCTGGACAGAATAACGATGCGTATTATCACAGAAGTAAAAGGTGTGAACAGGGTTTGCTACGACCTTTCACCCAAACCCACCGGAACGATTGAGTGGGAGTAACGCAACGGCGCAAGGAGGCTGCTCAACCTGTGAGCAGCCTCCTTTTTTCGGTTGAATATGTGACTATTTTTTATCCGGCGCGGCCGCTTTGGGTTTAAGGAACAAAATTTTATCCACGGGGAAATAGACAAAAAACTGGATACAGCTGCAAACCATGGTGGCTAAATTGGCTGACAGCTGTCCGCCGACACCCTTGCCGATAAAATAGGTGTTCAGCAACGGAGAAAGCCAGGCGGAAAAACAAATCAGCGCCACGGTGAAGGCCAGGTAAATCGGCAATGTCACCGCGACATTGGCGCCGCTCTTAAAGGTCTTTTCCTTGTTCACAAAAAACGCGACGATTTGCGCTAGAATGTTCGCGGTGTTAAAAGCGATAAAGTACCCCAACGCGCCGGACACGATAATTCCGGCCGCGTTTTGCGTAACCGGATAGTCAAAAACAAACCA
>CAYUWQ010000104.1:0-6083 GCA_964448455.1 uncultured Eubacteriales bacterium | reverse complement strand
CGAGCTTTGTTTTAACGGCGGCGCAGGCTTCGTGGTGCCGCTCGGATATCGGCAGAATTCGGATTTGCTCGGGTGCCAGCCACAGCGGCATGGCGCCGGCGTATTTTTCAATCAGCGTTGCAAGGGTGCGCTCGTAACAGCCGATGGATGTACGGTGGATGATATACGGGCGCTTCTTTAACCCGTCCGCGTCGATGTAAGTCATATCCAGGCGCTCGGCCAGGTAGCGGTCAACCTGGATGGTTATCAGCGTGTCCTCTTTGCCATGCACATTTTTAATCTGCACATCCAGTTTTGGCCCGTAAAACGCCGCTTCGCCGACGGCTTCTTTGTATTCTATATCCAGGCTGTCGAGGATATCTTTCAAAATGGCTTCTGTCGTGGTCCAAAGCTCTTCGTCGTCAATGAACTTCTCTTTGTTATCGGGGTCATGCTTGCTGAAACGGTAAGTCAGATCTTCCGTCAGCCCGAGTGTGGATGTCATGTAGTTGACCAGGTCCACAACGCCCTTGAACTCATCCGCCAGCTGTTCGGGTGTACAGATCAGATGCGCTTCGGATATGGTGAACTGGCGTACCCTTATAAGCCCGTGCATTTCGCCGGAGGATTCATTTCGGAAAAGGGTGGATGTCTCATTGTATCGAATCGGCAGTTCACGGTAGGAGTGCAGCTCGTTGTTGTAAATGGTGAACTGGAACGGGCAGGTCATCGGGCGCAGGGCGAACACTTCTTCGTCTTTTTCCTCATCACCCAGCACAAACATACCGTCTTTATAGTGGTCCCAGTGGCCGGAAAGTTTAAATAAGTCGCTTTTCGCCATCATCGGCGTTTTTGTTAAGAGGTAACCGCGTCTTTCCTCTTCATCCTCTACAAAACGCTGGAGCAGCTGAACAACCTTGGCGCCTTTGGGCATCAGCAGCGGCAGCCCCTGTCCGATTAAATCCGATGTCGTGAAATAGCCGAGCTGGCGGCCGATGATATTATGGTCGCGCTTTTTCGCTTCTTCAACAGCGGCCAGATAAGTTTCCATTTCATCCTTGTTCGCAAACGCTGTGCCATAGATTCTTTGCAGCATTTTATTGTTGGAGTCGCCGCGCCAATAAGCGCCCGTGGCGGATGTGAGTTTATATGCCTTGACTCTGCCGGTGTCGGGCAGATGCGGTCCCGCGCACAGTTCAACAAAATCGCCCTGTTTGAAGAAGGAGATTTTTTCGCCTTTACCCGCGTGTTCCTTGATTAGCTCTACCTTATAATCTTCGCCGGCTTTTTCCATCAGCCCGATTGCTTCATCCGCGTCAAGCTCAAAACGCTCGAGTTTTAAGCCTTCTTTGATGATCTTTTGCATTTCGGCTTCGATTTTATCAAGCACTTCCGGCGTGAAAGGGATTTCAACATCAAAGTCGTAATAAAACCCGTTTTCAATGGCCGGCCCAATGGCGAGTTTAGCGGTGGGGAATAGCCTTTTTACCGCATGGGCGAGCACATGGGACGCCGTATGACGGAAGGCCTTTTTGCCTTCTTCATCGGCAAAGGTTAATATTTCAATCGCGCAGTTTTCGCTGACTATCGTGCGCAAGTCCTTGACTTCTCCGTTGATCTTACCAACGCAGGCAGCCTTGGCCAGACCCTGGCTGAGGGCCTTTGTAATCTCAAAGACAGACAAGCCTGCCTCGTATTCCCGTACCGAACCATCCTTTAGTGTTACTTTAATCATTTGAATCTCCTCCTGCATATAAATGCAAAATAAAATAAAAAAGCCTCATCCCCGGAAAAGGGATGAAGCTTTGTGCTCCACGGTTCCACCCTGATTGCAGATTGCTCTGCCGCTCACCATGCCTTAACGCGGCTGAAACGGCATACCTTATCAAAAAGCTTCGGTATACACTCCGCAGTGGTTGCGTCCTTTGACTTTTACCCGCGCTTTCAGCCCAAGGCGCGGACTCTCTGAAAAGGTCATTGCAAGGCGCTCTCTGCATCATCGTTTTATATCTATTGTATTCAAATTTTAACGCGAAAGAATCAAAATGTCAAGCAAAAACAAAAACATACCGCGCGCCTGCCTAAAAAGCGGCTAAAACACCGCCGATATCGGCGTACATACTGCTTAAGCCGCCGGTGGGCTGCACAACGATTTGCCCGAAAGAGCAGGTCTCTTTTACAGTCTTGACAAGCGATTTTGCAGCCGCGGCGTTTTGACAGTGTGTGATAACGAGTGTCTTGCCCTTTGTCTCCCTGCAGGCATCGGCGATTGTTTCCGCAAGTTTTGCAATGGCGTTTGCGGAACCGCCTCTTACCTTGGAAACAAGCTTGATGTTGCCGTCCCCGTCGGAGCCGAGAATCAGCCGGATATTGAGCATGGCGAGCGCTTTGCCGAGGAAGGCGTTCATTCTGCCGTTTTTAACGAGGTTGTCCGTGTTTTCCAACACAAAGAAGATTTTTGACCCGGCGATAAAGCTGTCGGTTTCTGCTATGATTTCATCCGGACTATGCCCCTTGTCAATGAGTTCCTTGATTTTCAAAGCAATCAGCAACTCGCAGGCGGACGCGCTTTTTGAATCGAATACATGAATTTTTTTGCCGGATTCCTCCGCGATCTTTTTGCCCTGTATCGCACTGTTGTAGGAACCGGAAAGTTTGGATGACAGGGTAACGGTAAATATATAATCCGCGTCGCTTTTCAAATATGCATCTGCATAGTCGCCGGGGGAAGGGCAGGATGATTTTGGAAGCACTTTGACTGTTTTAAGCACCCGCATAAACTCGCCGATATTCAGGTTTTCATCGTCAACATACTCCGTTTCGCCAATGATCATCTTCAAGGGGATCGAAACGGCGTTTAGGCTTTCTTTTAAGTCATCCGTCAGTTCACAGCAACTGTCAACAATCAACTGGTATTTCATATCTATAGACATTCCTTTCTCGGGAATTGTGTGGTAGCGGCATATGATAGTCTATAAATTTAATCATAAGCTCAAGGCAGCAAATTGTCAAATTAATTCAATCTGTACGGTTCAAACAAGGCAACTGTCAAAAGGCAAAAAAAGATACACCCGGTGAAGGATGTATCTCTCAATTACACGATAATCAGAAAATTATCTTTGTTTTGAAAAACAGTCGCTGCAATAAACAGGTCTGTCGTTCTTCGGCTGGAAGGGAACTTTTGTTTGAACGCCGCAAGCTGCGCATGTTGCGTCAAACATTTCTCTCGGACCGCTTCTGCCGCCGGTCTCGTTTTTGCGGGCTATCCGGCAATCTTTGCAACGGGAAGGTTCATTTGCGAACCCTTTCTCCGCGTAAAAATCCTGTTCGCTCGCTGTGAACTCGAAGCTTGCTCCGCAGTCTCTGCAGGTTAAGGTTTTGTCTTCTGCCATGGAGTTTGTTTACCTCACTTAATAAAATTTGCCTTGTTCCGGACTTTTACCGAACCCTTTGCTTGAATAAACAATGCTCTTCATGAGCTTTCCAAGGCGTGCTCACACTATACGCTTAAAAAACAGATTTGTCAACACTTTATTATATTAATTTGCAATATTTGTCGTTTGTCAACCGGATATTTGTAAATTGGAAAAAATTCGAACAAGAAAAACCTTGACATAATAGCTATAAAAGTATAAAATATCACAGATGGTGTGCTTTTGTTCCGAGTTATACACCATATAGGGATTAACCCTATTGACATTTTAATTCAAATTTATTTTATGGGAAAAAGGAGGTGCGCATCCAAATTGGATTGGTGGATTGTATTGATTATCGTTTTAGTTGTTGCAGCCGCAACCGGCGTTTTGGGCTTTATTCTTGGCGGAATTAACAGGAAAAGAGTTGCGGAAAATGCGATCGGCTCGGCAACCAAAGAAGCAAAAAGAATCGTAAACGAAGCGATTTCACAGGCAGAGTCCAAGAAAAAGGAATTCATCCTGGAAGCAAAGGATGAAATACACAAGCAGAGAGCGGAATTGGAGCGTGAACTTCGCGAAAGGCGCGCTGAGGTACAGCGCCAGGAACATCGCCTGGTTCAAAAAGAGGAAACAATTGACAAAAAGAGCGACAACCTTGAGAAGAAAGAGGAAGCGCTCGAAGCGAAAATCAAAAGCGCGGAAGACAGGATCATTGAAATCGACAGTATCAAGAGAAGCCAGTTTGAAATGCTGGAGAGGATTTCGGGCTACACGAAGGAACAGGCCAAAGATTATCTGCTTAAAACACTTGAGAATGACCTGACACACGAGAAGGCGCTCAAAATAATTGAATTTGAGCAGAGAACCAAGGACGAATCCGATGTTATGGCCAGGGAGGTCATTTCCACCGCAATTCAGCGCTGCGCGGCGGACCATGCCGCGGAAGCGACTGTATCCGTAGTGGCGCTGCCGAATGATGAAATGAAAGGCCGCATCATCGGGCGTGAGGGAAGGAACATCCGCACGCTTGAGACCATCACCGGCGTGGATTTAATCATTGACGACACACCGGAGGCTATCACCATTTCGAGTTTTGACCCCGTACGCCGCGAAATCGCAAGGGTAACGATTGAAAAGTTGATTCTTGACGGCCGTATCCATCCGGCGCGTATCGAAGAACTTTATGAGAAGTCGAAAAAAGAAGTGGAGCAAACCATCCGGCAGACCGGTGAACGGGCTGTTCTGGATGCCGGTGTCAGCAATGTAAATCCTGAAATCGTAAAGCTCCTCGGCAAACTCAAATACCGCACCAGCTATGGGCAGAATGTGCTCAATCACTCGCTGGAGGTTTCTTTTATTGCAGGGTTGATGGCAGCGGAAATCGGCGCGGATGTCAAACTCGCGAAACGGGCAGGGCTTCTGCACGATATCGGCAAAGCGCTCGACCACGAAATCGACGGCTCGCATGTGGAGCTCGGTGTGGAATACGCGAAACGCTTCAAAGAAAGTGACGCGGTCATCCACGCGATACAGGCTCACCACGGCGATGTGGAAGCCAAAACAATCGTAGCCTGTCTCGTGCAGGCGTCCGATGCCATATCGGCGGCAAGACCGGGCGCGCGCAGAGAGAATGTTCAGAACTACATCAAACGCCTTGAAAAGCTGGAAGAAATTGCTACCTCGTTTGAGGGCGTGGAACGCTCCTTTGCCATTCAAGCAGGCCGCGAGGTTCGCATCATGGTTAAACCGGAAATCGTTTCGGATGATATGATGGTCCTTATAGCAAGGGATATCGTCAAGAAAATTGAGGATGAACTGGAGTATCCGGGGCAGATTAAAGTCCACATCATCCGCGAAAACCGCGCAATCGACTACGCGAAATAATCAGTATCACCGGGGGCGCGCTTTTAGTGCGCCCCCATTTTCATTTGGCGGTGCGTCTAAAAGTTGAAAATATGAAACAGAATCGGGATGGACAGTGAACATTTTAACAATCGGTGATGTAGTCGGTACACAGGGCTGCGATTTTGTCCGCAGGCATCTGCCCGGTCTTAAAAAAATAAAAGGTATTGACCTTTGCATCGCAAACGGCGAAAATTCAGCCGCGGGCAACGGCGTCACACCTGCGTCCGCAAAGCATCTTTTTGACAGCGGTGTCGATTTTATAACAACGGGCAACCACATTTATAAACGCGGTGAGGTTTATGATTTTCTCGATACCCGCAGGGATATCATCCGCCCTGCCAATCTTTACGCCGGCAATCCCGGCAGGGGCACCGGGATAATCGATATGGGTGGCACACAGGTCGGTGTTATTAATTTAATGGGGCAGGCTTTTATGAATATCGCCGAAAACCCGTTTTTGTGTATCGACGGCCTGCTGGAGCAGCTGCGGGACTGCCATATTATTCTGCTGGATTTTCACGCCGAGGCAACCTCGGAAAAAAGGGCTATGGGGTTTTATCTGGACGGCAGGATTTCCGTATTATTCGGCACCCATACCCATGTACAAACCGCCGACGAACAAATTCTGCCAAAGGGGACGGGTTACATCACCGATTTGGGCATGACCGGCCCCGTCAACTCGGTGTTGGGTGTGACACCGGAATCCTCGCTCGTCTGGCTCAAGAACTCCATGCCTGCCCGGTACGAAGTGCCGGATGTGCCCTGTATGCTGTGCGGCTGTAT
>CAYUWQ010000103.1:2836-6145 GCA_964448455.1 uncultured Eubacteriales bacterium | reverse complement strand
CCTGCCGCACCGCGCGGGATACATATTCGGGAAACAGTGTGGCGGAATCCGAGGTTTTGAAAAACTTTTCCACCACATCGCTGCCCGCTCCGCTGACCTTGATGCCAAAGCGCTTGAGCTGCCGCTGGTAAGCGTCGAGTCCGTCGAGCGCCGTACCCTTGTACTCCGCGGAAGGGTCCAGCGCCTCCAGCGCGCCGGTGAATGATTTGTTCTGTGTGTAAAGCCCTTTTTCGAGCTTGATGGTGTCGTAATTTGGCATGTAATTTCCTTCTTTCCTTTTCATTATATTGTAGGGGCGACCATTGGTCGTCCGCGTCATAAATTCCCCTCCTTTGGAGGGGTGGCAAAGGAATGACGAAGTCATTCTATGCGCCGGGGTGGTTGCCGGCGTGGTTTTTTGACATTTAACGTTCATTGCCGTAGATATAACCACCCCGCCCTGCGGGGCACCCCTCCGAAGGAGGGGAATAGTGAGCTGCGCAGCAACCGGAGAGGTCGTGCCTTACAGCATAACCCCCGCCGTCTTCCCCGCCGTATCCACCCGAACAACCAGCATACTCCTGCCGCCTTCCGTGACCACCTTCACCCCGCCGCTGCCGTCACCCGCAAGCAGGTTATAACCGGCTGCCGGCGCCGTTGTCCCCGTGTAACCCAGGGTTACGAATCCACTCATCTGCACGCTCGCGTAACCCCCTTCCACCTGATTCGCCACACCGCAAAAGCTGTCGCCCGCCGCGCAGGCGTCAACCGTGTCGCTGGCGCTGATTTTTACGGGCATACCTGCCGTTAACCCGCTTGCCGCCAAAAAGGTCGCCACGCTTTCTTTGAATCCGTTGAATGCTACTGACATTAGTAAAACTCCTCCTTTATGTGAATGTTCATTTCTTTCTTACTTCATACTTCTTACTTTTTACTTCATATTTTAAATTCACTGTTGCCTGCCGGTTCCGGGCGCGGTTCCGGTTTGAGCTGCGGTTTCATCGGGACGATTTTTTCGCCGCTTTCGGCAAACGCTTTTTTCAGCTCCCGCAGTTCCCCGACCGTCAGCCGTTCGCAGATGCCGGTCAGGCTTTCCCCGCCGATTTGCGGCAGGGTGATAAGCCCCATGCGAATCACTTCCATTGTCAGTTCCTCCCGGTATGCCTTGCCGTCCGCCGCCTGCTTTTCCAAGCCTTCAATGTGGGCGAGCAGGCTTTCTTTTTCCTGCCTGTTAAAGGTGATTTCCTCCCCCGGTTCCCGCAATGCTTTCAGGGTGCTTTCCATTGTTTTCATCTCCTCCATATCAAATTTCTTTATAATACCCGCCTCCCGTTGCGCCGGCACAGCCACAAAGGACCATTCGTACGCGTCAGCCGGTTCGCTTAAAACGGTATGGCAGATCTGCCCGCCGCAGCTTTTGCCCTTGACATGCCCGCAGTTCTCTGATTTTCTGTCCGCTCCGCAAACGGAACAGGTCATTCGCCTGACCGAACAGCCGACGCTCGCTTCCTTTTTGATACCCGCGTCAATCTCCGCGATTAAATCGGCGTTCTTCGCCGTTTTCGGCATATACGCCTTTGCCTGAATAAAGGCGTAAGGCTCACCGGTACTTGTCAGCCTGCCGCCGTCCGCCACAACCTCGGCCGCATAAAGCCGGGAAGTCTGATCCCGCGCGTTCATGCTGTGGTTAAACATCCCGGTTTTGCCCACGAACAGTTCCGCCAGCGTCTTGAGCGCCGCGGTGTCGAATCGCTCAAAGTCCCGGTCCACCTCGTTGTCGCACAGCAGCAGGCTGAAGGTGTACACCTCGTCCGGACCAAGCGTTTTGCGCGTATAGCGGTTAATCAACGCCAGGTCTTCTTCATCCGGCGGCGCGGGTGTGATCTCCGTGCAAAAATTCTTGTTGATATTTTGTCAGTCCTTTCTTCCGTCTTCCGTCTTCCGTCTTCCGCCTTCCATCTTCTAACTTCCGTCTTCTAACTTCTTGGCCTGCGCGTCATACAGCCGTGCTCTGCTCAACTCCACTTGGTCCTGCAGGGTGATGTCGTCCCACAGCACCCGGACCCCTGCCGAAAATCCGCCGAGCCGCAAAAAGATGCCGCAGATTTGCAAGATGACGGGGGTCAAAATGCGCCGGTACGCTTCCAATTCACTCGTCAGCGTGTCCGCCTGCTGGGACGACATCCGCTCCGTCGCGCTCCATGAAAGGCCGAGCATGAACGGCGGCAAGCCTGTTTTGGCGACAATCTGCTCGAGCATCTGGCGCACGGGCACTTCGCTGTCCAAAACCTGATTGTCCGCGCCGATGACCTTGATCTGCACATCGCCCACGGCAACAAAGTCCTTCACACCCCCGCCCGTCCGCATCGTTTCGCCCCACTCCTTCGCCACCTGCAGCGCGCGGTCTTTGGCATATGCCCTGTCCATTGCGTCGTTCTGCGGTTTGTAGGTCACGGCAAAGCGCACATTGCCCACCCGTTCCCAGTTGGTGCCGATGGCGCCGAAAATCTTCATTAAAACAGAACTGACAAACGGCAGGCCTTTGAGCATGGAATTACCCGTGAGCTGCCCCGGTTCCGGATTGAGAACGGAGAGCATCACCAACTCCGGGTATTTCACCGGCACAGCCTCGACACCGCTGCGCACGCACAGTTCAATGCCCAGCCCGTTTTCCGCCCGCCGCAGCTCAATGTCTTTCAGCGGCGCGTTGTACAGCGCGGCAATCCGCCCTTGCCCGTCGGTTACAATTTCCCCCACGGCTGTGCCGCAAGTCAGCAGCTGCTCAAAATAAGTCGCGATAAACGCGTCGATGCCCTGCTGATTCCCGCCAACCGGTACATTCTGTAAAAACAAATCCAGCGCCGCCTGCGCCTTCGCGTCCCTGCATTCAACCGTAAACCCGCCTGTAAGCCGCACAATTTTAAAGATGGCGGCGTCAATCACCGGCACCGCCTCGCGCAGGGCGTAATAAAGATGCATCTGCGGAGCGGCAAGCGGCACATAGTTGTCCATCATCCCGAACGGATTGGCAGGCGCGAGTGTCTGCGGCACCGCCACAGCGGTTTTTGCCGGCTGCCGGTTTTTGAATAGTCGCATGGGGTGACTCCTTTCTTGAAAAGCCCTCTCAAATACCTACCTTGTTAAAGGGAGGGGGACCGCCCGCGGCGGTGGAGGGATTGTTTTTTTCGGGGTGGAAAACCCGGCCCCTACAGTTGCGACCGGTATAAAACCCTTGATATTGCTAAAACAATCTTTCTGTAAAGTATACGTGCTTTACAGTGTGTTTGATGACATTTTACTCTACCTCTCAGTCGCCATTCGGCGCCAGCT
>CAYUWQ010000103.1:0-2736 GCA_964448455.1 uncultured Eubacteriales bacterium | reverse complement strand
GTCTTGCCTCGCCTTGGTTGCGATGGTGGAAAGGCGATTTGAAAAATCGCCTCGGCGCAAGCCTTACGGAGCGGTCGTTTCCGTCCCTTTCTGACCACCGACCACTAACCACTAACCACTATTTTGTCGCTCCACCGCAACCGCAAAAAATCCCCCGTCCCCCGCATCCATCACTGTCGTCACAAAGTACCGTATATCATCCATCGCGTGGTCATGTTCTTTGCGCGGGGCGTCCTTTGCCGCATTACCGTCCCAGCGGTACCCCCCGAATTCCCGTATCGTGTCCCTGCAGTTCGTGCAAATGATGATTCTGCGTTCTTTCAGCGCGCCGGACACCCGCCGGATGCCGTCGAGCACCTCATTTTTAGCGGGGATAGCTTTGAACCGGCCGTGCCGGCGGATACATTCGATAAAGCTCGCGGCGGAAGGGTCAACAATCACCGCTTCCACAGGAGCGTTTCCCGCCAAGTCTTCCAACGCGGTGTAGTGCTCTTCATCCGTGCGCTGTTCGCCGGTCAACCGGCTGTCATAGTAATATTCGGCTATTCTGAACCACTGCTCCCCGTAGAGACCCCACAGCCCGAAGGAGGAAGGGTTCACCGTACCGTAATCGCAGGAAATATAGTATTCATCGCCCTTGCCTGCGGGCGGCTCGCGCACATGGGACTGAACGCTGAACATCGGGTAAACACTTCCCTGCGCCGCCACCCATTTGCCCTCCACAAACCGCTCGTAAAAAGCGCCGCTGTACAGGCTTTTATAGCGCGCGATCATCTTGCCGGAAAGCGAGGGGTTATCATCCATGGTAAAATGGAGATAAAGGCAGTTTTTTTCGTCCGTCTTTTGTATCCATTCCTCATGGAACCAGTGCATCGGATTTTCCGGGTTGCAGTTGAACCAAAGCTTGGACCCTTCCAAAGAGCAGCGTGCCAACGCCTGTTCCGCAAAGGAACGCGGCATGAGCGCGACTTCATCCAGCAGCACACCGCCGAGCGTCATGCCCTGAATCAGCGAAGCGGAGCCTTCATCCTTGCCGCCGAACAGGTAAAACCGGTTTGTCCGCCCGTCCCGGCTGATTTCAATCAGATTCCGCGTCAGTTTTTCAACACAGACAAAGCCGATACTCCGCAGCACCGGCAGCAGCGGTGTGACCACATTGCGCCGCAGGGACGCGATGGTTTTGCCGCACAGGGCAAACGAAGTGTCCTCAAACGCGTAAAACGCCCACGCAACAAAAGAGATGGACATACACACCGTTTTGCCCGAGCGCACCGCGCCGTCGCAGATGATCGCGTCCATTTTACTCAAAGGGCTTTTGCCGCACCACCAGGTTAGCACCGCCATTTGCTTATTTGAAAAAGTATTGAAGCAAACGCTCATTCAGCTTCTCCTTTAAGTTAATCGGATGTTTTGTCCGTTTTCGGAAAGCGTGCAGTATAGCTTTCCGAAATTTGCGCAATAATACCTGCACAAAAGGATAAAACTCCAAATGGAAAATTTATTTTTCCAATGCTTTCGCCCCTCTCTCCAGCGCCTCATAAAACGGCAGGGCGTTATTCCGCGCCGCGCCCGCGTCGCACAGTTCCCTTAAGCGCTCCAGTGCCTTCAGCCGGTCAAAAAATTTGATTTCCAGCCCGCCACCCTTGGGTCTTTTAATATCGGACACATTGAGCATGTCCAGTTGCTCCAAAATTTTGGTGCCCGGCGAATCCTCCGCGAACAGCAGCCGCAGCGCGTCCGCAACAGAACCGAAGGCGAGCCGCCTGTAACCGGCACTGACCTCGTCTATATTTGCCGTGCCGGCTTCCGCCGTTTCGGCGATTGCCCGCCTGATGTCTTCCCTTAACAGCAGCTTTGCCGCCGCCCGCTCCGGGTGAAGGGCATACCCGGCTTTTGCCGCCGCGCCCCGGCCGTCCCTGCCCTCGCCGTAATAAAAGCAGAACAGTTTTTCTTTGCCCGTCAGCACCTTTTCTTTGCGCATGATTCATAATCCTTTCCTCAAGTATCATATCCGTAGCGGAAACCCGCCGCGAAGTTATCGAAAAAGCGATAATTTTTTAGTCAATTTTCAATTTTTTTTGCAAATTCCTTTATTTTCAACTTCCGTTTTATCCCGTTTACATTCAAATACCACTGATTACGCTTGTTTTTGACCGTTTATCGCAAGCATTCCCTTATTGCGCTGTTTTTTATAATATAGCTTGACTTTTCATGGTAATTGGTTTAAAATGCTGATGTTGGCTTAAGAAAGCTAAAAATCCATTTCATTTGTTGAAAGTTGGTGAAACTGTTTGGACAGCTCCGGCAAGCCAGAACCCCGAAGTAGAAACATTTTAATACCGCGGCGCCATGGGCTGTTAAACAGGCACGGGCATTCCGGCAAGCGTTAAGGGGCATTCGCCGCCCCTTCTCTTGCACTGAATCCTCCGTTCCTCTTTGCCCCGCCGTGGGGAAAGAGGCCGAACATGGAGGAAAGCAAGTTCCTCGAAATGGTGGATACCATGCGCGCAAGCGGCAAGTTTTCCGCTTTGCGCAAAAAATTAAGTGATATGAACGCTGTGGATGTCGCGCAGCTCATCAGCATCCTGAAGGATGAAGATTTGCTGAGGATATTCCGCATCCTCCCAAAGGATGCGGCCGCGGGCGTTTTTTCGTATTTTGAGCCGGAAACGCAGGAACGCCTTGTCCGCGAAATGGCGGACAGCGAGCTGGAAGCCTTGATTGAAGACCTTTTTA
>CAYUWQ010000102.1:0-6194 GCA_964448455.1 uncultured Eubacteriales bacterium | reverse complement strand
ATCGGTATCTGTATCGGTACGCGTTTTTGATATAGTGTTACGGTGTTAAATCCACAGCGCTGTGCCATGGCCATTCCTTCCGGAATGCCCGCCCCAAGGTCTTTGGCGAAGTGTGCGTCGGAGCCGATGGTAATAAATTCACCGCCAAGTTCTTTGAAACGGCAAACAACAGCCTCGCCGGGCATGGTTTCACCCAGTTTTTGCCGCAGACCGGATGTGTTGATCTCCAGTGCTTTGCCTTGCTCAACAAGGCCCCGCAACAGGCTGTCAATCTGCTTCGCGTAACGCGAGAGGTCAACGGGGATGCCTTTATCGCCTTGTATGTAGCGAAGCGGATAGGTTAGGTGTGCGAGCGTATCAAAATTGCCCCAGTCAACCATAAGCTGCATTTCTTTAAAATAATCGAGCAGGACTTCGTGGACATCTACGGTGTTGTAATCCAGGTACATAAAATCGGGGAGGCCGCGTAAATTGTGTACCGAGGCGATTACCTCGTCATACTGCAGGGTGTCCAGCAGCATCTCCGCGGTTTCAACATCATACATCGGCTGACCGAGTTCGACACCTGAACATATAAGCAGCTTGCCGCGGAATGCGGAGCGCGCCTTCGCGGTTTCAAAATAGGACTGCATGGCCACCCTGTGGAAATTGTCCCGCTCATAATAGTCAACCTCAACATGGTCGGTAAATGTTACGGCGCGCAGCCCCATACTCTCGGCACTTTCACATAAAAACATGGTGGAGTGATGCCCGTCATAGGAATTGTCCGTGTGTGTGTGTGTGTCAATAATTTTCAGATAACCCAAAGCTGCCACCCCGAATCGGTTCATTCCGTTTGTTTAAAATATAATATAACAAAAAAGGATTGCTTGCAACAGGGAAGGGGCAAAAAAAGTTTGTATAGCGGCGCGGATTTGTGCTAAACTATATCTAATTTCAAACGGGGGTGATGTTCATGCGCGCTGTGGTAACGGTTGTCGGCAAGGATATGGTCGGTATACTCCATAAGGTTTCGGGTATCTGCGCGAACAACAATGTCAATATTGTGGAAGTTTCGCAGTCAATCCTGCAGGATATGTTCTGCATGATTATGCTCACAGACATCAGCAAATGCGACCTGCCGCTGACCGAACTGGCGGATATGATGAACGCCTTGGGCGAAGAGCAGGGGCTTTCGATTCATTTGATGCATGAGGATATTTTCAACTCTATGCACCGGATTTAAAGGGCAGACGCTTGCGGAAACTATCCGGAGCATGACAGGGATGATGAACAATGATTAACAGCAGAGATATTTTAGAAACCATACACATGATACAAGATGAAAATCTTGATATCCGCACCATCACCATGGGCATTTCGCTGCTGGACTGCTGTTCGGACAACGCCCGAACAGCCTGCGGAAAAATATACGACAAAATTATGCGCCTGGCCGAGCGGCTTGTGAGCACCGGCAACGAAATCGGCAAAGAATACGGCATTCCGATTATCAATAAACGCGTATCCGTCACACCGATTTCCATGATTGCGGCGGCAGGCGCGGGTGACCCCGTGCAGTACGCTTTAACGCTTGAGAGGGCATCGAAAGCGTTGGGTATTGATTTTATCGGCGGTTATTCGGCACTTGTGCAAAAGGGTTTTGCCGCGGGGGATGAAAAGCTTATCAAGAGCATCCCTGAAGCGCTTGCCGCCACGGAACATGTCTGCGCGAGTGTGAACATCGGTTCTACAAAAACCGGTATCAATATGGACGCCGTCGCGCTAATGGGCGGTATCATCAAACAAACGGCAGTTGCCACGGCGGACAAAAACTGTATCGGCGCCGCGAAACTGGTTGTATTCTGCAACGCGCCGGAGGACAATCCTTTTATGGCGGGGGCATTCCACGGCGCGGGCGAGCCGGATTGTGTGATCAATGTCGGCGTTTCCGGTCCCGGCGTTGTGCGGTGCGCGCTGCAAAAAATTCCGGCCGGTGACCTGACACAGGTAGCCGATGTCATCAAGAAAACAGCATTCAAGATTACCCGTGTCGGGCAGCTTGTTGCCTACGAGGCGGCTCGCCGGCTGAATGTCCCGTTTGGCATCGTTGACCTTTCTCTGGCGCCCACACCTGCTGTTGGGGATTCCGTGGCGTATATTCTCGAGGAGATGGGGCTGCAGACCTGCGGCGCCCACGGCACCACGGCAGCCCTCGCGCTGCTCAACGATGCCGTAAAAAAAGGCGGAACGATGGCAAGTTCTCATGTCGGCGGTCTGTCCGGCGCGTTCATTCCTGTTACGGAGGACGCGGGTATGGTTGCCGCGGCGCGCAGCGGCTGTTTGAGTATTGAAAAGTTGGAAGCGATGACTGCCGTTTGCTCGGTTGGGTTGGATATGATTGTGGTGCCGGGCGACACACCGGACGATGTTCTTGCCGCCGTTATCGCGGACGAAGCGGCAATCGGTATGGTCAATTACAAGACCACCGCCGTGCGCCTGATACCCGCTATCGGCAAGGGAATCGGTGAGGAACTCGACTTTGGCGGTCTGCTTGGCGGCGGCCCGGTTATGCGGCTGAATACCGCATCGCCCGCGGCGTTTATAAAAAGAGGCGGCAGAATACCGGCTCCGCTGCAAAGTTTGCGCAACTGAAAATTGAAATCAAACGGCATATATGTTAGAATAAGCTTTAGATATATTACACTGAAGGAGATAAAGAAAATGACAGAAGTTACCAAAGAAACCACCATCGGCGATATCCTTGACGCGGACAGGGACACGGCGCAGTTCTTCCTTTCCATGGGAATGCACTGCCTCGGCTGCCCTTCAGCCCGCGGCGAAAGCATTGAGGATGCCTGCATGGTGCACGGGGTTGATCCGGATGAATTTGTGGCGGAGCTCAACGATTACCTGGCCGGCAAATAATCCTGACAGCCCATAAGGACAATCCGATGGAAAAACTCACCCGGGTCAGGCTTTCCCCCCGCCTGCAAATGGCGGCAGATATGGTACGCGCAGGTGTTACAGCCGCGGACATCGGCACCGACCATGCCTATCTGCCGGTGTATCTGATCCAAAACGGGATTTGCCCCGGGGCTATTGCCGCGGACTTAAAGGCAAAACCACTCGCAAACGCTTGCGCAACGGTTAAGGCGTACGGGCTGGCGGAAAAAATCGCGCTGCGGCTGTCCGACGGGTTAGATAAAATCGAGCCCGGGGAGGCGGCAGATATTATTCTTGCCGGTATGGGCGGCGATTTAATAACCGGCATTATCGGGCGGGCAAGCTGGCTTTGTGACAGCTCAAAACAACTGATTATCCAGCCGATGACCCGTGCCGAAACGGTGCGGGAATTCCTTTGCCGCCGGGGCTTTAAAATCCTGCATGAAAATGCCTGCATGGAAGGCGGTAAATGTTATCTTGCCATTTGCGCCCGATATGACGGGCTTTCGGGCAAGGTCTTTGCGCCTGCCTATTTTCACCTCGGCGAATTGCCGTTGTGCCGCGAGGCTGCGGCAATCGAGTTTATGAGCAGACTGTACAGGCGGTTAAAAATACGGGCGGACGCGCTTACCGCTTTGGGTTCAAATCCCGGTGAAACAGCGCAGTTGAAAGAGATACTTAGAAAAATATCGGAGGTGCTCAATGAGCCGTTTGACTCAAGGCAAACGCTTTGATGAAATCGTTTTCCCTGCCCTTTGCGCGCACCGGGGGCTGTCCGGCCTGATGCCGGAGAGTTGCCTGCCAGGTTTTGCCGCGGGGATAGCGCTTGGCGCGGATGAAATTGAGTTTGATATCCGATTAACAAAAGATAGCAAGCTTGTTATATCGCATGACAACAAGGTGGAAAGAATTGCTGACGGCACGGGCATAGTAAGCGAGCTTACTTTAGGCGAACTTCAAGCCATGCGCCTGATAGCACCGGGCAGCGAAAAACAATGGCAGGTGACCTTTGCCACCCCGGAGGAAATCTTCGCGGCCATTGGCAGCGCCTGCGTGATGAACCTGCATTTTAAAGCGCTGGGTGATGATACTGCCTTTGCCGTTACAGAAGTCGCAAGGCTTGTCTACCATTATTCATTGGAAAACAGCGTTTACTTTTCCTCATCGGAAGAAGAGACGATGAAACAATTTGTTGCCATTGCGCCGTCAATCCCCCGCAACGCGCTGGAACCCTGGCGGGAGGATTTGGATATTGTCGATTATGCCATGCGCTACGGTTGCCGCCGCTGCCAGCTTTTTAAGGGCGTTTTTGATGAAGAAAAGGTGAAGCGCGCTATCGCCGCCGGTGTGGTGTGTAATGTGTTCTGGGCGGATGATGAGGAAACCGCAAGGGAATACCTGGATATGGGTATATCCGTCCTGCTGACAAACCGGACGGATTTGCTCATCCGTGTTGTCAATGAGTACAGGCGGAAAACCTGATGTAATGATTATTCAAACCGGGAAAGGATGCTTATTCGTATGGTCAAAATCAAAGAAGTTTACGATTTTATGGACTCCTTCGCTCCGTTTGCCTGTCAAGGGGATTTTGACAACTCCGGGTTTCTCGTCGGTGATATGAACCGGTATATCCATCATATCGGTGTGGTTCTCGATGTAACCAAGCAGACGCTTGCCGCGGCGCGGCATTTAGGGGTTGATCTGCTCATCAGCCACCATCCCGTAATATTTGACGCGCAAAAGAGTTTTACGGCAGGGAACCCTGCTTTTGAACTCGCGAATGCCGGCATAGCCGCGTTGTGCGCGCACACTTCGCTGGACTGCGCTGCGGGCGGTGTGAACGATGTTCTCTGCGATTTGCTCGGCATTGAAAAAATCGAGCTTTATCCGACAGCCGAGTATCCTTCCGGCTTACTGAGAACCGGTTTTCTCGCGCAGGAAGGCGCGGAGGAACTGGCGGAATATGTCGGCACCCGCCTGTGTACCGATGTCCGGTACTGCGACGGCGGCAAGGCAATTGAAACGGTCGCGGTCTGCGGCGGCTCGGGCGGCAGCCTGTTCAAAGATGTGCTTGACGCCGGTGTGGACGCTTATATCACAGGTGACCTTTCCTATCATCAATACCTGGCCGCAGCCGATAAAGGGCTTACCGTTGTTGCCGCCGGTCATTTCGAAACAGAAAACCCCGTTGTGCAAGTGCTGGCGGAAAAGTTAAAACACCGTTTCGCCGATATCCAGGTATCCGTACCGGAACAGGATATTCCGGTGGATGTTTATTTGCCCGATTTGCTTCGGTAATACTTGAAATACTTGTTTCAAACACGCCGGTTATGCGAGAGGATTGGTAACAACAATGCCCCTGGATGGACTCTTCTTACATTTTTTAAAAACAGAAATCGCCGCGTCTGCCATCGGCAGCAGGGTCGAGAAAGTGCACCAGCCCGCCAAGGATGAGCTGGTGCTGCTTTTGCGTGCCCGAAACGGATCCAACAAACTGCTCATCTCCGCTTCCGCTAACAGTCCGCGCATTCATTTCACAGCCGTCGCGCCGGATAATCCGAAAAGCCCGCCGATGTTCTGTATGCTGCTGCGCAAGTATCTCACAGGCGCTGTTCTCAGCGATATCAGGCAGGCTGGGCTGGACAGAATCCTGTTTTTGGACTTTGACTGCACCAACGAAATAGGCGATAAAACAAAACTCACCCTCTGTGTTGAAATAATGGCGAAGCACAGCAATATTATCCTTGTAAACGAAGAAAATGTGATTGTAGAGTCTGTAAAGCGTATAGACTTTACAAAGTCCGAAATCAGGCAGGTTTTACCGGGCATGGCGTTTTCATTGCCGCCGTCACAAGGCAAACACAGCATTTTGATGAATTCTGCTGAAACGCTTGTAAATAAAGCATTTGAGTTGAAAGAAAAGCGCGTTTCGGAGGCGTTGCTCGGCGTTTTACAGGGGTTTTCACCGTTGATTTGCCGGGAGTTGGCTGAGGTTTCTTGCGGCGAGGATGTAAAGTTAAAATACTTGACAAGCATACAAATCAAGCATCTCACCGACAATCTTGAATTATGCAAAAAACGCCTTGAAAGCGGCAAGCACACCGCAATTATGCTGAAAAACAGCGATGAAAAACCGGTTGATTATTCGTTCGTGAATATTACCCAATATGGTTCGGCCTATACCGCTCAAGAATTTGCAGGCCTTTCGGAGATGCTCGATGAATTCTATACCGAGCGGGACAGAATTGACAGAACACATCAGCGCGCCGCTG
>CAYUWQ010000101.1:0-6240 GCA_964448455.1 uncultured Eubacteriales bacterium | reverse complement strand
ATTGTTTCGACATCATGGTGCATATAACGGACTTTGATGCCCATATCATCCAGGTAGTCCGTTAAGTCCTCCGCCATTTTTTTTGTTAAAGTAGTCACCAGCGTTCGCTCTTTGCGCGCGGTCCTGATGTTGATTTCCGAAATTAAATCCTCAATCTGTCCTTCTGTCGGTTTAACGGTAATAACAGGGTCCAACAGCCCTGTCGGACGGATAACCTGCTCGACAATTTGTACGCTCTTTTGTTTTTCAAAATCACTCGGCGTTGCGCTGACAAATATCTTTTGCCCCACCCGATCATAGAACTCGTCAAAGGTCAACGGACGGTTGTCATAGGCGGAAGGCAGGCGAAAACCAAATTCGATCAAATTTTCTTTACGGGAACGGTCACCGCCGTACATGCCCCTGACTTGCGGGATACTTACATGGGATTCGTCCACAAAAAGTACAAAATCGTCCGGAAAATAGTTGAGCAGGGTAAACGGCGCGGAGCCCGGCGGTCTGCCGGACATCACGCGGGAATAGTTCTCAATCCCCTTGCAAAAGCCCGTTTCCCGGAGCATTTCGATGTCATATTCGGTACGCTGGCGGATTCGCTGGGCTTCGAGCAGCTTGCCCGTGCTTTCAAAATAGTCCACCCTTTCCAGCATTTCCTGCCGCAGCAGCTCAACAGAGGATTCCAGCTTTTCGGATGAAATCACATAGTGGGATGCGGGGTATACCGCCACATGGGACAAAACACCCTTGATATCGCCCGTCAAGGCATGAATTTCGCTGATGCGCTCTATTTCATCGCCGAAGAACTCAATTCTGACTGCGTTTTCATTGGAATATACCGGAAAAATCTCCACCACATCGCCGCGAACCCTGAATTTGTTGCGGGTAAAACTGATATCGTTGCGCTCATACTGAATTTCAATGAGTTTACTGATTAAATCGTCCCGTTTTTTATGCATACCCGGCCGCAAGGAAATCACCATACTGCGGTAGTCAATCGGATTACCCAGGCTATAAATGCAAGATACGCTCGCGACGATGATGACATCCCTGCGCTCCGAAAGGGCGGAAGTGGCCGAATGGCGCAGTTTGTCAATTTCATCATTAATTGCGGAATCTTTTTCAATGTAGGTATCGGTTGTCGGTATATAGGCTTCCGGCTGATAATAATCATAATAACTGACAAAATATTCAACAGCGTTATCCGGGAAAAACTCTCTGAACTCGCTGCAAAGCTGCGCCGCGAGCGTTTTGTTGTGCGCCAAGACAAGCGCGGGTCTGTTGACCCTCGCCAATACATTGGCCATGGTGAAAGTTTTGCCGGAACCGGTAACACCCAGGAGTGTTTGTTCCATCGCGCCGGTGTTCAAGCCTTCCACAAGCGCCTCAATAGCCTGCGGTTGGTCGCCGGTGGGTTCAAACTGCGCATGTAATACGAACTTGTCCATTACACCCTCCGTGTTGCCAAACAATTATTTTTTACGGCTGCCGGGTTTGACAAGTTCGTGTATACCGGCTTTGCACAGAGGACAATCATCCGCTTCCCAGGATGTAACATCCGCCGAATAAACAGCTTTGAACGGTACGCCGAAGTCGATTTTACCGCCGGTGCGGTCCACAATAGACCCGACACCCGCGACGATGCCGCCCGCGTTTTGAATGAGATCAATGACCTCTTTGACTGAACCGCCGGTGGTTACGACATCTTCGACAACCAGCACCCTTTGACCGGGTTCAATAACAAAGCCGCGCCGAAGCGTCATGGCGCCGTTTTCGTCCCTTTCGGTAAAAAAGTTTTCGGTCCCTGTATGGCGGCTGACTTCATACGCCATTTGAACCGCGCCCATAGCCGGGCCGATGACAAGCTGTACCTTTTCATTTGCATATAGTTCCGCAAGAGCGGAGCAAAGTTCCTCGCTGTATTTGGTGTTTCTGAAAATTCTGGCGCATTGCAGATACTTGTTGCTATGCCTGCCGGATGTGAGCAGGAAATGTCCTTCCAGCAAAACACCCGCTTCTTTTAGTATATCCGTAATCCTTTGTTCGCTGAGCATAATGAATCCTCCGTATATCATATATTTCAATACAGTATACACTATATTGATTGTTTTGAAAAGTGCGGTTTGATATGTTATAATAGCTTAAAAATCCTTTGATTTTTAAGCATTCTAAGAATCCCTGTCGGGCTCTGCCCTTCCTGCCGTAAAACGGCACCGGTATTCTTCCACTAATTATAAGAAATTAAGCTCTTTGGTTTTTAAGCTATGAAAGAAGGAATTTTTTGAAGAGTTTTATCGTCAATAAAAACGACGCGGGTCAGCGGCTGGATAAGTATATTGCCAAAAGCGTCCCCGCCCTTCCTGCCGCGCTGATGTATCGGTATATCCGGACAAAAAGAATTAAGGTGAACGGCAAAAAAGCCGGTATTGCTTTGAAGCTGCTGCCTGGTGATTTGGTGGAAATGTATATCGGCGATGAGTTTTTCGCCCCGGTTGACAACCGGTATGACTTCATGACTGCCTCATCCAAGCTGGATATTGTTTATGAGGATGAGAACATCCTGTTGCTTAATAAAACAGCCGGTCTGCTGGCGCATCCGGACAAAAACGAATACAACGATACGCTCATTACAAGAGTTCTCCGGTATTTGTACGAAAACGGCAGTTATGACCCCGCGGACGAAAACTCTTTCACACCGGCGCTTGTCAACCGGATTGACCGCAACACCGCCGGGCTTGTGATTGCCGCCAAAAACGCGGAAACGCTGAGAATACTCAATGATAAAATGAAACAGCGCGAAATCAGGAAGTTCTACCTCTGCGTGATTCACGGCAAGCCGGCTCAGAACAGCGGTTTGCTGGAAGGTTGGCTGAGCAAAGATGAGGCAAGCAACAAGGTAAAAGTGTTTGCCGTTCAAAAGCAGGGCAGCAAGGAAATAAAAACCAAATACAGGGTGATTGCCTCCGCCGGCGGACTGAGCCTGCTGGAAGTCGAACTGTTAACAGGGCGCACACACCAGATTCGGGCGCATTTCGCGTTCATCGGGCACCCGCTGTTAGGCGACGGCAAATACGGCAAAACACCAAAAGACAGTTTACCCGGGTATAAAAAACAGTTTTTATGCTCGTTTAAACTCATATTTGATTTTAAAAGCGACACCGGCTGCCTTGATTATCTGCAAGGCCGTGTGTTTGAAATTGAAGATGTATGGTTTGCGGACGACTTCCCCCGCAAGATTACACAGCATTAAATTTGACCTCAAGTTGTACAAAATGTAAACTTATTTTACGATCCGGAATAATGTAAAATCGTGCTTGTATTATAGCAAGAAATAGTTTAATATATTACCGTTATGCCATAAGGCAAAAACGGCAGTTAATTTTACAGTAAAGGATGAATAAACAAATGGCTAAAAACGACAACGGCAAAAGCAAAGCGGACCAATACCGGGAAGAACGAAAAGCGAGGCTTGCGAAAGCGGCCAAAAAGACCGCCAGCAAGTCCGAAAAGAGTTTGAAGATTCAAAAAGCAATTCAAAAAGTGATTTCGATCGCCCTGGTGATTGCTTTGGTATCCTTAATCGGCTGGAACGTGCTCGGCTTAACAGGCGCGATACAAATTATGACCCCTGTAATGACGGTCGGCAGTGAAAAAATCAGCGCGAGGGACTTTAATTACTATTATGTTTTGATGTACAACTACACGGTGAACCAGTCAAAGCAATATCAGCAGCAATACGGGCAGGATGTTATGGGCTTTGACACAACCAAATCCCCGGACGAACAGAATTATCCGCAACCCAATGAAGCGGGTGAAACCATTACCTGGGCTAAGTATCTTTCCGACACTGCTGTTGACAGGGCACAGCAGTATGAAGCACTTTACAAAGAAGCGATTGCAGCGGACAAGGGAAAATATTCACTGACCCCGGATGAAGAGAAAACACTTAATGATCAGATTGAACAAATACGCACAACCGCAGCCAAGCAGAGCCTTTCCATCAACGCTTATCTGCGTGAGTTTTACGGGAAGGGCGTTAACGAAAGATTCTTAAGGGATCAGCTTGAAAAGGAAACCATCGTTTCAAGATTCAGCGAAGATAAAAATAAAGAGTTCGAAGCGGCCTGGACAGATGAAAAAGTCAAAGAGGTTTATGAGGCGGATAAAGACAGTTACGACGTTGTCAGCCTGCGCATTTTCTCCTTTACACCGGAGACATTGAAAGCAAAAGACGGTGAGAGCGCAGACGCTCTTGCGGCCAGGCAAAAGGAAGAAAACGAAAAAACAAAAGAAAAAGCGGAAGCAATGCTTGCCAAGGTTACAGACGACGCCACTTTCATTACAGCCGCAGAGGACAGCAAAGTGCCGGCTGAGGGCGAAAGTTATGATGCCGACACAGCTACAGCCACTTTTAATAAGACGAAATCCGCCGTCGAATCCGCATCGACCAAAGACGCCGCAGAATGGGCATTTGCCGACGGCCGTAAGGCCGGCGACAAGAGCGTTTTCCAAAATGACACCGGCAAGACTTTTGCCGTTTGGATGAAAACGGCGCAATATGCCCCCATTACCGTCGATGTCCGTCACATTTTACTTTCATTCAAAGAAGACCCGCAGAGTCAGGAAGAAGCTACCGTCGAAGAAATTGCGGCAGCGCAGAATAAAGCCGACAGCGTTTACAAGACCTGGCAGGACGGCGCGAAAACCGAGGACAGTTTTGCGGAGCTTGCGAAAACGATGTCCACGGATACCGGTTCCAAAGACAAAGGCGGTTTGTATGAAGATGTCGCCGTCGGCAACATGGTTGCACCTTTTGAAGAGTGGTGCTTTGACCCTGCCAAAAAGCCGGGAGACACCGGGATTGTAAAAACCACCTACGGTTTCCATGTGATGTACATGGTGAACAACGACCCAGCCAACTTCCAGTACCTTAAGGATATTCGCACCGACAAGGCGGCTGAAGATAACGAAAACTTCCTGAACGGGTTAATGGATAGCGATCAATATAAAATAACAAAAAAGGCCAAAAACATCACAGACGCAGAGACTGCAGCATTGAAAATCATCAAGACGCTGATTGATTTACAAAGCCAGTCAGCAGCATACTGATCACAAGCTTTCAGCCCCGCAAAATCTTAAATGAGATTTTGCGGGGCTGTTTCTTTTATATTGATTCTATTGCGTTTCTTCCTGTCTCGTGAAAACGGATGCTTTCCCTTTGTCGTTTGTCAGTGTCAGTGTGTCACCCTTGATGATAAAATCATATGTTTTGCTGTACTCAACGGAGAAAAGCGTAAAAGTAAAGGTAGCCTCTTCATCTTTTTTGTCAATTGAATACTTTCCGTTGATGTCAGCTTCAAACCCTACATCAAAAAATTCAACCGGAAAATTAACTGTACCATCCTCATAAAATACAAATCCGTAACCGCTGCTTGTGCCCATCCATTTGCCAACAATCTTTTTTTCCGGATTGTTGATGACCGTTAAAAAGATGAACACCGCTGCCGCGATAACGGCTGCCCCCGCCAGCAAGCCTATGATTTTTTTCATTACGCGTCCTCCCAGAGCGAAAATACTTGACCGGATACTAATGAATATAATAATTCAAAAGTTCCTTTTTGTCTACTGTTTTTATTTGGCAAAACAGCACGATTGAAAGCACGACAATTATGCTGCTTTCTTTTTACGACACACATAAGCGACAATACAAGAAACCGCAAGAATAAAGGCAATCAGAAAAATGACGATGATTTTTTTCGTGTTTGAAGTTAGCCGGCTGCCGCTGTCATTGTCCTCGGGGTTAGTGGTTTCAGCGATTGTTGTTTCCGGTACGGTTGTTTCAATATAGTACACACCATCCGGTGTAATCTCGACAGGTTTTCCTTGGTCTGCAAAGTGCTCTATAATTTTAACTTTTTGTTCTTCGTTTAAAGTTGCGAAATCGTTATCCCAATTTTCGGCATCCGGACCAAGAACTTCTTTAATCTCTTCAATAGGAACAGGGACGGGTGCGGCTGTCGTTTGTCCGGCACTTGTAGAAACAACAGTGGTTTCCGCACCAGGCGATGTTAAGGATGTTGTTGTTGCGGCCGTAAATGCAGGTTTGGTTGTTGCAGGTGCAGATGTAGCCGGTTTGGCTGTTGTAGGCACTGTTGATGCCGGTTTGGTTGTTGCGGGTGCCGAAGTAGCTGGACTGGTTGTTGTTGATGCGGTGCCAACGCTAACGCTGCCATTTGTTATGTTGTG
>CAYUWQ010000100.1:0-6299 GCA_964448455.1 uncultured Eubacteriales bacterium | reverse complement strand
AAATGGTGCTCGACGGTCCGCACAGAAAAGGCGACCTCCGCCGCGCCCGCGCAGCCGCTGTCAATATCGTCCCCAACTCCACCGGTGCCGCGAAAGCGATCGGTCTGGTTATTCCGGAACTTGCCGGTAAATTGGACGGTTCCGCCCAGCGTGTGCCCGTCGCGGCCGGTTCTGTAACAGAGCTTGTCGCCATTGTTGAAGGCACCGTTTCAAAAGCGGACATCAACGCCGCGATGAAAGCAGCCGCTTCCGCTTCCTACGGCTATACGGAAGACGAGATTGTTTCCTCCGATGTTATCGGGCTGACAGTCGGCTCCCTGTTTGACGCGACGCAGACCAAGGTCACCGCGCTTGAAGGCGGCAAAACGCTCGTCAAGGTTGTTGCCTGGTATGACAATGAAAACTCCTATACAAGCCAAATGGTCAGGACCATCAAATACATGGCAAAACTGCAGTAAAACAGATTATTAATGGATGTGTTGGGCGGGCACACGCGGTGCCCGCCCGTTCATTCACAGTTAGGGGGGGAATAAATGGCCATTGAACGCCTTGACAAAATAATCGCGTCGCAAAGCACCTTTTCACGCAAGGACGCCCGCAACCTCATCAAAGACGGGGGTGTGAGCGTCAACGGCGATGTGGTGACATCCCCCGATGCCGCCATTGACACGGAAAGGGACAAACTTTGCCTGTTTGACAAACCTTTTAAAGTCAAACGGTTTGTCTACATCATGCTCAACAAACCGGCCGGCATACTCAGCGCTGCCAAAGACGCCCGTTCAAAAACGGTATTGGACCTCCTGCCGGCGTCCCTGTACCGGCGCGGGCTTTTCCCCACCGGCCGGCTGGACAAGGACACCACCGGTTTTATGCTCATCACCGACGACGGCGATTTCGCGCACCGCATTCTCAGCCCCAAAAACCATGTTTTTAAAACATACGAGGCGCGCCTGCGGGAACCCCTGCAGCCCGGCTCCTGCGAACGGCTTGCGGACGGCATCACCCTTTGTGACGGTACGCAGTGCCTGCCCGCCGTTATCGAGGTGCTGTCGGATGAAGAGCAGCCGCTTGTCAAGGTGAAAATCCGTGAAGGCAAGTATCACCAGATTAAACGGATGTTCGCGGCAATCGGCAATGAGGTACTCGCGCTCAAACGCACAAAAATCGGCGACCTGGCACTGGATGAAACGCTCCGGGAAGGTGAGTGCCGCGAGATGAAATCGGACGAAATCGCCAAACTCATCATGGACTGAAACCGGTTAAAGCTAACGGTTTGCAACAATTATCCGTAAATAATGTTATACTTGACAGAAACAATCGGTATATATATAATAACGGTATTATTTAAACCAAGCAGAAAGAAGGATGGTCGGGCGCTATGCAAGAAAGCACAATAACCCAAGAAGGCAAAAGGAAGCTTGAAGAAGAACTTGAATATTTATTAACCATCGGCAGGGACGAAATTGCGGAACGAATTGCTGTTGCCCGTTCTTTCGGCGACCTTTCCGAAAATGCGGAATATAACGAGGCAATGAACGAGCAGGCCAAAATGGAAGCTCGCATTGACAGAATCCAGCAAGAACTGCAGAATGCCGTCATCATTGACGAAAGCAAGATCAGCACCGAAGCGGTACATGCCGGCTCCAAGGTTAAACTGCTTGATGTTGATTTGGGCAAGAATGTGGAATACACCATCCTCGGCTCGACCGAGTCGGACCCGGACAACGGCATCATTTCCGACCAGTCACCCATCGGCAAAGCGCTGCTCGGGCACAAAAAGGGCGATACGGTCAGTGTTGAGGTGCCAAGCGGCAAGCTGCTGGCGTTCAAGATACTCAAGATAACCAAGTGAACAACGGGCGACGGGCAAAGCCCGCCGCCTTTTTTCTTTATTAGGAAAGGATTGACAATTATGTCCGACGATACCGCCACCCCGGTGAACCCGGAAGAAATCGAAGAAGTACAGGACACGAATGCCCTGCGCCAAATCCGTATTGAAAAGTTAGATGCACTCAAAGCCGCGGGCAAAGACCCGTATATCATCACGACTGCGGAACAGACCGCCGCCGCCGCCGAGATTATTGAAAATTTTGAGGCGATGGAAAACACGGATGTTTCCATCTGCGGGCGCATCATGACCCGGCGCGACATGGGCAAGGCGAATTTTATCGACATCCACGACCGTACAGGCCGGATGCAGGTGTATGTAAAAATTGACGATATCGGCGAAGACTGCTTTGCCGAGTTCAAAAAATGGGATATCGGGGATATTGTGGAGGTCAAGGGTTTTGTCTTCCGCACCCGCCGGGGTGAAATTTCCGTCCACGCGAAAGGGATCAGGCTTTTGACCAAATCGCTTCTGCCCCTGCCGGAAAAATTCCACGGATTAAAGGATACGGACACCCGCTACCGCCAGCGCTATATCGATTTAATCATCAACCCCGAAGTCAAGCAGAATTTTATCAAGCGTTCCCTGATCATCCGCGAAATCCGCAACCGGCTTGACGAACAGAACTTTATCGAAGTGGAAACACCGATTCTCGTCCCGAACGCCGGCGGCGCCGCGGCAAGGCCGTTCACCACACACCACAATTCTCTGGATGAGGACTTGTTTTTGCGTATATCGCTCGAACTGTATCACAAACGCCTGATTGTCGGCGGGCTCGAGCGCGTGTACGAAATCGGCCGCGTGTTCCGCAACGAAGGGCTTTCCGTCCGCCATAACCCGGAGTTCACACTGCTGGAACTCTACCAGGCTTATACCGATTACAACGGCATGATGGATTTGGTGGAAGACCTCATCCGCACCGTCGCCGTCAAAGTGCTCGGCACGCCTGTTATCAGCTATGACGGGGTGGAAATCGATTTTTCCAAGCCGTTTGAGCGCCTGACGATGGTGGAAGCCGTTAAAAAATATGCCGGCGTTGATTTTGACACGCTGGATTTATCCGCCGCGCGGGCGCTCGCGAAAGAGCGGCATATTGAGTTTGAAGCCAGGCACAAAAAAGGCGATTTGCTCAACCTGTTTTTTGAAGAATACGCGGAAGAGCATTTGGTCCAGCCCGTATTCATCCTGGACCATCCGGTCGAAATTTCGCCCCTGGCCAAGCGCAAGCCCGCCAACCCGGATTATACCGAGCGTTTTGAACTGTTCATCACCGGCAGAGAGCTTGCCAACGCTTTTTCGGAGCTCAACGACCCCATCGACCAACGCGGCCGTTTTGAGGCGCAGGAAGCGCTCGCCGCTGCGGGTGACGATGAAGCCAATACCACCGATGAAGACTTTTTAACCGCGCTGGAATACGGCATGCCCCCCACCGGCGGCATCGGCATCGGCATTGACCGCCTGACCATGCTGCTAACGGACAGCCATTCCATCCGCGATGTTTTGCTCTTCCCCACCATGAAAAGGCTGTAAGGGAGGGGACTGTATGGTAATCGGCGCCATATTTGCCGGCGGCTCCGGCAGCAGAATGAACTGCGGCGAAACGCCCAAGCAGTATCTGCCCTTGGGCGGCAAACCGGTCATTGCGCACACCGCCGCGAAGTTTTTTGCCAACCCGGCGCTTGAAAAGGTACTGATACTTTGCCCCGCGCAATGGGTAGACGCCACCCGCGCCCTGCTGGCGGAACACTTCGGGCAAACCGGCAGAATGGCCGTACTGCCCGGCGGGCAGGACCGCAACGGCACCCTTGTCCGCGCGCTGGACTATATTCAAACGCAGTTCGGGCTGGATGATGAAACGGTGATTGTCACCCACGATGCGGTGCGCCCGTTTGTCACACAGCGGATGATTGACGAAAATATCGCCGCGGCAAAACAGTACGGCGCCTGCGGCACCTATATCCCGGCCTGCGACACCATTGCGGAAAGCGGCGACGCAGAGACGGTGACCTTTATCCCCGAGCGGGCGCGCATGTACCAAACGCAAACCCCGCAGTCCTTCAAAGCCAAAAGGCTCAAAGAACTGCTCGCGGCGTTGGCCGGGGAAGAACAGGCAAAGCTGACGGATGCCTGCATGGTTTACACGCTCAAAGGGGAACCGGTGCGCATTGTCCGCGGTGAGGTGTACAATATCAAAATCACCTATCCGGTTGATTTGCCCGTCGCCGAAGCGCTGCTGCAAGCGGGCGTTGGGAAAGATTAGACCGCTCACAGACCATACAAAAAGGCAACAAAAAAACACCCTTTCGGGTGTTTTTTCGCGTCAATGGGGATTTCTATTCCTGCTTTTCCAGTTGTTTGCCGATTTGGTTGCCGTACACGCAGGCGCCGGTAATCAGCACCCCCTGCACGGCCGAGGCAAACGAGAAGCCCATCAGTCCAAGGCTCCCCGCAATGCCCGCGGGCAATAGAATCAAGGGTATGTACTTGTCCGGTATCCACTGCGACCCCTTGAGCATCATACCGATGATGTACAGCACGGGGATGAGGATAAGGCCTTGTTCGAGTAAAAAAGCTGAAATGTTCATTTGTTCATCCTTTCAATTAAACGATTGTTGAGCGGTTGTTGAGCAGTTGCTGAGCAATAGCTGAGCGGTGGCTGAGCAATAGCTGAGTAATGGCTGAGAAGTGGCTGAGAAGTAGTAAAACGATCGCTCACCCATTGTTAACCCATCGCTAACCCATCGCTCACCTTATTATTAACCCATCGCTCTGCCAACATCTCCCGCATCAATCCACCCCGTCACATACTTGGCCAGCGGCAGCTTGCCCGCATTCGCGGCGGTGTTGGTTATGCGGTAACGGTTCAAAAGCGCCTTGCCGTCATACAGCCAGTAGTCACCCGTTATTTTGCGCGCGGGGATACGCGCGGAGGCGGAAATGTACAGGTTCGCATCAGTCAGCTGGACTTTTTGCCCCGCCGTGACGCTTGCGGCCGGTGGTTTCTTCAGTTCGAGCCCGAGGAAGTTGACAAGCGCCTTGGCGTACGCCTCGCCCTCGGCTTTGATTTTTTCATCGCTGTCAACCGCCTGCCGGTCTGTTGCGTTATCCAAAAACGCGAACTCGCCGAGCACCGCCGGGATGCCGTTTTTCGCGTTGATGCGGCATACCCCGAAGTTGTAAGCTTTTTCGCTGCTCGCCTTGACCCCGCGGCTGTTCTGCGCGAGGAGTTTGAACTGATTGATAATTTCGGCCGCGAGCTCCTTCGCGCGGAAATCCGTATGCCAATAAAACGCCTCGCACCCGTCGCCGCCGCCGGCATTGTGGTGGATGGCAACGGCCGCTGCCGCGCCGGCCTGCTTCGCCTTTGCCGTGGTGTCGGCAACTTTGGTGTTCGTGTTGCCTGTTCGGCTCAACATCACCTTGCAGTCGTACGCGGCCAAACAGTCCCTTGCCGCAAGCGCGGCTTTCAGGTTGATTTCGCTTTCAATGAACTTGCCGGCCACCGCGCCGGGGTCTGTGCCGCCGTGCCCGGCGTCAATGAAGATTGTTTTGGTCAAATGATTGACTCCTTTAAATTTATTGTTGAGAATTGCTAAGCAATGGCTGAGCGATAGCTGAACGGTTGCTGAGCAGTTGTTGAACAATTGTTAAACAACTGCTAACCCATTGCTAACCCATTGCTAACCCATTGCTGACCCATTGCTAACCCATTGCTCACCTATTGCTAACCCATTGTTCACCTATTGCTAACCCATTGCTCACCTATTGCTCACCTATTACTAACCCATTGCTCACCGGCGCTACAGCGCCGCTGCGACAAACCCCGCTATCCTGTACGCCAAAATCTCCTGCCCCGCCGCGTTCGGGTGCACACCGTCGCCCTGCGGGCTGGCGGCGCAGGAAAAATACTGCGCGTTGTTCGCCGCTATCCACGGCCGCAGGCCGCTGTTGTGGTAAATATCAAGGGCCGGGAGCGAGTAATGCGCGCAGACGGTTTTGAGCGCCTCACACCACGGGTGGTACCAGCCGTCAACGCCATGGGTAGTTCCCCGTTCCTGCACGGAGCCCCTTGGCGGCGCGGTGATAAAGCCGACGGGCTTGTTCGGGTATTTCGCCAGCAGCTTTTCAATGACCGCTTTGCAGTCCGCAAAGTGCGAGGTGCCAATCCCGCTGTCGCTCAGCTGCCCCAAAGGCAGCGCGGTGTTGTTCCCGCCGCCGTCATTAAGCGATGCCATCACCAAAATGTAATCCGTTTCAATGTCCCAGTTGTCCATGCGTGTGTAAATGCTTTCATTGCCGCCGTAAGTGCGCGTCAGCCCCGTGCCGGACTTGCCGTCGTTCACAACAAGCCCGAAGCCCAGCCAATCTTTCAGGTAATCGTGCCAGTTGAGCGCGGCACGGAAGTTCTTTT
>CAYUWQ010000099.1:0-6353 GCA_964448455.1 uncultured Eubacteriales bacterium | reverse complement strand
TGGACATCCCCCTTTGGCAAACCCGCACAGGCATGTACCTGGGCAACGGAGATTATGAACAGGATTATGACACGCAAGGCACGCTGAGCATCGGGGACAGCTGGGAAGCGTGTTATGACTGCGCCCGCTGGTTTAACGCGAAGGTTACAATTCCCCCCTCGCTCGCGGGGCGGAAACTGTACCTGGAAATCGATTTCGGCGGCGAGGCGCTTGTAAAGGTCAACGGCAAAATCGCCGGGGCGGTGAGTTCCGGCAGAGGGTCCGGCTGGGTGAGCCGCGACCGGATATTTTTTGACGCGCCGGCGGCGGGCGAAACCTTTGATATTGAGCTGGAATACGCCGTTGACGCGGGCGGGTTTTGCAACGCGGCGATGGACGGCGCGAAGTCCACAAACTACACGATGCACACCGCGCGCCTCGTAGCCGTGGACCCGGTTTGCGAAGCGTATGATTTTGATGTGAATATCGTGTGGGAAGCGCTGGAACTCATCGGGGATGAATACATCAAAGCCCGCGTATATGAAGCGCTGGATGAGTCCCTGCACACGGTCGATTTTGATTTTGAGGACGCGCGTGTGCGGGCATCCATTAAAAATGCCGCGGATGTGCTGCGCGCCGGGCTGGAGAAAATAAAATACCTGCCGCAAAGCGAAGTGATTATGACCGGGCACAGCCACATCGACATCGCGTGGCTGTGGCGGGTGCAGGAAAGTGAGCGCAAAGCCGCGCGTACTTTTTCAAACAACCTGGCGCTCATGGACAAATACCCGGGCTTTATCTTCGCGCAGAGCCAGGCGATTTTGTATGACATGACCAAAAAACTCTACCCGGAATTGTATGAGCGGATCAAGGAAAAGGTCAAAAACGGGCAGTGGGATATTGTGGGGAATGTCTGGGTGGAGGCGGACACCAACATCGCCTCCGGCGAGGCGCTTATCCGTCAGCTGCTGTACGGCCGGGAATTTTTCCAAAAAGAGTTCGGCGTGGTGTCGGACACCTATTGGCTGCCGGACTGCTTCGGTTTTTCCTGGGCGCTGCCGCAGATAATCCGGCGCAGCGGGATGAAGAATTTTATCACCGCCAAGCTCGGCGGGCAGGACACGAACCGTTTCCCGCATACGATTTTCCGTTGGAAGGGCAACGACGGGTCCGAAATATTGGCGCACATGCAAAGAGTGGGCTACGGCGGGGAATATTCACCGCAAGACCTCGTGCGCGCGGCGAAGGAAAACGATCAAAAGGATGTGGCCGATACCGCCATGGGCATGTTCGGCTACGGCGACGGCGGCGGCGGTTGTACCTACGCGATGGTGGAGCGCGGCAGCCGGCTGCAAAACTTCCCCGGCCTCCCCGCGAGCAGAATCGGTCATGTCAGCGAGTTCTTCGCAAAATCCGCCGAGGCATGGGACCGCCTGCCGGTATTTAATAACGAAATGTATTATGAAAACCACCGGGGCACTTACACAAGCCAGGCTTTTGTGAAAAGGAACAACCGCAAGGGTGAAATTCTCCTCGCGCGTGCTGAAATGGCATCCGTTTTTGCCGGTTCGGCCGGGCACTTGTATAACAAATCAGCGCTGGAAGAAGCCTGGAAACTCCTGCTGAAAAACCAGTTCCACGACACGCTGCCCGGCACTTCTATCCATGAGGCGCATGAGGACTGCCGCGGAGACTACAACCGGATGAACGACCTGGGTGAAGTGGTAAAAGATGCTGCTTTGGCTGCGCTCAACGCGCAGATTGCCATGGCGGGCAGCGGGGTGATTGTTTGGAATCTGCTCGGGCATACCGTAACCGCCCCGGCGGAAATCAACATCGACGCGGCGCAGGGGGACTTGGCGGTCTGGTCCGCCGGCAGGCAGCTGCCGGGGCAATATATTCAAAAGGACGGCGTTACCGTGCTGCGTTTTATCGCGCAGGATGTGCCGGCGATGGGTTATAAGGTTTTTAAACTCGGCCGGCGTAATGCCGCTTTACCCCGTGTTACGGCAACCCCGCAGCTGCTGGAAAACGAAAGCCTGAAAGCGTCGTTTGACGAAAACGGCATCCTGACTTCCGTCTTCGACAAAAAAAACGGCAGGGAGGTCATCAGCGGCCGCGGCAATCTGCTCACCGTATTCCAGGACAAATGCGTGCACGAAACCGCGTGGAACCTGGAACTGAATTACCAAAAGAAATATTGGGAACTGGTTGACGCGCAGAGCATCGAAGTGGTTGAAGCCAATGAACTCCGGGGCATTATCCGGATTGTCCGCAAATTCAACAAGTCGACCGTCACGCAAGATGTTATTTTGTATACCGGCGCCGACTGTCTGAATTTTGAAACAACCGTGGAGTGGTATGAGAGTGACAAACTGCTCAAAGCCGCGTTTGAAGTGGATATCCTGAGCACGCAGGCGGCGTTTGAAACGGCGCACGGCGCGATTATACGCCCGAATCACTGGAGCAATTCTTTTGACCTCGCGCGCTTTGAACAGTGCGCGCACAAATGGGCGGATTTGTCCGAGGGCGGCTACGGCGTGAGTGTGCTTAACGACTGCAAGTACGGCTACGATATTAAGGACAACACCATTCGCATCTCCTTAATGCGCGCGCCCACCTGCCCGGACCGCACGGGCGACCATGGCACCAACACCTTTGTTTACAGCCTGTATCCGCACAAAAACGGCTGGCAGGATGGCGGTACGGTGCATAAAGCCTTTGAACTCAATGTGCCGCTTGAAGCGTTCCCGGCGGAGAACCAGAGCGGACCGCTGCCCGGCGATAAGAGCTTTTTGAATTGTGACAGCGCCAATATTATTGTGGACGCGGTCAAAACCGCGCAGGACGGCGACGGTATTATCCTGCGGGTTTATGAGGCCGAACAGCGCAGAGGCAAAGTAAAAATCGAATGCGCCTTGCCGTTTGAACGGGTGACGGAGTGCAACCTCATGGAAGAGAACGAAGCAGAAATTGAGGTTGAAGGCGGCGCATTTGTCTTCAACATCAGACCGTTTGAGGTAAAAACTTTCCGGCTCAGGTAAAAAACTTATACTTAATCACTCATGAAAACCAAACTAAAAAATTCGTGCAAAACCGCATATGTCAAAGCTTTTGCTTGATTTTTTAAGGTTTTTTAATCGTGAATCAGTATAAGATAAAAAAATCCCCGCTCCAAACAGGGCGGGGATTTTTTGGTCGGGCAAAGGGTTTCAATAGGTAAAGGTGTAGTTGCCTTTATAGGTGCCGGTTACATCGGCGTTGATGCCGATTAAGCCGTATTTCAGCTTGCCGGTTATTTGCGCCGGGGTGGTAATATCCAGCTTGGTGATCCGGCCTTGGGCATCCAACACAGCTTCAATGGCGCAGTTGATATAATCAACCTGGGCGGATTGGAGGGTAAAGGGCTTTAAATCGTCAGCCGTTAACCCCAAGGTGTCCATGCACTGCGCGGTGTACTTCGGCACGCCGCTCAGGGAGTTGACAGTTTCCCTTTTCAGGGCGATGGTGACCTTCCAGCCGCTGCCGCTCTTGATACAGCTTGCCGAACTGACACCAGCAGGCTCAAGGACGCTCATTTTTGCCTGATCTCCGCGGGGCAGATGTTTGGCGAGTGTCGTGCCGCCGCTGACGCCGTTTACAAAGGTCAGCGTCGGTTTGGCTTTATAGTCATTCGGGAGCATATCCTGCGCGAGGTTCCTAACCACATTACCGCCGCTGATGGAATTGATTACGGTAACGGTGCCGTCTGCTTTGGTGACGGTTACCTTGCCCGTGAACGATTTAAGCGCATTGGCGTGTTTGTTATAAAAGTTGACGATTTGCGCGACGGACCCGCCTACAGGCGCATTTACCGTATCGGCCGGTTTGGTGGTCGGGGGCGTTGTGGTTGCGGGTTTGGTGGTTGCCGGCGCGGTGGTCGCGGGGCTTGTTGTGCCGGGCTGCGTGACGGGGGGGGCGGTCGGCTCAGTGTCGGGGTCCGGCGGTGTGACGGTGCCATCTCCGGCGCCTTTTATATCCGTTTTGTTTACCCAGCCTGTATAGACGCCATCGATCCCGATAAGCACCTGGTCACCGTCGATTTGGTAGACCGTGAAACTGTAACCGGGCATAAATTTCGCCATCCAAACGCCGCCGCTTTTGGTGCCGAAACGCGTCGCGGAACTGTTGACAACAGCCGTTTGACCGACGGCAAGGGGCACGGGCTGTTCATCCGGTGTTTCCCCCGGCGGTTGAGTTGCGGGTATGGTTGTCGTTTCGGCTGCACTCGTGGTTGTTTCGGTTGTCCCGACGGCGGTTTCCGATGCGGAATCGGGTACGGTGGCCGTTTCAACCGCAGTGGTTTCGGCGGCCGTGGTGCCGGCGGTTGTCTCATTTTCCCCGTTGCCGCCGCAGGCGGAAAGGCTGAAAACGGCCGCGAGCACAGCGATGCTCAGCAAGAGCTTGGCAAACAGGTTTTTCATGACAGGTGTTCTCCTTCCGGTAAGTGCTTCCGGCAGAGCCGTGCGCACTGTATCACATAATAAATTATAACAAAACGCCGGGTATTTAACAACATTCCGGCAGAAATTAATCAAAAACCCCGCCTTAATAAGGGCGGGGTTTGCGTTTTCGGCTGCGGTTATGAATAATAGGTAAAGGTCATGTCACCCCAAAATCTGCCGTCGATCACGGTATCGATATTAAGGTTGCCTTTATAACCGAGTTTACCGGATATTTGAAGCGGCGCGTCCAGCTTCAAATAATCCAGGTATCCATTCGGGTTGACTTTAGCCGTAATGGTACCGCCGTTATTTGGCTCAACGGTCTGACCATAAACCACCTGACCTTCACCCAGGGTGAAGGGGTCCATACTTTCGTTGTCAATTTCCAGCGGGTCCATCACGCTGGAGTGGTGCGGAGGGATGGCGTCGATGCCGTTCATGACTTCCTTTTTCAGCGTAATGTTCACTTTCCAGCCGTTACCGTCTTTCACACAAGAAGCGAACTTTACACCGGCGGGTGTCAAGATACTCATTTTTTGTCCGCCGCTGCGGGGCAGAAATTTTTCCAGTGTGTCGTTGCTATTGTCCGGATTCTTACCGTTGATAAAGGTTTTGGTTTCGTCCTTGTCCTTGAGCTGCCTGTCCAGAACGCCCTGAAGAACGCCTTTTACAAGAGGAAGAAATTTCGTTATTTCGGTTTCGGTACCCATTTTCCTATTCACCGTGATTTTACCTTTGTACTCTTTAGTCGCGTTGCCGTATTGGTTGTAAAACGCGACAATGTCTGCGATGCTGCCGCCGACCGGCGCGGTAATGCCCGCGGGCACCGCGGTGGTTTCGCCCGGTGCGGTGGAGACTTCCGTGGTTGTTTCGCCGGGTGCGGTTGTATCCCCTGCCGAGGTTTCCTCCTGCGAGGTTTCATCGGTTCGGGTAGTACTTACCGCGTTTGTATCGGATGTGGTTGTTACGGTTTCGTCTCCCTTGCACGCGGAGAAAGCGAACACAAAGGAAAAAACCAGCAGCAGCGCGAGAAATTTGACCGGTTTTGTTTTCATACGATAACCTCTTTCGTCATTTATCCTAAGGTACTTTATATGGAAAGATGCCCCAAGGCAAAGTGTACTATCCCGATAATCATTTGTCAACAAAAGCCCCCCGCCGCAAACGGCGGGAGGCCTTGAAAGCGGAAATATTAGTATGTGAATGTATAGTTGCCTTTATAATCTCCGGTTACATCTGTATCCTTGAGCAGATCGAGTGATTTGTATGCGAGATCTCCCTTGATATTGGCTGGCGTGAGAATGTCAAGCTTTGTTATGCGACCCTGACTGTCAAATACAGCATCAATTTTGCAACCGGTGTAGTTGACTGTGGCGCTTTTGAGAACAAAGTCGCCGAGATCTTCCGCAGAAAGACTTAGTGTGTCCATGCACTTTGAGACATATTTCGGTTTGTCTGTAAGGGCTGTTGCTCCGCTGGTCATGTCATCATTCATGACAATCGAAACTTTCCAGCCGCTACCACTCACGACGCAGGTAGCGGATTTGACACCATTCGGAGCGGTAGGGCTCAGTTCGCTCAGTTTCGGGCTGTCGTCACGGGGCAACCAAGAGCTAAGCTTAGTGTCGCCGGAAACGCCGTTAACAAAGGTTTTTGTTCCTTTATCTTTGTAATCGTTGGGCAACATATCCTCAGCTATACCTTTGGTGATGGCCGCAAATTTGATGTAGTTAACTTTTGAAGTAGTACCGTCAATTTTCGAAACAGTAACCTTGCCTTGATAGGCTTTTATTGCGTTGCCGTATTGGTTATAAAAAGCGACGACTTTTGCAATGTCCGAACCGACAGGCGCTTCGACAGCCGCGGCAGCGGTGGTTGTTTCACCGGGGA
>CAYUWQ010000098.1:0-6389 GCA_964448455.1 uncultured Eubacteriales bacterium | reverse complement strand
ACGATGAGGTTGTCCGGGCAGCGTCTAAAGAAGAGATTGTCCGCCGGTATTTTTCGATTCTCTGTGACCGGCGCAACGGGCGTTTTACGGACGAGGTTGTCGAAAAGATCGAATTGGTGATGAAACAGGCCGGTGTGTGCACGGATGACCGTGAGGTTGTCAAATACGCGCTCGAACGCAGCGCGCAAACAGGGGAGCAGCCCGCCGTGGCTATCAAACTGCCGGACGGCAGAATTATAACCGGCAAGACTTCGGACCTGCTCGGCGCCTCCGCCGCAGCGCTGCTCAACGCCGTCAAAACCATCGGCGGTATCGATAAAAAGACCCATCTGATCGACCCGGCCGTAATCGAACCGATTCAAAGGCTGAAAACCGAGATTTTAGGTAACAGAAACCCCCGCCTGCATTCGGACGAGGTTTTAATCGCCCTGTCCATCAGCGCGGCCGGCAATAAGGCAGCGATGCAAGGTTTAAGCAATTTGAACGATTTGCGCGGCTGTGAGGCGCACGCGTCGGTCATCCTCGCGCAGTCAGACCAGGAGACATACAGAAAACTTGGTATCAATCTCACTTCGGAGCCGAAATATCAGACTAAAAATTGTTATCATCATTAACGCGGGCTTAACCGCCGGCAACAGGAGGAAACACAATGCTGCAAAACAACACAACGGTACTTTTTCAGGGTGACAGCATAACAGATGCGGGCAGAAGCAGGGTGTCCGACCGGTTGCTTGGCAGCGGTTATCCGTCGAAAGTGCGGTCTTTGATAAAAAAAGAATATCCCGAATCAACCATAAAAGTGATCAATCGCGGCATCAGCGGCAACCGGGCTGTCGACCTGCTCAACAGATGGGAAAGTGACTGTATTTTGCTCAAACCGGACTATGTCAGCATTCTCATTGGTGTTAACGACACCTGGCGGCGATATGATAACAATGATATTACACCGGCGGACATATTTAAAGACAGACTCAGGAAAATTATTGAGCTGACGCTTAAAAACACACCTGCTCAAATTGTGCTGCTTAATCCTTTCTTACTGGACATCAACGAGAAAATTACGCTGATGCGGGAGGATTTATGCTTCAAACAAGAGGCGGTCGCAGCCATCGCAAAAGAATACGGGACGAAATTTTTAGACCTTGACCAAATTTTCAAAGACGCGGCTGAAAAAAGAAGTCCCGGCTATTATGCGGTTGACGGCGTACACCCCACAAAAGCCGGACACACGCTACTTGCAAAAGAATGGCTTAAAGTTTGGGCATAGATAACTTCACCTGTAACGACACCTGTAAGGAGCATACGAATGGATTTCAAAGAAAGCGGATTTATGTATCTGCTTGGCAGCGGGATTGCCGTCTTCATTGTATTGCAGTCCCTTTTTTTTATGAAAAAAGCTTGGGGACAAGGAAAAAAACTCGGTATTTCAACAGCAACGCTTAAAAACACAGTCGTTTCAAGCATGCTGTTTACCGTTGCGCCCGCACTGGCAATCTTGGTGACGGTTGTTACCATAGCGGGCGCACTCGGGCTGGTTTTGCCCTGGATCAGGCTTTCAATCATCGGCAACATCGGTTACGAGGTAACAGCAGCCCACAGCACGCTGGAAGCGTTTGGTATTCCGGGCGGGCTGAATTTTGAGGTGAAGGACAAGACTGTGTTTGCCGCGGCGGCTTGGGTAATGACAGTCGGCAGTGTGATGCCGCTGATTTTGCTGCCGCTGTTTTTAAAAAAAATCCAGAAAAGAGTCGGGAAAGCGGTAGACGCAAATGCCAAATGGGCGGATGCGATGTCCGCCGCTGCTTTTATCGGTTTGATAGCCGCGTTTATCGCGCGCAGTGTTATCGGGGCGGGGGATAAAAATATTGCCGGCGACGGCGCCGGTTTTCTTTCGGTCACCACGCTTTTATCCGCGATGCTTTTTATGGTCGTGCTGCAGCGGCTTAGCAAAAAGACAAAACTGAAATGGCTGGAACCGTTCGCAATGCCCCTGAGCATGTTCCTGGCCATGGGGGCCGCGACGGTTTTATCCCAAACGCTGCCGCAAAATCTCGTTACCCTTGAATGGAGGGGTTAAGGCTGAAATTAATTTCAGCCTATGGTTTTGTGCTTTTCGGTCGTAATGGCTGACCGAAGGGCTATCACATGCCGACAGCGCACAATTCCCCTGAATGGAATAATTCAAAAAGTTTGAAAGAATGGACAGCAATATGGAGAGAACTTATTTTGACAAGGTGCACCGCTGGGGCAAAATTTCATCACTGACTTCTCTGGTTGTGATGCTGAGTGTTCCGCTGGCCATCTGTGTCTATTTTGATGTATGGCCGCAGGCTTCCGTCGTATTGAACGGATTGCTGAAGATCATTCCGTTATTCTGGTCCGTGGCAGTAATTGAGGTGATCACATATGCCCCTATGCTCGGCGCGGGCGGTACCTACCTCAGTTTTGTTACCGGCAACATCAGCAATCTTAAGCTGCCCTGCGGATTAAACGCCATGCAAAACGCGGAGGTCCGTGCCAATACGGAGGAAGGTGAGGTAATCTCCACCATCGCCATCGCCGCCTCCGCGATCACAACCACCATCATTATCGCGTTGGGGGTCTTGTTGTTTTCTCCCCTGCTGCCGCTGCTGACCAAAGAGGGGTCCCTGTTCGCTCCTGCGTTTCAGCAGGTGATTCCGGCGCTTTTCGGCGCGCTGGGCGCAGGTTATTTTGCCAAACACTGGAAGATTTCTATTTTGCCGATTGCATTTGGCATTGCCGTGCTGGTATTTGCCCCCGCGTTTCCGGCAGGAACACTGATTTTTGTTACCGTGGCGGTGTCCCTGCTGGGCACGCATATAATGTACAAGAAGAAAATAATATAAAATAAACGCCGGTTGAAACAGCGCCGACCGTTTTTGCATTTGCATAAACGGAGACTTTGTGCTACAATGCCGGATATAATTAATGGCAAACATAAGCAAGGCAATGCGGGGAAGGATGGTACAATGGATTTACATGATATTTTCAAGCTGTTTGTTGAAAATGACCGATTCGCTTATGCACTGGAAGCGTTTGTAAGGCTAGCGCTGGCCGGTGTTTTCGGCGGCATAGTGGGTTTTGAGCGGGAACATTCGCACCGGCCTGCCGGGTTCAGGACACATATATTGGTTTCCGTCGGTTCAGCGCTGGTCATGTTGACATCAAGCTTCGTCTTTGAAGAATACAAAGGGCTAACCAACTTAGATCCAGCCCGGCTCGGCGCCCAGGTAATCAGCGGCATCGGCTTTTTGGGTGCCGGTACCATATTGCGTGAAGGGTTCAGTGTAAGGGGCCTGACAACCGCTGCGAGTCTTTGGGCGGTTTCCTGCATCGGTCTTGCAGTCGGTATCGGATATTACGAGGGCGCCATTATTGCGACAATATTTATCATGATTACCTTATATATGCTGAAAAAAGTGATGATTGTAAAATACAAGGGCAGCAATATCAGCGTTATTGTCAAAGATGTGGCACTGGCATCAAAAAAAATAAGCGATATGATTCAGGAACGGGGCGCGAGTTTAAAGTCTATTGAGATTGTGTATCCCGAAAAAGACGAGAACTTCCTGACCAAAAAAAAGGAATCTGTAATTTTAAGGATGCTTGTTTTAACTGAAGACAAAAAGCTTTTTGCGGGTATTAAAGACAGTATACTCGAGTTTGAAGAAGTTGAAGAAATATATGTCGATTAAGACGGTCTTTTCGGCCGGTTTGGTTAAATGAAGATGAAAAAGTATCATTTTTTCGCGATGATCTCCCGGATGAAATATATCAACCGCTGGTCGCTCATGCGTAACTCGCACAGCGAAAACCTCAGCGAGCACAGCATGGAGGTTGCGGCCGTTGCCCACGCGCTCGCGCTGCTGCATAACCGCCGTTTCGGGGGCAGCCTGAATGCCGAACGCGCCGGACTGCTGGGACTTTACCACGATCTGCCGGAGAGCCTGACGGGGGACATGCCGACCCCTGTCAAATATCACAGTAAAAAATTAAGAGAGGCATACAAGTCCGTCGAGGAACATGCATGCCAAACACTGATTCATATGCTGCCCGATGATTTAAGAGCGGATTACGAGCCCCTTTTTTCCCCGGCCGGGGAGGATGCCGAACTATGGCAATATGTCAAGGCGGCCGATAAAATCTGCGCGCTGACAAAATGTATTGAAGAAAAAAAAGCAGGCAATGCGGAATTTGATATTGCCGCGGTTTCAATCCGAGAGGCCATCAACGCCATGAATCTCCCGGAGGCTGAATGCTTTTTGGCGGAATTCCTGCCAAGTTATTCCCTCACCCTTGATGAGATAAAGGGTTAAATGTTCAGCAGCCGCTGCGCGTTTCCACCTAAAACCAACGCCAAATCTTCATCGCTGAGCCCAAGGCTCATCACAAAGTTTATTTCATAATCCGTTCTGCTCCAGGGCATATCGCTGCCGAGGAGTATTTTTTTTGCCCCGTGTGCCTGAATGATTTCCCTTGCCCAAGGCGGCGGGAAACGGCTGTGTGAATACGCGGTGTCTAAGTAGATATCTTTACCGATTAAATGCATCATGGTTTCCCCTCGCATCATATACCCGCCGAAATGGGCGGCGACAACCGGCGCGCCCTTAAAAATCGGCAAAATATTTGCCAGCGCCTGCGGTGTGCAGTGTACGGGGTCGGGCAAACCGATATCCACACCGGCGTGAAAGACCGTTATCAGTCCCAATTCCGCTGCCTTTTCATAAATCGGGAAAAGTCTTTTCTCCTCAATAAAAAAATGCTGATAATCCGGATGCAGCTTGATTCCTTTTAAACCGGCGGCTTTGATACGCTCCAACTCATCAAGCGCGTCAGAACTCTCCGGGTGCACACTGCCGAAGGCGGTCAGCCCTTCCAGCGAGTTGATGGATATCGCGTAATCATTGACGCTTTTTTGCTGGCGCGGGTTTGTGGCGATGTTTAATACAACGGCCATGTCCGCGCCCATAGCCTTTGTCTCTGCCAACAGGGATTGCTCCGGTCCGTTGTGGTACGGAACTTCGGCGCCCGCGGCGGCAAGGTGTGCAATTGCTTTGGCCGCTATTCGTTCGGGGAAACAATGTGTGTGAAAATCAATAATCAAACAGACCAGTCCCAAATCAGTATTTTTTGTATCATCAATATACCAGTAAAAACACAACTGAATTTTACAATGAAGAAATAAAAGCTCTTTTCGGCAAAAAGTACAATAAAACTCATATCCATTTCGATAAATACGACATCAATCTGAAATTGAGACGCGGGGGTTCTTTAGCCCCTGTTTTTTATTGACAAGACAAGCCGCTGTGTTATACTTATTTATGGCTTTATCAGTTAAGTCTTTAAATAACAAAGAACAGATGATGGACCGTTTCATATGATAGCGGGCAAGTAGAAAAACGCGGGATTAAACCAAATAGTTGGTTTAACAATAAATTTTAATCAGCGGCGGGCAGGCACATTTTTGTTTGCTCCGCAAGAAACCGAAAGGAGAAAATCAATGAACTATTCCCATGAAGTGGAAAAAATGTGTGTCGTGGCAAAAGGTCCGAATCACGGGCCGGCTCCCATACCCGAGGAGGGCAAGTGGGTCAAAGCGTATGAGATTACCGATATTTCGGGACTTTCCCACGGTGTGGGCTGGTGCGCTCCCCAGCAGGGAGCCTGCAAACTGACCCTCAATATAAAAAAGGGTATTGTCGAGGAAGCACTGGTAGAAACCATCGGCTGCTCCGGTATGACACATTCGGCAGCTATGGCGGCGGAGATACTCCCGGGCAAGACGATGCTCGAATGTTTGAACACCGACCTTGTCTGCGACGCAATCAATGTTGCGATGCGTGAAATCTTCCTTCAATTTGCTTACGGCCGCACACAGTCCGCCTTTTCCGAAGACGGGCTTCTAATCGGAGCCGGGCTTGAAGATCTTGGCAAAGGGCTGCGCAGCCAGATCGGCACCATGTACAGCACCAAGTTAAAAGGTGCCCGCTATATGGAAATGGCGGAAGGCTATGTGACCCGCATGGCGCTTGACACGGATGACCAGGTGATCGGTTATGAATTTGTAAACCTCGGCAAAATGCTCGAGGATATTCGTCACGGCGTATCGCCCGATGACGCATACAAAAAGAACCTCGGCAACTACGGCCGCTTTGCGAACGCGCCGAAGTACATCGACCCGCGTGAAGAATAAGAGAGAAGGAGGATAAAATAATGGCTGATGTAATTACCTTCGAAGGGTTGGACAGAAGAAAAGATAAGATTGATAAATGCCTTGCCGAATACGGTTTAAAAGACCTTGCCGAAGCCCGCGACCTTTGCTTGAGCAAAGGCATTGATGTGATGGCTATTGTCAAAGGTGTGCAGCC
>CAYUWQ010000097.1:0-6538 GCA_964448455.1 uncultured Eubacteriales bacterium | reverse complement strand
TATAACAATGTCAAGGCAGTATTTCAACGAAAACTTTGCTGAAATTCTCGTATGAGCTCATTTACACCGGAAATCATTGTTTACAGTACTGCATTTATTTCCGAAGGCAATGTCATTTCTTCATAACAGGTCGTCATCACAGCGTCAAGCCCTTTGACTTTGAGTCTCGTTTCTTTGCCGCCCATGGAGCATTCTTCAACCAGTGCCGCTCCAAACTGTTTGACGGGAATATTGTTCAAAATATAGTCTGCCGTTTTTAATTCAGGAAGCGCCGTTTTGGGCGTACAGGGCGAATCGGCACCATCTTGCGCGCATTCAACAAGCTTGACGACTTTGTTGTAATAACCTTCCAGGTTGGAACCGATAATGCCGAATTCAACAAGGTTGCCGTTGAGCATGCCGTGCAATCTGTCGTCCCCGGCGCACCAGATTCTGCCGTTTTCAAATGTGTATTCAATCACCGGGTCCGCGATTTGTTCGCTGCAATGTGATACGGTTATAAACACCGGTGTTTCGCCGCCCTGAGCGTTCGGAACCGAAAGCTTCACAAAAGCGGTGTCAAAAGTCTCAATATCAAAGGCTTTGAAACATTCGGCATCAATAATTGTGGGCATAGAGGAGCTTTCCATACTGCTGCCGAGCATGAATAGCGGATTGTGCAGGTAATGGGCGGTGGCGTTTGACAGGATGCTGTCGCCGACATAGTTGCCCTTACTGTCATGCTTTCTGCCTGCCCAGTCGTTTCGCTCATAATAACTGAACGCGCGCGGCCAGCGTACGATTGCTTTCATAGACACCGGCTTGCCCCAAACACCGGCAATAATCTGCTTTTTCGCTTCAAGTATCGCAGGGGAAAATGACCATTGAAAGCCGATTAAAACCTTCAGCTCAGGATGGCCGTTCGCCGCATCAATCATTTTTTCCGCTTCTGCGGGTGAAGCGCAAAGCGGCTTTTCACACAGCACATGAAGGTTATGCGCCAAAGCGGAGCAAAAATGCTCGCAGTGCAGTTGAATCGGGGTTGAAATGACAATAGCCTCAGCCGTGTGACCCGCGGCAAAAAACTCGTCAATTGTATCAAACAACGGCAGGTCTTCCACATCGTAGAAAGCTGTGCTTTTTTCCGCAAAGGGGTCGATAATCCCTGCCAGCTCAATTTCATCTTCCATATTTAATGCGGTCATCACATAGCCCGCGCCGTAACCGCCTATGCCCTGCAGGAGTAGTTTAAGTTTATCAGCCATTTTGAGCGCTCCTTATATATTCATTGACCAATTTAAGGTTTGTCATGGTGTTCTCAAGCAAAGGCCAGCTATGTGTCTCAATAGACATATCCACATCCGGCATATCCCTGACAATATCCGCAATCTGGGTTTTCCAGTCAATTTCGCCTTCACCCAAGGGTACCCAATGGTGAAGTTTACCTTGCCCGGCGGAATCCTTGATGTGCACATTAACAATAAATTCTTTGAGCGGCTCATACCCCGCTTTGTAATCAAGCCCGCACGACGCGTGGAAATTGCCCGGGTCCCAGTTAAGCATCAGCCCGGTATGCGCCAAATCGTTGTGCATGCGGATAATACTCTCGGGCGTGTCATTCCAGCAGCCGTGCTCATTTTCCGCAGCGATGATGATGCCGCGGCTTTTCGCCATCAGTGCCGCCTCGCCGACTGCTTCAATGATTGTCTGGTAATCATCCGGCGTATCCTCTGCGCTGCGTTCGACCGCAAAGGTTATTATTTTAGGCACTTTAAATTCTTCGGCAAAATCCAGCGCCTTTTCAAAATTCTTCAGCTGATCCTTGAACTGCGGCGAGCGGAGCTTGCACTTAAAGGTTCCGGGAGAAATTGCGGTTATTGTAAACTCGTAATCGTCGATTAATTCCTCCAGCAGCTCTTTTTCATCATCGGAAATGAACGGGACTCTGCCCGTCGCGGTACCCCGCAGCTCAACCCTTTTAAGACCCAGCGCTGCCGCGGCCCCCAACGCGAAGGGTAAATTCATCGCCAATTCGTCTGTTACTATGCCGAGATTCATTATAAATCCCCTCTCTGAATTTTGTTGTTTATTTTTTATTGTCATATATCGCGCAATACGAAGGCCCTCCAGCCCGCAGCAGCTGCGCGCATTTGCCGCAGGTGATGCACAGCGCTTTCGGGGAGGGAAGATGGTTTTTTAATACCTCTTTCGGGTAATCCGGGCATGCAAAACTCATCCGCCCAAGACCGACAGATGTACACCGCCCGGCAAGAATCTCGCCTGCCGCCGCGTATGGAATGAATTCCCGCAGATAGGAATAACCGGTACCGACAACCGGTGTGTTTCCCAGTTCTCTTTGTATTTCCCCGATTACACCGAACATCCTTGCCACACCCAGCAGCGGCGGTTCGGCCTTTTCTACATCATTGGGCCGGTTGACAAAGGAATTGTAATAGGGCGACCCGGTTGTGACATTGAAGATATCCACACTATGCGCTTTTAACAGCTTGACAAGTGCGAGCGTTTCGGTTAAATCGGGCTGCATATAATCCGGTTTGCCGCAGGCAAAGCCCTCCGGCAGCGCGTCAAAGCCGTTGAGCCTTGTACCGACAATGAAATCTTCCCCTACCGCCTTGCGTACGGCATCAATACAATCGAGATACAGTCTGACACGGTTTTCAAAACTGCCGCCGTATTGGCCGCCGCGCTCAAAAGCGGATAACAGCTCGCTGAGCAGATAGCGGTGGCAGCACTTGACATCCACTCCGTCAAAACCGGCCTTTTGCGCGAGCAAAGCGGTATTCGCGAAATGTTCCGGTAAAGCGACCAGGTAATTGTCCGACACAACCGGCAGTTCCGGGTTTATGTTGTGCCGTAAATCGATTTCCGCCTTGTGGTAAGCGATAATCGGCTGCGGAGTGCCGAACGGTTTGGAAAACCTGCCGGAATGTGTCAGTTGCATAATAACAACCGGCGCATAGCCGTTTGTATGCAGGCCATCTTTTTTAATCATGGCGGCTATGTTTTGAAATGTATGCAAGTTAGCGGGTGTCAGCATCAGCTGGTTGGCGCTCGCCCTGGCTTCCGGCAATATACTGACTGCTTCAAACCAAATCAACCCGGAGCCGCCACGGGCAAAGCGTCTGTACCGTTCGAGCGTTAATTCCGACGGTGAGCCGTCCGTTAAAGCATCGCTGCCTTCCATCGGATGAACGCAAAAACGATTTGGTACCGATTGGTGCCCGGCGTTAAAGGGTGAATTCAGAACTGCTAATTCTTCGCAAAAATGAATAGGATATCCCTTGGCGTCACAAGCCGAAACAAGCTCCGGAAGCGACGAGTAACCAAAGCTCAATGTATCACCGTCTTTTCATCGGGCTTTCCGGATATGGAACCCGGCGCCCTGTGATTTTCGTTTAATAGTAGCACTTTTTCTGTTTTCTATCAATTATTTGTTGAAAATTTTTTAATAAGTTAGTATAGTTAATATCATAATTGAGCGAATGTGAGGCAATTTGTATGAATAACAATAAAAAGTTGGCCATTGTAACAGGTGCTTCAAGAGGGATCGGCAACGCGATCGCCGTCCGGCTGGCGGGCGAAGGCTACAACATCCTGACCATGGGCAACAGCAGTGAAGAATCTGCCAAACAAGGCCTTCAAGAAATCGCGGATGCCGGGGCGGATATATTATATGTGCAAGGCAGCCTCGGGAACGCGGCAGCGCGGCAAAAACTGATTGAGGAAGCAACAAGATACGGCAGAATTGATCTGCTGGTCAACAACGCCTCCATGGCGCCCAGGATTCGGGCAGATATTCTTGAGATGAACGCGCAGAGCCTTCAAGAGGTTGTCGATGTAAACCTATGCGGTACTTTTTTACTCACGCAGGCTGTGGCCAACCGGATGATTACGCAGGAAAACAAAGGGGCAGACTGCAGACCTTCCATCATCAACATTTCCTCCATTTCGGCCTACACCGCCTCTGTAAATCGGGCGGAGTATTGCGTAGCCAAAGCAGGTGTCAGCATGACCACACAACTGTTTGCTGCCAGGCTTGCCGAATTCGGCATCCCGGTTTATGAAATCAGGCCCGGTATTATCTTGACCGATATGATTGCCCCGGTGAAAGAAAAATATGATAAACTTATTGCCGAGGGTCTGACGCCCATTAAACGGATGGGTTTGCCGGGTGATGTTGCAAACGCTGTTTGGGTATTGGCGAGCGGCCAGTTGACCTACTCCACCGGTCAGGTGCTGAATATTGACGGCGGCTTTCACATCAGAAGGCTGTAAAGGAACGGGTATTGATGGAAGAAACAATTAAAATCGGAAAATATGCTGTTGCGGTGCATCGTTACGATACCGTCGTTGTCGGCAGCGGAGCTGCCGGTCTTGCCGCGGCAAACGAGCTGGTAAAAGCGGGCAAATCTTTCTGTTTGGTAACTGAAGGCTTAAACATGGGCACCTCGCGCAACACCGGTTCCGATAAGCAGACTTATTACAAACTTTCGGTTTCCGGCGAAGGTAAAGACAGCGTAAGGCAGATGGCGCGTGATTTATTCGCGGGCGGCTGTATGAACGGTGACACCGCACTTTGCCAGGCGGCTTTGTCCGCAAGAGGTTTTTTCAACCTTGTCAATTTGGGTGTCCCCTTTCCGGCTAACGAGTTCGGTGAATATGTTGGTTACAAAACCGACCATGACAATACGCTTCGTGCAACTTCCGCAGGGCCGCTGACTTCAAAATTCATGGTTGAACACCTGGAAAAAGAGGTTAGAAAAAACGGTGTAAAAGTATTTGACCATTGCCTCGCGGTTGAACTGTTGGTTGATAATGGCCGTGTTAACGGGCTTGTTACGATTAATACAGATAAAGTTAACGATATTACCGGTGCCTTTTCGGTTTTTAACTGCAACAAGATTATTCTTGCAACAGGCGGCCCCTCCGGGCTGTACCGGGACAGTGTCTACCCGCATTCGCAAACCGGCAGCCTCGGGCTCGCGTTTCGTGCCGGCGCAGCCGGCGCCAACTTGACCGAGTGGCAGTACGGCATCGCATCAACGGGTTTCCGCTGGAATCTTTCCGGCAGTTTTCAGCAGGTGCTGCCCAGGTACTATTCAACAGCTCCGGACGGGAATGGCGAGAAAGAGTTTTTATGCGACACTTTCGGCGATGAAGATTTGCTGGCTATGACATTCTTAAAAGGTTACCAGTGGCCGTTTGACGCAAAAAAATCAATCAACGGGTCATCAAGAATCGACCTTGCGGTGTTTAAAGAGATTAAAGCGGGGCGCAGGGTTTTTATGGATTTCACTAAAAACCCCTTAGGTCTCCGTTTTGATTTTTCGCTGCTGTCAGATGAATGCAGAGACTATCTTAACACGAGCGGCGCGCTGCTGGCCACGCCGGTGGAACGATTGCTCAAACTTAACCCGAAGGCATACGATGTTTATAAAAACAACGGATATGATTTGCGGGAGACGCCGATAGAAATCTGCGTTGCCGCGCAGCACTGCAACGGCGGGCTCGCGGTGGATGCCGACTGCCAAACCACTATCAAGGGTCTTTTCGCCATCGGCGAAGCCGCGGCGACCTTCGGGATTTACAGACCGGGCGGCACAGCTTTAAACGCGACACAGGTGGACGCACTGCGCGCCTCAGGCAAGATCAACAGTCAAAAAGAAGTTGATAACCACAGCGAGCTCAAAAGCGATGCATTATCGGACATGCTGTCTTTGTGCGAGCGGCTTATTAATAACAATAACCATACAATTGAGTTCCGCGGCAGACTGCAAAAGCGCATGAGTGAATCCGGCGCGTTTGTCCGTGACGCGGAGCAATTAAGTCAATGCGTTTCGGAATGTCTATGTGAAATGGAAAACTTTGAAGAAAAAAGCAGCGCGGCTTTGCCCGCGCAACTCCCCGCTGCGCTTCGCAACCGCGACCTGATTGTAACGCAGTATATCTATCTTACCGCAATGCTTGATTATATCCTCCACGGCGGCAGCGGCAGAGGCTCTTTTGTTGTGGAAGAAAACAATGAGATAAAGCCCTTTGTGCCCGGGGATTTTTCGACTGTTGTTCAGCACATTGAATTGCATGGGTCGTCATGTACTGCAGCCTGGCTGCCCGTTCGCCCAATCCCCGACCCCGAGACATGGTTTGAAAACTTGCTTAGAAACAACTAAACAGAAAGGCATAATACAATGAAATATCTTTGGTTTATTCCGCTGTTCATCCTGCTCTGGATCGTTTTTGATGTAGTCCGTGCTCTGTCAAGGAAAAAGTTTCCCAAAAAGCCAAACTATCAAGTATTTGAGACGGAGGTTTTAGCCAGGCTTGGCAGGGGCGAAGAAATACCGGAAAAAGAAATTTTAGAAAAACTCCAGCCGACTTTCGACTTCATTAAAAACCGTTACGATTGTTCCGACTTCAGGATGATATCGCTCCTGCGGATTTATCTTCAATTTGGGGATAAACTGCCGCAGCAGGCGCGGGAAAAAATCAAGGAAACCGTTATAAGCTTCCGCTATTGGATGGATCAGCCGGGCAAAGA
>CAYUWQ010000096.1:0-6557 GCA_964448455.1 uncultured Eubacteriales bacterium | reverse complement strand
TGAGCGAAATGATGTTCGGAGATTATCCGAATTTTAACGATCTGATTTCTTCAATCGGCAAACTGCAAGACGAAATAAATCAACTATAGAGACCCATGGTTCAAGTAATCGTCGACAGCGTCCGGAAAATGGTTAGAGTATAAGTTGACGATACTGTAATTGTTATTGTGTTCATGTTCGCAAAAGCTCTCAAAATCCGAAATCCGGACTTAGATTGGTAACCCCAACGAATATTACTGGTTGTATGTTACATGCATTTTTGCTATACTGACAAGGTTAATTTTTACCAAAGAAAGGGAATCCAAATGAACAAGACTGTTAAATCTGTCCTCGCTTTACTGCTGTGCGTTTGCATGGTGCTCTCCGCAGGCATCACCGGTGCCGCTGTGCAAAAAACATCCGTGCAGCCGATGGCCCAAAGCTATGCTTCCATAGAGGATTATGTCGCGCAAAGCCAGGCAGACATTACGGGCACAGCGCCTGCCGGCAACGCAGCCGCGCAGAGCGCCGCGGAACCATCCGTCAGCGCGACACCTGTGGGCAAAACAACACTTGGCAACATTTTCACGAAGATCATCAACTTTATCAGCGATTTTTTCATCAACAAGGTGGTCCTTGGCGCGCTGCGTGCAGTTCTGCCGCAGTCGCCGGAAATTTTAGATTACGACACTTTCGACCTGGACGGATACGGCGACTTTTACGCGGGGACAGAAACTTTTCTGGATGAGGCAGCCCAGGGCGCGCAGTGGCATCTCGGCTACGCGCAAAGGTCTATATTGCCCGCCGATTTCGGCACAAAAAAGTATGTGCGGGGCAGCCTGATCCCCTACGGATTTACCAACGAAACTTTTGATGACCTCAAGGTTCGCACCGTTATCCTCGATGACGGCAGCGGCAGAGGCAAGACGGTTTTCGCGACGATTGACTGTATCGGGCTGGCTAATTCGGATATCCGGAAAATCCGCGCGGCTGTGGCTGATTTTGCCGCGGCCAACAACATTGTGAGCATCAACATTTCCGCTTCGCATACGCACAGCGGCATTGATTCGCAGGGTGTTTGGACCGACCCCGCCACCACCGTCATCAACAACATCTATTCTTCCGCCACCGGCAAGGGCAGTATTATGAGCGGTGTAAACAGCACCTTTTTACAAACCATGATTGACCAGACGGCCGCTTCTATCATCGAGGCCTGCGGGAGTATGACGGCCGGCACCCTGAGCTACGCCAAAAAGGAGCTTTCCGGTTATGCGTATGACAGAACGCCGCCGTACGCGTTTGACAGAAATCTGTACCGGCTCGAATTTGTGCCTTTTGATCAGGCTGTCAAGCCAACCATCATCGCCACTTACGGCATCCACCCGGAAGTGACCAGTTACTCGTTTAATACCATTTCCGGCGACTCCATTTACTACATGGAAGAAGTCATCAACAACGCCGGCTTCAACTTCATCTTCATACAGGGCAGTGTGAGCACCACAACTTCTTCCCGCCACTATTCAAACGACGGTCTTCAGCTTGACGACCATGAAGCCGCCGTGCGTTACGGATATGAACTGGGGTACATCACCCTCGGGCTCACCCTCACACAAACCGAATGCGCCGCGCTCAACCTGCAATGCGGCGACCTGCTCGGGGTGCAGCATTACACCGGCCGGGACGGTTACTCCGTCTGGTATGAAAACTGGGTGCCGGTCTCGGCAACACCGGTTGCTCCGCTGCTGAACATCCGCATGGAGCAGTTTTTAATCAAGTCCGACAATAATGTGTCAAATGTCCTGAGCAAAATTTCCCTGACAAACAACCGCTTCCTATATCAAAAAAGCACGCGTACCTATTATACGGTAACGGAACTCGGCTATATGGAAATCGGCAACGGCGACCTTCAGGTGTTCCTGAGCCCGGGGGAACTCATGGGCGAACTGCTCCTGGGCGGACCCGGGCTGTACGGCTTCAAATACCCCAGCCTGCGTGAGACATACGGGGAAAACCTGATTGTATTTGACTTGATGAACGACGCCATCGGCTATGTGGCCGCCGACCCGAACTATGTGATGGTCGGTTACCAGTACAACGAAGCGAACGACACCTACGCGAGCGACACCTGGTGCCTGCTCGTGTCCCTGGGCAAACACACCGCTTCCACTCTCTTTGAAAGATTTGCGGGTTTAGTGGACAGCGTGAGGTAAGCCGCTGTATTTGTGCCGCCTTTCGCGGCGGAATGGAGTGCTTATGGTACTTGATTCAAAAAATGTCAAAAAAATTCTGCTGCTGATCACTTTTACCGTTTTCCTTTTTTGGGGTCTGACGAACTATGTGGTTTTGTTCGGTGTCGCCCGAAAGGTTTTCGGTGTGCTGCTGCCGTTCCTCCTCGGGCTCAGCATCGCGTTTATTCTCACTGTATTTCTCCGCCTCACGGAGCGTCTCTGGGACTTTGTTTGGAAGGCAAAAAACCGCGGTAAGGTTTTAAGGATCAAGCGGCCCGTATGTCTTCTCCTAACCGTAGCGTTTGTAATCGGCATTATTTCAATCTTGCTGTTTATGGTCGTGCCGGAAATTATCCGAACGGTGGGTTCGATTGCGGAAGAAATGCCCGGTTATATCGCGAGCGTCCAGGAGAAGTGGAAAGTGCTTGCCGAAAAATTCCGGTTAACCTCGGCCGAGCTGCCGAAAATTGAGCTGGACAAGGATAAGCTTGTTGCATCAATCATCGAGTTTGCACAAAAAGGCGGGGTTTCCCTTTTCACCAAAGCATTCGGGATGACAGCGTCGTTTTTCTCCGGCATTTTCAGTTTGACCATAGGCATCGTTTTTGCTTTGTTTGTGCTGCTGCAAAAGGAAAAGCTGGGCGCGCAGTTTACAAAAACGATGCGCGCATTCATTCCGGAAAAACACGTGAACAGAATGCTGGAGGTTGCGGGTCTTTCCAACAAAGTTTTTTCAAACTTTGTCAGAGGCCAATTGACGGAAGCCGCCATCATCGGCATCCTGTGTTTTATCGGCATGAGCATTTTTTCCTTCCCGTATGCCGTCGCCATCTCCGCCCTTGTGGGTTTTACGGCACTTATCCCGATATTCGGCGCGTTTATCGGCACCGGTGTGGGCGCGTTTTTAATCTTGCTTGACAGCCCCAAAAAAGCAGTGTTTTTCATCATTTTCATTCTGGTCCTTCAGCAGCTTGAAGGCGACTTAATTTACCCCAGGGTGGTCGGCGATTCCGTCGGGCTGCCCGGCATATGGGTTTTTTCAGCCGTCACCATCGGCGGCAGCCTCTTCGGTATTATGGGCATTCTGTTAAGCGTCCCCATTTGCTCTGTGCTGTATACGCTGCTGCGGCAAAGTGTCGATAAGCGGCTGGAACGCAAGCGAGAACAGGCGGAAACAGAACCGGACACTATGTAAAGTATATTAGCTTTACGCTTGTGCCGGTTGAACAATAAAACAAACACCCTCCGAAATCCGCCCGGATATTCAGAGGGTGTTGCTTTTATGTTGCCCGACTACGCGTCAGCCGACCTTTTCCGGCGAATGATAACCCCCGCGAGGGCAAACAGACCCGCAATAAACGCCAGCTGTATCAGGAGTTCCGCTGACATAAAGCCGACAGAGAACCCGGCTGTCAGGTCAGCCGCGTCAATCAAATGATTCCCGCGGACATACCAGTAGGTCGGCAAAAAGCGGGCAATCTTGAGCACCGGCTCGCCGAGCATGGCCTGCGGTACAAACACCCCGCTGATAAAACTCAGCCCGAGCGAAAGAACATTGACAATGGCCGCCTGCGCCCCGCGGCTTTTGGTCAGGTTGCCGGCCAAAAAGCTGATAGCGACACAAACGAGGGTATAGGTCAGCGTGTTAATCGCGTAGTAGACGCCGCCGATATTGAAAAGCGATTTGCCGAACAACAGAAAAGCCAATAGAAACAACAGCAGCCAGACCGTAAGTGCAAACAGCGTATTACCGAAGATAAGCTGAAGATTCATGCTCTTCGCGGACAGCGGCGAAGCGGAGTTCCGCCGTTTGAGTGCCCGGTTCTGAAAAGAAATCATAAAGGAGGTAACCCCGAGTACGATAATCGCGAACAGCGAATAAGCGAAGTAATTGAAAAAATAGACGCCGGAAGGCGCGGTGTCCGTTTGCGCCTGTTCGGTTTTCATGGTGACCGCCACCGTCTGCGCAAGGTCCCCTTCCACACGCCGCACGATCTCCTCCTGCGAAATGCCGGGCAAATATTCCGCGTAAAGCGCAGCGGCATCGCAGTACCGGGTAATCAGGTAGTCGGTATACACCGCCTCGTAAGAGTCGGGGATCATCGTCCGCTGAACCTGCATATTGCCCCCGGACAAAAGGCTCCGGGTAAATCCGTCCGGAATTTGGAGGATATACGAGACTTTACGGAAAAACAGCGCGTCCTGCCTTGCCTCCTGCGTGTTGTCAATCGGCACGATATGAGCGTTTTTGCCGAGATGGTTTACCAGCCCGTCCAACACCGCGCTTTGATTATCACTTGAAAACACGGCGATATTGGGCTTGGAACCGGTGAAATCTTCAACAGCGCTGCCTGTCCCCATACGGGAAAACGCGACGGACAGCCCCGCGAAGATGACCAGATAAATCATCATCTGCGGTATATTTTTCTTGATGATCTTAAAATAGGCTTTAAATACTTGCATATTTCAGCCTCCTCAAACGAAAAACGCTTACAACGGAGAACAAGGCGGTAAACGCCCAGAGCAGCGCGAGATTGATGAAGTAACGGGTGTGCGTATCGTAGTAATACAAGGCGTAAAAACCGTCCGTAATGACATTGACGGGGTTGAGATAAGCCAGCGCAGGGAAAGCGTCGGTGACGGCGTATTTGACCTGAACAAACATCATCCCCGCCAAAAAAGACATCACCATGGTCGAGCTGATTAATATGCCGGTTTTTATCCCCTCGCCGCCTTTTATCAAAACACCCAGCATGGTGCCGAAGGCAACACCCGTGACGCACCCCGACAAACAGAACAGCAGGATATATCCGATCTGCAGCCCGAAATCCACCCCGATAACAAACGCCAGGTAGGCCAGCAGCAGCATAATAGCGGCAAACTGCACCAGCGTTGCGGCAGACAGCGAGGTCAGGAAGATTTTTAACTTGCGTGTGGGCGAAACATTGACACGGGCTGCCTGCTTGGAAAGATTTGCCTGAATCGCGTTGACTTCTTTCAACCCCTGGAAGCCCCCGTAAAAACACGCCATGGCGATGATGGTATAAAAATAGACCAGCGTATTGTCCGGCGTAACCGGCGAGGCGTTCACCTCTTTGAGGCTTGTTTTGCCCGCGCCGAGCGATTCGAAAAGGCCCTGCCCGGGCGCGTCCGGATTGCCCGCAAGAATACTTGTAACCATGGAAGTCGTCTGTATGTATTGGTCAAAGAACGCCTTGATGATCGTTTGGTTCATCCCGGACTGTTTAAAAGTCAGGCGGGGACCGCCGTCCAGTTCCAATATTCCGGAAACCTCGCCCGCGTGCAGCATTTCCTCCGCCTTTTTCTGCTCAACCACATGCAGGGTAAAAAACGGAGCTGCCTGCCCGCTTGCGCCGGCGCCCTCTTCCGAAACAGACGCGAGGATTTCTTTGAGTGCCGTGTTGTCGCGGTACGCTTGATTGTCTACCACCGCGAGCGGGACAGACCGGAATATTTCATGGGCATTCAGGTTGGAAAACGCGAAGTTAAACAGCGTCGCGAGGACGATCGGGAACAGCAGTGTCCAAAACATCATCTCTTTATCCCGGACGACGCACCGCAGGCGGTATTTAAAAACATGGCCGAACATGACTCGTCCCCCCTAATCCCGCAAATCTTTGCCGGTGATTGCCAAAAACACATCATTGAGTGTCGGCATTTCCGAATAAACGCCGCTGTACCGCAGCTGTTGTTTTTGCAGATAGTCCAGCAAATGGCGCAGATTGTTTTGACCTTTGCCGAACTTTAACACCGCTTGGGTTTGATTGTAAGCAACCTCCCGGACACCGGGCAGCGCTTTCAGCGCGTCGATGTCCGCGGGTGTCAGGTTTTGTATATCCAGCGTAATTTTTTCGCCAAGGTCGATGCCGGCTTTCAGCTCTTCTTTGGTGCCGAGCGCGACTGTTTTGCCGTTTTCCATAATCGCGATTCTGGTGCAGATTTGCTCCACCTCTTCCATATAGTGCGAGGTGTAGATAATCGTCGCGCCCCGGCGGTTGAGTTCCTCAATACCTTCCAGGATTTTGTTGCGGCTCTGCGGGTCCACGCCGACCGTCGGTTCGTCCAGTATTATCAGCTTCGGTTTGTGCGCGATTCCGCAGGCTATGTTCAGGCGCCGCAGCAGCCCGCCGCTGAGTTTTTTCGGGTAAAACTTGCGGAACTCGCCGATCTCCACAAAATCAATTGCCTCCTCAACGAGCTTTTTGCGTTCCTGTTTGTCCTTGATGTAAAGGCCGCAGAAATAGTCGATGTTTTCATATACCGTTAACTCATCGAACACGGCCACATCCTGAAAAATGATGCCGATGTCTTTTTTAATATCATAGGCGG
>CAYUWQ010000095.1:0-6558 GCA_964448455.1 uncultured Eubacteriales bacterium | reverse complement strand
TCCGCCTGTTTCATATCCCCGGGGTCCCCGGCGCAGTAAAAGCGCGTAAAGCAGAGCTCCCACCCGAAGTATTCGCACATCTGCTCAAACTGCGACGCGATGGTTTCATACTGCGGTTCTTTTAAAGAACCGCCGCCGACGAGGATGAGCCCGATGGTTTTCGGGATGTGTATTACCGGGTCCTTGGAATAAATTTTATCGATAATCTGCTTGAGCTGGCTGGAAACGCCCCAGCAGTATACAGGGGTGGCGAAGACAATGTTTTGGGCATTGAAAAGGTCTTCAATCACATCGGGCGTATCATCGTCAATCACGCAGCGGTTGCTGTTGCTTCGGCATTTGTCGCACGCGAGGCAGCCGCTTAGCTTCAGTTTGACGGCGTCGATAACCTTGGCATCCGGCCCATCGGCGCAGAACGCGGTGACGGCGGCTTTGGTGTTGCCATTTAAGCGTGGGGAGCCGTTGAGAATGAGGGTTTTCATTTAGAATCAGTCCTTTCAGGGTTTTTAATCTACCTCTCCGTCAGGCTGCACATGGCGATTTTATAAATCGCCTTTCCACCATCGCAACCATAGGCGAGGCAAGGGACGCAATCCCTTCACCGTAAATGAACCGCGTTGCGGTTCTATGCGGTCAACCCTTCCCGTTTCACATAGAATGACTTTGTCATTCATTTAAAAAAGCTAAAGCTTTTTAGTAAGGGACGCAAGGAAGAAACCAACGCCTGAGGCTTAAACCTCACCAAGTCTTTCCACCGCTTCATCCTCCGTGGCAGTAAAAAACACCTGATTGCCGCGGTTGCTCTCCCGGATAAAATCGCGCAGAGGCTTGCTGGTGTAGCGGGAGTAATCGCCGACAATGGCGAGTTTTGTTTGGTAATTGCTGAATTTTTGCAGCACATCGCCGGCCAGGCCGGAGCTCAGCACGAAAAACGCCTCCGACACTGAGCCTTTGTTCATCACGATGCGGTCACAGTCCGTTTCATAGCGGACAGTGACAAGCAAGTCCAAGGCTGTCTGCACATCCGTTATCAGCAGCTCCGGGCTTGTGATGACGGCAATTTTTATGCCGTTTTTTTCGATTGTTTTGAGTTGCATCATGGCTTGCACTTCCTGTTGCTACGATATGTCTGCATAGAATATAACACAAAGAACCCGACAGGTAAAGCGGAAGTGCAGATATTGTAGTATTGTTGGCGTCATATCGGCGCTGACAGGGGATTTGAGCGCGGTGGGCCCGCACCTGCTGGTGGTCGGCGGTTATACCGTGATTATTTTTGGGCTTGCGGTTGCGGTGTTCAGGAAGAAGATGAAAGGGTAAAAAACCAGTTTTACACATAATTACGGCTTTTTGACCACGTGATTTACACATTTTTACCGAAACCAGCAATCATAATATATTTAAAAACACAATAAAACACCGCTGAGCCGTTTGGCTTTGCGGTGTTTTTACTAGATTTCAGGGTTTATTTAAACGGCGCGGACCAGAACAGATGCGCCAATGGCGCAAGGCGGAATTCAGTATTTTTTCTGAGCGCGGCGGTATCCAGCGGCTGATTATAAAAATAATGGTTGCAGAACTCAACCAACAGGGCGTAATCGGTATCCAGCTGGTCGTGGCTGCCGGCTCTGGTGTGAATAAGGTTGCGGCTGATCATATCGGCATCGTCCCCGTAGAGCCTATACGCTTCGTCCGCCGCGGACCAGCAGGAATACGTGCCGCGCGGTCCCGCCCAGGCGGAGTCTGCTCCATCGCGCGATTCGGTAAACAGCACCGGCCGGGGGGCGATTAATGCCGTTGCCCAGTGCATATCCAGCGGGAGTTTATACACATTGCGTTCAAAAGCGGCTAGATGATCGGACACCCAGGACGGTTGGTCCGTCGCAAGGCCTATTGCCTGCGCGCCTTTTTGACCGAAAGACCGGAAGCTGGACGCGCCGCCGGCACCGGAACTATTCGGAATAGCAAGGGTAATGCGCTCATCAAACGCGGCGGCACAGATGACGGCTTTGGCGGTTCTGGAATGCCCGGTGAGGGCGATGCGGCTCATGTCAATAAAGGGGAGCGTAGCCAAGTAATCCATCGTCAGCGTTGCTTCGGTTGCCCAGGCCATGATGGCCTTTGCCTCCGATTCCTGCATGTGGTTGGCGTTGTATTCATTTTGGTTGTTCGGGGAAGCGTCGGTGTGGTTGATGGCGACAATCACGTATTGATTCTGCGTCAGCAGTTCCTGCTCGATGGGGAAACGGTGGATCATGTTGTCTTCATACCGCATGATGACCGGGTATTGAACGGTGCCGTTTTCCGCGGCGGGTTTGGTGACGCGCACACGGAAGTATCGGCTGCCGTCCCCATAAAACAGCTTGTACACGGTGGTTTTGCCGTAAGTGCCTTCGTCCGTTTGGGCATCGGTTTGCACGTGGTGAACGGTGAAGGTTGGCCGATTGCCGTACACATAAAAGCAAAGTGCCTGCTTGATGTAATCGCGCTGCTGGTTCCACTCCGCTATATTTTTAACCCGTCCGCCGTCCGGCTTTTTGAACGGGTCGGGGAGCAGGAATTTGCAGGTTTTCAGTTGGGCGTATGTTTTAAAGGTGTAATTAACCGGTGTGACAGGAGGGTAAAGGGGTGTTTGGGCTCGGGCTCCGGTGCTCAGCGGGAGCATCAGGGAGATTGCGGCGATTGCGGCGATGGTTCTTGTTAACTTCATGCGTAAAAAACCTCCGGTTGGTTTTTGCGGGTTGAATTGACTATAGCACAGCAATATTTGGGTGTCAAATTAAAATCGTGTTTGGCGTAAATGTGTATCAAAACTAGAAGTATACCCTATTGATACGAAATACATTTTATATTTAGCAAAACTGTGTAGGAAGGTCGTTGTAGGTGTTGTTATCAATTGTATGTTTAAGATATACTTCAAGCAGACTTTCTTAAAACCAGGAATCGGTTCCTTAAAATCGTTGACAAACAATAAAAATAGGAATACAATACCAACAATGGCATGAAAGGGGCGGAAATATGAAAAGAATTGACAGAAATAATTATTTGGACTGGCTCATCCGTTGGAAAGAAAAACAAATTATTAAAGTTGTCTCCGGTGTCCGCCGCTGTGGTAAATCAACACTGTTCGAGATTTATCGGGATTATTTGCTGCAAAATGGAGTAGATAGAACGCAGATAATAATGATAAACTTTGAAGATATTGATTATGAACACCTGACAAATTATCGCGAACTTTATGATTATATCAAAACCAGGATACTGCCCGAAAAAATGAATTATATCTTTTTGGACGAGGTCCAGCATGTTGCGCAATTTGAAAAAGCCGTAGACAGTCTGTTTCTAAAGAAAAACTATGATGTTTATATAACGGGGTCAAATGCTTATTTTATGTCCGGTGAACTGGCCACGCTTCTATCCGGCCGGTATGTGGAACTGAAAATGTTACCCTTGTCGTTTAAAGAGTTTTGTACAGCATTTGAAGACAAGACAACATTATCGATCAAAGATAAATTTAATCTCTATATGGAAAATGGATCGTTTCCTTATACTGCGAGATTAGAACAAAAAAGCCGTGAAGTCAAGGAATACTTGAATGATATATATAACTCAGTACTGCTAAAGGATATAGTAGCACGGCTGAACATTTCCGATGTCGCAAATCTGGAGAACATAACGAAATTTCTGTTGCACAACATCGGCAGCAAAGTTTCACCGATCAAAATCGCAAACACCTTGAAATCTGCAGGGAAAAGCATTGACCAAAAAACAGTCGACAAATACATTCACGGACTTACAGACAGTCTGCTGCTTTACGAGGCAATCCGATATAACATTAAGGGGAAACAGTTTTTAACGACACAGAGTAAGTATTATGCTGTAGATGTGGGCATCAGAAACATGCTTGTCAAGAGCAAGGAAACCGATACAGGTCATATCCTTGAGAATATTGTATATCTTGAGCTCTTACGCCGTGGAAACAAAGTGTATGTCGGTCAACTTGAGGATAGCGAAGTAGACTTTGTTGCAATCGATTCAAGTGCTGTTTCGTACTTTCAGATAGCGGCTTCAACACTTGATGAAGAAACATTGAAAAGAGAGCTAGCTCCGTTTAAAAAAATATCCGACAATTATCCCAAATATCTGTTGACGCTTGATGAAGTGTTCGGTTCGGCTAACTATGAAGGCATTCAAAAAATGAATGTATTGGATTGGTTGCTTGGCGAGACTTGAGGCGTGATTTGTTACAGATACATAGAATTGTATTCTATCGATTGCCAGTTGACAACATATAGTTAATTATACGAAAGATGGAACTCGACCATGATTTTTTACACCGCCGATTTACATTTCGGTCATACCAACATCATCAAACACTGTGACCGCCCTTTTGCCGACGCGGCGGAGATGGACGAGGCGCTCATTGCCAACTGGAATTCGCGGGTGACAAACGGGGACACCGTTTACATCGCAGGGGACTTGATGTTCCGCATTGCGGGCGCACCTTCTATTTATCTGGATAGGATCAAAGGCAAAAAGCACCTGATCATAGGCAACCACGACAGCAGCTGGATGAAAAAGGCGGATCTCAGCCGCTATTTTGAAAGTGTTTCCTATATGACGGTGATCAATAACGGCAAGTGTAAGATTACGCTCTGCCATTACCCGATGATGACCTTTGACAGCAGCTATCAGATTTACGGGCACATCCACAACAACAAGAGCAATTTCTACTGGCCGCTTTTAAAAACAATGGAAAACGCGCTCAACGCCGGGGTGGAAGTGAACGGCTATCAGCCGGTGACTTTTGAAGAATTGGTGGCGAACAATGTTGTTTTCCGGCAGGCCTGATAGAACCCTATAGATGAAAAAACAGGGGCAGATTCTTTTGAATTAAGGGAGGTGGCCATTTGAACTTCGACGAAGTAAAAACCAAATTACGAAAGCTAAAACGGTTGGAGATCAAGCTCCGTTTAAATGACAAAACTTCTCCGCCTTCAAGTCTGGTCTGGGACAGCTTTTTTGATTTGCATGAGGCGGGTAAAAGCAAATCAAAATATTCCTTGGCTATGCTGACTTCTATGAGCAAAGAAGAATATGAGTGCGTAATAAACGAGTATTTATCATTTCTCTATACTGAGATGTTTAAAGAAACCTGCTCGCAAGCGATAACAACATATGATTCGGATGCGCTTATTCAGTTGGGATTGCCTTATGACGCCGGGGAAAAAGAAATCAAGCGAAGGTTTCGAGAGCTCGCGATGTTATACCATCCGGATACCGGAGGCGATGCCGGAAAATTTATTGAGATGATGAGCGTGTACAAAAGGCTGATCAAATAATCCCCGGCATACATATGTATACCGGGGATCTGCTAATTGAAGAGAAGTGTTCGTTTTTACTCCGCAACAGTTCTGAAAGATGCTGTCAACGGCGCCTTGGTCTGCTTCAGGTAGGTGTCAAACCCGGTAATTTCCACGGTATATTCGGTGTCCGGTTTTAAATCCTCCAATGTCCAGGTCATGGCCGCTGGCATAGGTACAAAGTAGAAATCGGACCAAAATTTGTATGTGCTGACCGGAAAGCCGTTCTTTTTCACAACCAGCGAATAGTGGTGGATTTCTTCCCCGTCAAGCGCCTGGGGGAAGGTGACGGCAGCGCCGGTCGAAGTGACGCCGGTAAAGCTGACTTGTGCATTCTGCGGCCAAACGGGTGTATCCGCTGTTTTGTAGCGGGCGTTGGTGTAGCCGAAAGATGCGCGGTTGGCCGGTTCGGCGATGTAATAAATCAATTGGTCATCGGAATAGGACGACGGAACATTAAAAAAGTCACCGGTCATAATATTAAACGGCAGCACAGCCACCGCATTGTCCGCATAGACTTCCACAATATAAAACTGCGCGAATTCATGGGCGTTTGGCGGAACGGAACCGTAGGTCATACCGTCTTCGAGCTCCACATAAGAGAGTGTGCCGCAGCCGAAACTGGTAAAAAAGTACTGGCTGCAGGAACGCGGGTCGTTAATGGGATAATGGGAGTGACCGGAAAAGTCGATAATCTGCGGGAAGAGGTTGAGCACCGGGGAAAGCTGCGCGGTGCCCCAGGCTGTGCTGCCGTAAACCGTGCCTTGAATGTGGCGGTGGTTGAAAACGAACACAGGCTTTTCGGGGTCTTGCGTTTTCGCGTTGTTCAGCTGCTTATAGAGGCTTGGCAGGCGGGAAAGGTAAGAATGATTATCATCATAACTTGCCGTGATGAAATGGAAGCCGTTTATATTCAAGTCTTGATTCGCGGGGACGCCTAGCCATTCCTCACAGTCGGCAATTGTGTTGCCGCCGCCGATATCGTGGTTGTCATACACATAAAGCAGCGGAGTGCCCGGTTTCATGTGATTGGCGACCACTTCGTTGACCAGGTCCGCCTGCACCTTTTTACCGGAGGTAATGATGTCCCCTGCGAAGGCAAAAGCGTCGATGGAATCGTACGGCTGGCTTTCGGCATAAGCGTAGGAATACTCAAACAGTTTTTCCAGCCGGCCGTACTCATTGCAGTCCGCCG
>CAYUWQ010000094.1:0-6561 GCA_964448455.1 uncultured Eubacteriales bacterium | reverse complement strand
CCCTGCCGATAAAGGGTTCAATGTGGTTGGTAGCCGGAATCGGCGTTTTGACCGCGCCCTTGCTGTAAAACTTAAAATCAGACAGCGCGTCAATAACAGGGAAACCGGGGAACAGCGTTTCAACCAACCGGCTTCTTTTTTTGTATGCCTTGTACTGCCCCATGGCTGGCTCGTCCGACACATGGAAAAAGCAGCGGTCATTAAGCGCGTTTTCGTCCATAAAAGCATTGAGCGCTTTCGCGAATTCGATTAAGAAATCCGTATACTTTTTACTGGCCGCCCAAGTCTGCCAGCCGAACAGTTTGACCTTTTTGCCGTCCACAGTTGCTTTCACCTTCGGCGCGTACCGCGCACCCCATTGGGTGAACAGATGGGACATTTCAAAATATTCCACCCCGCAGCGGCTGCACATCTCCACCCAGCGTTTCAGGTTCTTTAAGTCAAAGCGGTATATGCCGTTCTGCCTGATTACTTCCACAAGCTGCACCGTCGGCCGCTCACCGCCGGGCTGCGTATCCAGCGGCGGAGTAAACAGCGGGGTTAAAACAATGTTCATCCCGTGCAGGACAGCGTTCCGTACATAATTCTCCGTAATCCGCCAGTACTCCTCGCTGAAAACCTCTGCTTTATACCAAGTTGCAAGGCAGTCTGTGTGAAACCAGTTGGTATAAACAAGGGTTTGCTTTGGCAAATCGGCGTTGATGATTTCGACCGTTATCCGGGAGGAAGTAACCTTTTCTAACCCGTTATAAAAATCAATTTTTACCGAATACTCCCCTGCTTCCATTTCACCGGCAGGGTCCAGCTCAAACCAGACACTCTGCCATTGTTTGGTTTTGAGTATAAAAGAATCGCCGGCAGGGCGCAGCAGGTCCGGGAACAGCCCCGGCTCGGTGCGCAGATAATAGTCGTCATGGTCTTTATATGCCGACAGTTCGGACGGAATCGCCTCAACCAGGAACATATTAATTTTACCGGCAAGGACCGAATCAATTTGAACGGTCAACGCCAAATCGTCTTCTTGAACCGAAAACAAAGCGGTTTGAAAGGACGCCTTTTCATTTTTCAGCATCGATAAGGATGTTAACAGCGTATTTTGCGGCTGTTCGTCGGCAAAAACTTTGGCCAGGGAGCTGAGTGTGATGCAGGCTAACATAGTCGTTCCCCTCTTATATAATCGGTATAATTTGTTTCAGATTACAAAAAAAGGGCGTACCACCGGCACGCCCCTTCAAGCTGCTTATCAGTTGTTCTTTTTCAGGCTTGCAAGCTTGGTGTCTTTTTCAAGCGCGCGGTCAACCGCTTTGGTGATCGCGTTGGAAAAACCGAATTCCTGCAGTGCCGCTATGCCCTCAATGGTGGTGCCGCCGGGGGAACAAACCCTGTCGATAAGTTCATACGGGTGCTCCCCGCTTTCAAGGATATACTTCGCGCTGCCCAGTACCGTTTGCGCGGCAATCTGCAGGGAAAGTTTTTTGTTCATCCCGATTTTCACGCCCGCCCTTGCAAGCTCATCAATAAACATATACGCGAAAGCAGGTGCCGCGCCGGCGATAACGCCGAACATCGGGAAATATTTTTCGTCCAGCGCAATTACCTCGCCAAATGCAGAGCAAAGTTTTTCAACCAGTGCAACCTGCTCATCCGACGGCCTGCCGTTTGTACAGTAGGCGGACATGGCTTCCCCGATGGTGGCGTTGATGTTCGGCATAATACGAACCAGCGCCGGGGTGTAGGTTAGGAAAGACGAGATGTATGCCAGCGAATTACCAGCGGCAGTCGAAATAATCAGCGGGTCATTCGCTTTTAAAGTATAGTCCAGCTGCTTGAGCAGATTCGGAAAATCAGCCGGTTTAATCACAACCAGCACAACACCGCATTTGTTTACCAGTTCTTCGGATGATTCAACCCGGTTAATCCCGTACTTGTCCGCCGCAAGGTTCAACTTTGCGGGGTCGACATCATAGGCGTAGATTTTGTCCGCATCCACCGCTTTCGAATGGAGAATGCCTTTGATCATAGCGTTTGCGAGATTGCCGGTACCGATAAAGCCAATGTTCATATTGTACAAATCCTATTCTATAATCTTATGCCAGCTCGGAGGTACAGTTGGGACATCTTGTCGCATCAATATTAATTTCCGATTTGCAGAACGGGCAGTCTTTGATGATGGCCGGGGCTTCAGGTTGCTTTCTCTTCGCTCTTTCCGATATCGTATTGATTGCTTTGACCAGCAGAAAAATGACAAATCCGATAATAATAAAGTTGATAACAGCGCTGACTAACAGACCGTAATTCAACGTGCTCGCGCCGAGTTCTTTGGCAGCAGCCAGTGTCGAACCATCCGGCACATCACCCTTGAGCACCACATAAAGGTTGGTAAAGTCAATACCACCCGTTATAATGCTGATAACAGGCATAATAATATTATCCACCAGCGATTTAACAATTGCCTGAAAAGCACCGCCGATGATGATACCGACAGCCAGGTCGATGACATTGCCGCGCATGAGAAACTCCTTGAATTCGCCGATAAAGCCTTTACCTCTTGACATTGAAACTCCTCCTTCATATTTTGTTAACTTAATCATAGCACGAAATAAAAATATTTCAAGCTAAATTACATGACCAGCACATAATTGTAGACGGAAATGAAGTGAATAACAGTACCGGCAAGCACAAAAAGGTGGAATGTCGCGTGAAAATACGGCAGTTTTTTACCGACACCGTAAAGAATCGCGCCGAGCGTATAACATATCCCGCCTGCAAACAGCAGATACAGCCCCGGCCGGTACACGCCGCTGAAAACCTGCAAAAGGGTTTTAATGCCAAGGAGCAGTATCCATCCCACACCGATGTATAAAACCATTTGGACTTTTTTAAATTTTTCGTGATTGATGGAGGTGCCTGTAATACCAAAAAGCGCCGCCCCCCAGGCGATAGCAATGGCAAGCCAGCAAGCCAGCGGATGTTCCGGCCGCATGGCGACAAGCGCGTAAGGTGTTACGGAGCCCGCAATCAGTAAAAAGATCATGCAGTGGTCAATAATGCGAAGAACTTTTTTTGTTTTACCCGGCTTTACGAAATGATAGACGGCGGAACCGGAGAACAGCACGATAATCGAAATCCCGTAAATAACGCAGGCCGCGATGCTCCACGCCGAGCCGCTTTCCATGCTTCTGCGCACACAAAGCACCAGTGCCGCAACCCCGAACGGTACGCCGGCCATGTGTGTGACAGAATTTATTTTATCTTCCAGATTGGAGTAGTTCGGCAAAATGACTTCTTGCATGTTGGTTCAGTCAGCCCCTTTTTTTATACCCGCCAAGTCGAAATCGGGTATATACTCTTTGCCGGCTGCGCCGGGCTCCTGAATATAACCGTTGACAAAGCCCAAGGTTAATAAGGCATCCGACGCCCTGTTGTATTCTTTTATGCTGATTCTTCTGTTAAGCGGGGCGATATTTTTTGCTTCACCCAACGGGGTGTACTGGCTCATGAGGCTGACAGCGGTATCCGCCGGCAAATTAGCATGCATCCATTGAAGCACTTTGACAGTTTGTGACACATTGCCCGGCAGGATCAAATGGCGCACAAGCAGCCCCTTCACCGCAAGTCCCGTTTCGTTCATCTGTAAAACACCGGTTTGCCGGTTCATTTCCAACACCGCCCTGGCAGCAAAATCGAAGTAATCTTCAGCGCCCGAATATTTCCGGGAAACCGACGCATCAACATATTTGATGTCAGGCAGATAAATATCCACAAGCCCTTCCAGCAGCCGGAGTGTTTCAACTTTTTCGTACCCGCTGCTGTTATAAACAACCGGCACGGGTGATTTGTATGCTTTAAGAATGTCCGCAAGCCGGGAAGCAAAGTGTGTCGGGCTGACGAGGTTGATGTTGTGCGCGCCTTGTTCAATGAGCATGTCAAAAGTCCGCATGAGTTCCGGCGCAGTTACTTTTGCCCCAAAAAGTTCCCGGCTGATTTTAGCGTTTTGGCAGTAGACGCATTTTAACGGGCAGCCGGAAAAGAAAACGGTGCCCGAACCGTTTGTACCGCTGATACAAGGTTCCTCCCAAAAATGCAAAGCAGCCTTTGCGACGGTAATTACATCTGTCATGCCGCAAACACCGGGCACTTTGCTTCGGTCGACCAGGCATTCTCTCGGGCATTTGTCGCATGCTGTCATATGATAATCCTTTGTCATTGATCGGCGGTCATATACATTATAGCAATATTTATTCAAAATTCAATGATTCCGTGTTTGATTTATTTATATTCCTGTAGTATAATGTTCCAACAATAAGGCTATGGATACGGTTTACTTTTCGGGGGTGAACGAATGCTCTTAGCAATCGATATGGGCAATACCAATATTACCATCGGCGCTTTTGCCGGGGACAATAAGGTTTTTGTTGCCCGCCTGGCTACTGACAGAGCGAGAACAGCGGACCAATATGCGGTTGAGCTGATCAATATATTTAAGCTGTACGGGATAGCACCCGCTGCCTTCAGCGGTGTTATCATCAGTTCGGTTGTGCCCGAGTTGACCGCCGTCATTGCCGAAGCCGCGGAGAAAACCGCCGGATTCAAGCCCATGCTGCTTGGCCCAGGGCTAAAAACCGGAATCAACATTCTGACAGACAACCCTGCCCAAGTCGGCGCGGACCTTGTCGCCGGAGCTGTTGCGGCAAATGCGCTTTACAAATTGCCCTGCCTTGTTGTTGACCTTGGCACCGCGACAAAAATCAGCGTGATTGACGAAAACGGCGCGTTTTGCGGCTGCACCATCAGCTCCGGTGTCGCCATATCACTTGAAGCGCTCGCGCAAAGAACATCCCAGCTGCCGAACATCAGCTTGACGGCACCCGGCACGGTTATCGGCAAGAACACCGTGGACAGCATGCAGGCCGGCACCGTTTTCGGCGCGGCGGCGATGATTGACGGGCTTTGTGACAGAATCGAGCAGGAGCTCGGCGTAACATCCGGCACCATTGTTGCCACCGGCGGGCTTGCGAGCGAGATTGTGAAAGCATGCCGGCACGATGTTCTCTACAACGGCGAACTCATATTGGAAGGCTTAAAAATCATTTACCTAAAAAACAAGCGAGCTAAATAATCCCATATTTCCGCTAAATTTTGCGTTGCATCCCCGCTTGACGGGGAGCAGCAGCAAGGAGGAAGATAAAAATGGCAAATGCCACCCAACGCAAAAAAATCCTTTTCCTGGCACAGTTTTCCATGCTCCTGGCCATTGAAGCAATCGTTTGCTTCACACCGCTCGGTTCTCTCCCCGCCATCGGTCCGATTGTGGCAACACTCGCTCATGTACCGGTTATCATCACCGCGATTTTGCTCGGCACCGGCGCCGGCACGGCAATGGGTTTTTTCTTCGGGCTATTCAGTTTTATTGTGATGACATTTACCCCGCCCGGACCAACTGCCTTCGTGTTCACCCCGTTCTACAGCGTCGGCGAACTTTCCGGCAACTTCTGGAGTCTTGTAATCTGCTTTGTGCCCCGCATATTAATCGGCGTGGTCACCGGACTTTGCTTTAAGGTTTTAACCAAACTTTTTGCAAAGTTCAAGAAAAAGGATGCGTTTGTTTACGGCATCAGCGGTTTCCTGGGCTCTATCACCAACACGGTCCTCGTTTTAGGGGGCATCTATGTGTTTTTCGGCAAAGATTTTGCGTCGGTTATCGGTACATCCTACAATCTTTTATTGGGGATTATCGGCGGCATTATACTGACAAGCGGAATACCGGAGGCGGTTATCGGCGCGGTTGTCGCTTACGCCGTTTGCCGGCCGCTTAAGAAGATACTCGCGAAAGAGTAATGTAACATTCTTAACAACACCATGAAAAAGCGGGCATACTTCCAAATAAGAAGTACGCCCGCTCATTATTTAATCTTTACTTCTCGTTCTTCAGCTTAGCGAGTTCATCCATAAAGGTATTGATATCCTTGAACTGCCGGTAAACGGAGGCAAAGCGCACATAGGCGACTTCGTCGATGGTCTTGAGTTTTTCCATCGTCAGTTCGCCGATATAGACGGTAGTCACTTCCCGGTCAAGGGAGTTTTGCAAAGCCAGCTCAATGTCCGACACGGCGGCTTCCAGCGTTTCAATGGATACAGGGCGTTTTTCGCACGCGCGCAGCATGCCGTTGAGCAGTTTGTTGCGGTCAAACACCTGGCGTGACTTGTCTTTTTTAACAACGACAATCGGAACCGTTTCGATGATCTCGTAGGTGGTGAACCTTTTCCCGCAACTGATACATTCCCGGCGGCGGCGAATTCTTTCGCCTTCATCCGTGGGACGCGAATCGATAACCTTGCTTTCCTCAAAACCGCAAAACGGACACTTCAAACAAATCACATCCTGTAAAAAATAGGTATTTTGTATATTATAACATATAAATAGCAGATTGCAAGCAAAAATTCACAACATCTACCCAACATCTGCTAAAGAACACCGCAACGGGTGACATCATCTGTTTTTGTCCGGTTCGGGACCGTGTAATTTCTCCATCAACAGCAAAGCATCGGTCAGCTGGCTTT
>CAYUWQ010000093.1:0-6606 GCA_964448455.1 uncultured Eubacteriales bacterium | reverse complement strand
GAGGATAAGGACGCGATATTTGACGCGGTGGACACGGTGAAACTTTGCCTCACGGCGTTTATCCCGATGATTGACACCATGAAAGCACTGCCCGAAAACATGCGCCGCGCGGCAGCCGGCGGGTTTATCAACGCCACAGACTGCGCAGACTTTCTTGTTTCTAAAGGCCTTGCCTTCCGTGACGCCTACAAAGCAACGGGAGAACTGGTTGCGCTCTGCATTGAAAAAAACACAACGCTTGAAGCACTGCCCCTGGCTGAATACAAAAATGTTTGCGAACTTTTTGACGACGGTGTTTATGAGGCAATCAATTTAGATAATTGTGTGAAAAGACGGGGCATGTGACCATGCCAGCTATAAGTGGTCAGTGTTTAGTGGCCATAGCGCAGCAGGCTGCGCATTTTAAAATTCAACTGCCGGCGTACAGGCTGCCGGCACCGCGGAGCGGAAGTTGAATTTTTTCAACGGAGTAGGGGACGGGTTTTCCGTCCCGTTTCGGATTGTATAACGGGATGTGTGATATGAACAATGTTAAAATTAAAGCCGGCATCATTGGTGCAACAGGATACGCGGGCATAGAGCTTGTGCGGCTGCTGCTCAGCCACCCGCAGGCGGAGATAGCGGCGTTAGGCTCTGTCAGCTTTGAGGGCAAGTCGCTCAGCGAAGTTTATCCCTCCCTGCAGGGGCTCTGTGATACAGTGTGTTGTTCGACCCAAGAGGTTATCGAAAAAAGCGAGGTCGTGTTTGCTTGTGTTGCCCACGGCATGTCGCAGGATTTTGCGGCGCAGTGTTTTGCGAAGGGTGTCGCTTTTATCGATTTGGGCGCCGATTTCCGTTTGGCGGATGAAGCGGACTACGAACGCTGGTACGGCGGAAAATTCACGCAAAAAGAGCTGCATGAAAAGGCGGTTTATGCGTTGCCGGAGCTGTTTAGGGAACAAATAAAAGAGAGCAAAATATTGGCCAATCCGGGCTGTTACCCGACTAGCATCGCACTCGGGCTTTACCCGGCTCTCCAAAACGGACTCATAGAAAATACCGGCATCGTTATTGATGCCAAATCCGGGGTAACCGGAGCGGGCAGGGCACCAACGGACACAACGCATTTCCCCGCCTGCAACGAAGCATTCGCGCCCTACAAAATAGCCGTTCACCGCCACACGCCGGAAATTGAGCAGACTTTGTCTGCCGCGGCGGGGGAAAAGATTACGGTTGTTTTTGTGCCGCATCTTTTGCCGGTAAACAGGGGGATTCTCTCCACTATATACACCAAACTGCGAAGCGGTGCGCATGCCGGTCAGGTTCGCGAAACATACGAGAAATTCTATCAGAACGAACCGTTTATCCGCATCAAAGAAGACGGGAAAATCGCGAACTTGAGGGATGTTAAATACAGCAATTTCTGCGATATTTCGCTGCATATGGACGAACGCACCGGCACCCTGATCATCGTTTCCGCTATCGACAACATGGTCAAAGGCGCGGCCGGTCAGGCGGTACAGAATATGAACATCATTTTTGATTTGCCGGAAGACGCGGGGCTCAATATCATTCCGCCGGCATTTTAGCATAAGGGAGAAACCGAATGAATAAAACCAACGAACCTCAGCAGATAGAATTTATTGACGGCGGTGTCTGCGCGCCGAAAGGCTTTTTGGCCAACGGGATTCACTGCGGCATCCGCAAGAATAAATCCAAACGCGATTTGGCTTTGATTTTTTCCGAAACCGACTGCACCGCGGCGGCTGTTTATACCCAGAACCTTGTGTTCGGCGCGCCGATTACCGTGACCAAAGAAAGCCTTGCAGACGGTCACGCTCGCGCGGTGATTTGCAACAGCGGTATCGCCAACACCTGCAATGCCGACGGGCTCGAAAAAGCAAGAGCGATGCGGGCACTCACGGCGGCGGAGTTAAACATTGTGCCGGATGATATTATCATCGCCTCCACCGGCGTCATCGGTCAGCCTTTGAACTTAACCCCCGTAGCAAACGGCATGGCAAAACTAGCCGGCGGGTTAAGCGCAAACGGTTCCGATTACGCCGCGCAGGCCATTATGACAACCGACACCCGCAAGAAGGAATATGCGGTTGAATTTAAAATCGACGGTAACTTCTGTAAAATCGGCGCGATCGCCAAGGGCTCCGGTATGATTTGCCCCAACATGGCAACCATGCTCTGCTTCATTACGACCGATACGGCAATTTCGTCTTCTATGCTGAAAACCGCGCTGGAATATGCTGTTGCTCAAAGTTTTAATATGCTCAGCATTGACGGCGATACCTCTACGAATGACATGGCCAGCATCATGGCCAACGGCCTTGCGGGAAATAATCTGATTGAAACAGAAGATTCGGATTATGAGTTGTTTAAGGCGGCGCTCACCGGGTTATGCATCAAAGTCGCCAGGGAAATGGCGCGGGACGGCGAGGGCGCAACGAAACTGATTGAATGCGTCATCACCGGCGCGGCGGACGATAATGCCGCGAGAGCGATGGCAAAAAGCGTCCTCAACTCCGCGCTTGTTAAAACTGCGATGTTCGGCGCGGACGCGAACTGGGGCAGAATCATCTGCGCGATGGGTTACGCGGGCGTTTGGTTGGATGTCAATCAAGTGGCTATCGCGTTTCAATCCGCCGGCGGCACGATAGCGGTGTGCAAAAATGGCATGGCGCTGGATTTTTCGGAAGAAAAAGCGGCAATCGTATTGGCTGAGGCAGAAATCATAATTGATATAACCCTAAAAGACGGCAACGGCTGCGCATCCGCTTTCGGTTGTGACTTCAGTTACGACTATGTGAAAATCAACGGGGACTATAGGACATGAGTATAAGGTTGGTAATGGGTGAACAATAGCTTAACAATGGCTGAACGATTGCTCACCTATTGCTCAGCAACTGTTCAACAAGATATTAATTCAATTTCAAGGAGATTTAAGTGATGAACATTTCCGATTTTGACAAGGCTGAAATTCTGGTGCAGGCGCTGCCCTACATACAGGAGTACAACAACAAAATTGTGGTCATTAAATACGGCGGCAACGCCATGGTGTCCGATGAACTCAGGGACAGCATGATGACGGATATCGTGCTGCTTTCTCTGGTTGGCATCAAAGTCGTGCTTGTACACGGCGGCGGACCTGAAATCACAAAAGTGCTCGAAAAAATGGGCAAAGAGAGCAGGTTTGTCAACGGCCTTCGGTATACGGACGAGGAAACGGCGGAGGTTGTCCAAATGGTACTCGCCGGCAAAATCAATAAAGATCTTGTTCAGCTGCTGGTCAGCCGCGGCGGCAGGGCGCTGGGGATATCCGGGTTGGATGCCGGGCTGATTAAAGCCACCAAAAAAACAGACGGCGGGGATTTGGGGCTGGTCGGCAATATTGAGAGCATGGATGTCAAAGTAATAACCGATATGCTGGAAAAGGGTTATATCCCTGTTGTTTCCGCCATTGGCGCGGGGGACGGCGTGGTGTACAACATCAATGCCGATGCCGCCGCCGCGCGAATAGCCGCGGAGCTGCGTGCGCAAAAACTGCTGCTTTTAACGGATGTAAAAGGTCTCTTAAGAGACAAAGCGGATGAGAACAGCCTGATCCCCGAAGTAAAGGTCAGCGAAGTTCAGGCGCTTAAAAATAAGGGGATTATTTCCGGCGGGATGATACCGAAAATCGACTGCTGTGTGGAAGCTGTCCGCCGCGGCGTAAAACGCACTACCATTATCGACGGCAGAGTGCCGCATGCAATACTCATTGAAATGCTTTCGGATGAAGGCGTTGGGACAATGTTCATTTAATTTTATTTACAATAAAATTAAATGAAACCTGGAAAAAGTCACTGTCAGTCAACAGGTTGACTGGCATCCGGTCAGGAGAGTATGGCCGGCATCTGCAGAGCAGACCGTACCTTTTTCTCTTATTATTAATATATTGTTGGTGACGATATGAATTTTGGTGAAATAAAAAAGACCGCGCAGGAAAACTTTATGCCGACTTATGCCCGTTTTGATACAGCCATCGTCAGCGGTAAAGGCGCGACCCTTCAGGATGCTGAAGGCAGGGAAATTATTGATTTTACAGCCGGCATCGGCGTCAATGCGCTGGGTTACGGGCATGAGGGCTGGGTGAAAGCCGTGAGCGAACAGGCGGCCAAATTGCAGCACATTTCCAATCTCTACTACAATCCGGCGCAGACAGAGCTGGCGCAAAAGCTCTGCGAAATGTCCGGTTATGCGCGCGTGTTCTTTTCAAACTCCGGTGCGGAAGCAAACGAGTGCGCCATCAAGCTCGCGCGGAAGTACAGCTTTGACCGGTACGGCGAGGGCAGGGGAACTGTTGTGTCGCTCAGCAACTCTTTCCACGGCAGAACCATGGCGACCATCACCGCGACGGGGCAACCTGAATACCATAAATACTTTCATCCTTTCCCGGAAGGGTACAAATATACCCCCGCCAACGATATTGGGGCATTGGATGACGCGCTGGATTCAAGCGTCTGCGCGCTGTTTATAGAAATTATACAAGGCGAGGGCGGCGTTTTGCCGCTGGACCCGTCTTTTATTGAAGCCGCAAGCGAGTTTTGCGCCGAGCGTGATATCCTGCTCATTGACGATGAGGTGCAAACCGGCACCGGCAGAACCGGCAAGCTGTATGCGTGGGAGCATTACGGTTATAAACCGGATATTGTCACCTCCGCCAAAGGGCTGGGTAACGGTCTGCCAATCGGCGCCTGCCTGTGTACGGAAGAACTCGGCAATGTTCTCACCGCCGGTACGCACGGCTCCACCTTCGGCGGCAATCCCATAGTTTGCGCCGGCGCGGCGGAAGTACTGCGATGCCTCGATGAAAAAATGTTGGCGGCAGTCGCCGAAAAGGGCGGGTACCTCAAAGCGAAACTGGAAGCGTTTGATGAAGTGGACAGCGTGCGCGGCAAAGGGCTGATGATCGGTGTTAAACTCAAAAGCAAGGCAGCAAAGGAAGTTGCCGCGAAGTGCGTTGAGAACGGCTTGCTGATTTTGACCGCGAAAGAGTATTTGCGATTGCTGCCACCGCTGGTTATCACCTATGACGAAATTGACAAAGGGCTCGCAATCCTTGAAAAAGTCCTGAAAGACAGTGATTAGCTGTCAGTGGTCAGTGGACACCGGTCGGAGACGATGCTCAGCTATCGCTCAACTACTGCTCAACCATTGCTCAACGATAGTTCAAACAATAAGTACAGGGAAAGGGGCATATATCATGAAACACTTACTAAAACTGCTTGACCTGACAGGCGAGGAAATATTGGAAATTCTCAACCTTGCGGACCAGCTGAAATACGAAAAGAAAAACGGGATTCTGCACCGCAGGTTGGAGGGCAAAAGCCTCGGGATGATTTTTCAAAAATCATCCACCCGCACCAGAATTTCTTTTGAAGCGGGCATGTTCCAACTGGGCGGTCAGGCGTTGTATTTAAACGCGACCGATATGCAGATTAAAAGGGGCGAACCGGTGGAGGACACCGCGCGCGTTTTGTCCCGCTATATCGACGGTATCATGATTCGCACCTTTGACCAAAGCGAGGTGGAAGCGCTCGCGGAATACGGCGATATTCCCGTGATAAACGGGCTGACGGATTTCAGCCACCCCTGCCAGGTGCTGGCTGACCTGATGACCGTGCGGGAATACAAGGGTGCGCTGGAAGGCTTAAAGATGTGCTACATCGGCGACGGAAACAACATGGCGAATTCCCTCATCGTCGGCGGGCTTAAAACCGGCATGAGCGTGAGCGTCGCCTGTCCGGCGGGTTATGACCCGGACCCGAAAGTTCTCGATTTCGCGAAAGGGTATCCGGAATTCGCGCTTTGCCGTGACCCGATGGAAGCGGCGAAAAACGCGGATGTCATCTTCACCGATGTGTGGGCATCCATGGGGCAGGAAGGTGAGCAGGAAAAACGCCGCGCGGCGTTTGAGGGCATTTATCAGGTGAACGAAAAACTTATGAACATTGCCAACCCCGATTGTATGGTACAGCACTGCCTGCCCGCGCACAGGGGCGAGGAAATCACCGCCGAGGTGTTTGAAGCGCACTCCGCGGAGATCTTCGAAGAGGCGGAAAACAGGCTTCACGCCCAAAAAGCCGTGATGGTACTGCTTATGGAATGATCTGTCAAAACAGAGAAAAAACGATGGAAGGGGCTGTCCGGACGGGACAGCCCCTTCTGATAGTTGTGTCGGACGGTTTATCCTTCGATCACCGAATACGGGTCCTGGCTGATCTGCACCAAATAGTTTTCACAGTCAACAAGAATGCCGGCGTCAATACTGTCTACCGTTCCGTCCAGATTGACATCACCCGCGAATTTGTAAACAGCATCGGCGGGGTCGTCCCAGCTGATCACATAGTTTTCCACATCCACCAGAACACCCGCGTCAATACTGTCGATGGAAGAGTCACCGTTGACATCGCCGAAGATGACGATACGGTAGGTTTCCCAAACGGTGCCGGTGGACTGTTCTTTTACTTCAACTGTCATGCCGGTTCCCAAGGTGTTGCTTGCGGGTATATAGCTCAGATACCCGTCGCCGCTGATTTGGACTTTATTGCTTTCAAACTGTGTTTTGGTCAG
>CAYUWQ010000092.1:1540-6730 GCA_964448455.1 uncultured Eubacteriales bacterium | reverse complement strand
ATAGCGGAAAAACTCAAAGACGGCCGTTTAATCGCGATTGACCGGGACCCGGAAGCGGTCGAAATCCTGCGGGAAAGATTGGGCAAGTTTGCCGGTGTAACCGTTGTGCGGGAAAACTTTATGAACCTGCAAGCAATTCTCACGGAACAAGGCATTGAAAAGGCGGACGGTATTCTGGCGGATTTGGGCGTCAGCTCCCACCAGCTCGATAAAGCGGAGCGCGGATTCTCTTTTCACAACGACGCGCCTCTGGATATGCGCATGAGCATGAGCGGCTCCAGCGCGGCGGATTTGGTGAACGGCTTGCCGCAGAGCCGGCTGCAAAAAATCATTTATGATTACGGCGAGGAACGCTACGCGCCCTCCATCGCGCGGGGAATCATAAAAGCAAGAGCAGTCAAACCCATTGAAACAACCTTTGAACTCGTTGACATCATTAAAGCCGCGATACCCGCGGCCGCCCGCAGGGAAGGCGGACACCCCGCCCGCAGAACCTTTCAGGCACTGCGTATCGAGGTGAACGGTGAGCTTGAGATGCTTGAAAGCGCCGCGCTTGCCATGTTTGAATCGCTCAAGCCCGGCGGCCGGCTGGCAATCATCACCTTTCATTCGCTGGAAGACAGAATCGTCAAAAAAAGTTTTGCCGCGCTTTGCTCGGGCTGTACCTGCCCGCCCCAATTCCCCATTTGCGTATGCGGCAAACAGGCAAAAGGTCTATTACCTTTTAAAGCGAAAAAACCCACCCCGGATCAAATTGAAAACAACCCGCGCTGCAGAAGCGCGCGGCTCAGAGTAATAGAAAAAGTGTGAGAGGAGTTTGAATATGGCGGATTATGACAGAAACGCTGCTTACGACCTTTCAAGGTTTGCGCCGGCTGAAGTAAAGACGGCGCCGGGCACCAAAGAAGTAAGACGGCCGGATAAACCGGAAATCGTTCAAGAAAAGATTAAAACGGCAAGGGAACGCAGGAATGAAAAAAGGCGCAGACAGCTGCTCCTGCGGAGAACGGTTTTTGTTGGCGCAACCTTACTGATGCTCGCGGGGCTCCGGCTAAGCGGAGAAGTTCAAGTCGCTCAACTCGACAAAGAAATCAAACAGCAAACCGCCTTGCTTGAAGATGCCCAAAGCGAAGGCATCAGGCTGGATATGGATATCGAAAGAAGTTTTTCGTTTGATGAGGTGCAGCTTTTTATTCAACAAACCGGTATGCAAAAGAGCGATAGTAAGCAGATAATTAATCTCGACATCGAAAAACAGGACAAAGTGGTCAAGTTTTTGGGCAACACGGTTAAGTGAGCAGGGATACTTGAATAACAAAGCAGCGGGGTTATTCCCCGCTTCTTAAACAAGTGAGGAGATTGAAATGGGTATCAAGTCACCCAGGCAGAGACTGATTATCCGTTCTGCCGCTATTTTCGGCGTGCTTGTATTAATAGGGTTCGGTGCCAGCTTGCGCAGCCTTGTCAGTGTTCAGTTTATCCATGGCGAGGTGTTCAGGGCTAAAGCGGAACTCAACCAAATTGTTGACGAGCTTATACCGGCGAAAAGGGGAACCATATACGATTGCAACGGCAGGGTACTTGCTCAAAGCGCTTCTGTCTGGAAAATCTATATCAACCCCAAGAAAATTGCCGCGCTCGAAAATGAGGGGATGCGCGAAGAGCTTATTGAAAAACTGTCGGCTATCCTGGAAGTCGATGCGGAAAAGGTTCGCAAACTCACCTATCAAGACAAATTGGAATACGCCGAGGTAAAAACCAAGGTGGAATTTGACAAGAAGGAAGAGATCGTCCAACTCAGGCAAGAACGGTATTACAAAAATCCGGGCGACAAAGAGGATAAAGGGATACCGTATTCCTATGTGGTCGGCATCAGAGACGATGAAAAAAGGTATTATCCCTACGGCAATTTTGCCTCGGGGATTATCGGCTTTTGCGGCGCGGACGGCGGCAGCTTCGGCTTGGAAAAATCCTGCGACGCGCTGCTCAAAGGAACACCCGGCCGGATGACGACCGTTAAAAACGCCGGCAACGACACCATACCCTTTCAGCTGGAAACGATACACCCCGTTCAACAGGGCGCGAACCTGATGCTCACGATTGACGAGCATATTCAGAATTATCTTGAAAGCGATTTGGACGAGGCGTTGATATCGACGCAAGGCAAAGGCGCTTATGGAATTGTCATGGATGTTAAAACAGGTGCTATATTGGCCATGGCCGGCGCGCCGGGGTATGATTTGAACGAGCCCGAAGTACTCACGGACAAGGCGCTTGAAGAGCAAATCAAGCAAATACAAGACCCTGACGAGCGCTCTGTCCAGCGAAACGCGGCCTGCTTCGCGCAATGGACAGATTATTGTACGCAAAAAACATACGAACCGGGTTCGGTATTCAAAGTGTTCGTTACGGCAGCCGCGATGGAAGAAAAAGCATGGTCCATGACGGAAGGTTATACATGTACCGGCAGTATACATGTAAAAGACAGAACGATTGCCTGCCATGTACACAGCGGGCATGGCACCCAAAATCTGCCGCAGGCCTTGATCAATTCCTGCAACCCGTTTTTTGTCACAGTCGGTCTTCGGCTTGGTGTTGATAAGTTCTATAAATACTTTGAGGCTTTCGGATTTACGGAGAAAACAGGAATCGAAATTGATGAAACGGCACCGGTTAAAGGCAATACTTACCACATCAAAGAAAAAATGAGTTCGGTTGAACTTGCCAGTTCTTCGTTCGGCCAGTCTTTTGAAGTAACGCCGTTGCAGATGATTACCGCTGTATCCGCCATCGCCAACGGCGGGAAATTGATGAAACCGTATCTTGTCGCAAAACAGCTTGATGATGCGGGCAACATTGTTTCTGTCAATCAACCGTATGTTCGCCGCCAAGTCATTTCCGCAACAACGGCGGCAACCCTTTCGGATATGATGGTTGAGGTTGTGGACCAAAGCCCCGTCGGGAAAGCGAATGTTCCCGGTTACAGAGTTGCGGGCAAATCGGGCACTGCCGAAAAACTCGGTGAGAAAGACTCATATGTTGCTTCTTTTACCAGTTTCGCGCCCGCGGATGATCCGAAAATTGCCGTGCTGATCCTTGTGGATGAACCGGTCGGCCAGATTTACGGCGGCTGGGTAGCGGCGCCTATCGCTGCGGATATTGTCGGGAAGACATTAAAATACATGAATGTAGAACCAAAATACACTGCGGAAGACCTTGCCGAAATGAAGAGGGAGTCCGAGACTTCCGCAGCAGTCAATTAGGACAACCGTCGGATATCAATACGGGGAGGCAGTATAGATGAAACTTTCATTCTTACTGCAAAATGTAAAGACCACATCCGGTTATACGGACAGGGAAATAGAAACCATTACCTGCGACACGCGCAGAGTAGCACCGGGGAGCCTTTTTGTCTGCATGACCGGCAACGCGTTTGGGGCTCAAACGGCAGCGAAGGCTTCTGTTGCCGCGGGCGCGGCGGCCGTCATTACCCAAAGCGAAACAGGCGTTGAAAACCAGATTCTTGTGGAAGACGCCGGGGATGCGTTCGCGCTCGTCAGTGCCGCGTTTTTCGGACATCCGGCACAGAAATTGAAGCTGTTGGGTGTTTGCGGCACGAACGGAAAAACCGCGGCAGCTTATGCACTAAAAGATATTTTGGAAAGTGCCGGGATGAAAACGGGATTAACCGGCAGTTTGCAAAACAATACAACAGCTGATTCATTTGAGTTGCACCGGCGGTTTGCAGAAATGGCAGAGGCAGGGTGTGAGTATGGCGTGGTGACGGTTTCTTCCCCGGTCATTGAACAAAAAATAATTGAGGGTATCCGGTTTGACGCTATCGTTTTTATTGATCTGGCAAGGGATGATTTGAATTGTCCCGACGATTATGACAAACGCAAAGCCGCGATTGAAAAATTGTTTGAACAGTCCGCTTTAGCTGTTATCAATATGGACGACAACGCCGGGGAAGCTTTCATAAACAAAAACATCTGCCCCTGTGTAACTTATTCCGTCAAAACAGATTCTTCTGATTACACGGCAAAAAACATTCATATGAAAGAATCGGGCGTTGAATATGAACTGGTCGGCAGGGGCGTCATCGGGCGGGTTTGCTTTCGGCAGTCCGGGGCTTTCTCTGTTTACAGCTCTATGGGCGCTGCTGTCTGCGCGGCGGAATGCGGCATACCTTTCCGGCAGGTAATCGAAGCGCTCGCCGGTTCAACCGGCGAGAACGGCGGACCCGAAACGGTACAAGCGATTTGCGACTAAGCGTTCTGATTGATCCTGTTCGAAAGAACGATAAAAAGGGCGGAGTGATTCTTTGAAAGCAATGGCGTTGGCGGAAATTGCCCTGGCGACTGGCACGACAAATCAAATAAATCCGGTTATTACAGCCATTTGCACGGACACGAGGAAACTGCTGCCCGGCTGCCTTTTTGTCGCCCTGAAGGGTGAAAACTTTGACGGGCACGCGTTTGCCCGCGGCGCGCTTGAACAAGGTGCGGCGGCTGTTTTGTGCGAGCGGGAAACAGGTTGCGGGGAACAAGAACTTCTGGTGCCGGATACGCACGCCGCCCTGCTCAGCCTCGCGGCTTATTACCGCCGGATGTTTCAACCGACGGTGGTCGGTGTCACCGGCAGTGTGGGCAAAACAACAACCAAAGAAATGACGGCGGCTGTATTGTCAACAAAATATAAAACACTCAAAAATACCGGCAACCTGAACAATGAAATCGGGCTGCCGATGACAATATTTGACCTGGACGAAAGCTTTGAAGCAGCGGTGCTCGAAATGGGCATGAGCGGGTTGGGCGAAATATCGCGCCTTTCCCGTGTGTGCGCGCCCGCCATGAGCATCATCACCAACATCGGCGTATCGCATATTGAAAAGTTGGGGACAAAAGAGAATATTCTGAAGGCGAAAATGGAAATCATCGACGGCATGGAAACCGGCGCGCCGCTGCTCCTCAACGGTGATGACGCGTTTTTGCGCAGGGCAGATGCCGCCGGGCACCCCGTAACCTATTATGGCATCGAAAACGAACACTGCGGTTTCCGGGGGACGCTTACGCAAAAAAACGGCAACGCGGCTTCCTTCACGGTTGCGCACGGCGGACATTTGCAGTCTGTTATGCTGCCCGCTGTGGGCAAACACAATGTGTATAACGCGCTAGCCGCCTATGCGGC
>CAYUWQ010000092.1:0-1440 GCA_964448455.1 uncultured Eubacteriales bacterium | reverse complement strand
CCCGGCAGGCACATGAGGAAGCGGGCGGGCTTGCAGCGTCAAAAGGGGTCAACGTTCTGCTCACTTACGGCGAGAATTCCGGGCATACCGCGCGCAAAGCAAAAGAGGGCGGTGTCGGCATAGTCCTGTCTTTTGATTCTAAAAGTGAGCTTGCCGGAGCGCTTTGCACCATTTTATCCCCGGGCGATGCCGTATTGTTTAAGGCTAGCAGGGGGATGGGGCTCGAGGATGTCATCGACATCGTTTACAGGGAGCTGAAAGCGAATGGGTAACATAATGCCTATTGTTATCGCAGCCGCATCGGGGTTTTGCCTGACCGTTCTGCCGGGGTTTCTTTTAATTCCGTGGCTGTATAAATTGAAGTTCGGTCAACTCCTTCCGGCTATCGCTCCGAACCGGGATAAACACAAACAAGGCGCGCCGACAATGGGCGGTATGCTGTTTATCATCGGCACCGCGGCTGCCGTCATCACCGGGGTTGTCACGGCAAAATTAGCGGGCGTTGATATTGTCGCGGGCGATTCGATGGTGCCCGCGGAGATGAAAACAAAGTTCTGGAGCGGGCTGCTAATGGCGTTGAGTTTCGCGATGGTCGGCTTTACAGACGATTATATTAAAACAGTCAAAAAACGCAGTGTTGGTTTGGCCATCAGGCAAAAATCATTGCTGCAGTTTATCATATGTTTGGCATATCTCAGCAGCCTTCATATGGGAATGGGCGGCACGCCGCATATGTTTATCCCGTTTATGGGCAATATTGATATGGGTCCGTTTTATTGGTTGTTCGGTATTTGTGTTATCTACGGTGCCGTGAACGCCGTTCGTATGACGGATGGGGTTGACGGGCTTTGCACAAGCGTTACCCTGACCGCCGCGGCGGCGCTTGGTATTATCGCCGCCATGCGGGGGTTGTTCGGGGTCAGCCTCGCGGCCGCCGCGCTTGCAGGCGGCTGCGGCGGATTTTTAATTTGGAACCGCAACCCCGCCAAGGTCATGATGGGCGACACAGGTTCCTTTTTCCTGGGCGGTATGATTGCCGCCCTCGCGTACGCGCTGGGCAGTCCTGTCATTCTTTTGCCGGTCGGTTTGATCTATGTGATTGAGGCGATGTCGGTTGTGGTGCAAATCGGCTGTTTTAAAGCGGCCAAGGGGAAAAGATTTTTTAAATCAGCACCGGTTCACCGTCATCTTGCAATGAACGGCTGGAACGAAAAAAAGATTGTCGCAGTTTTCACACTTGTTAACATCGCCGGCTGCGCCGCCGGTATCACGCTGATGGCGTACGGCGGACAATAGACCGGCAACGAAGAGCAACGGAGGCAGCCCCATGAATGAAAGACAGCAAAGCAACAGGCTCCCGGACAAGCAAATGACGACGAAAACCCCCGAAACGACAGCCGGCGAAAAGTTTTGGGACTATTTCGCGTTTTTTAAAAGATC
>CAYUWQ010000091.1:3354-6838 GCA_964448455.1 uncultured Eubacteriales bacterium | reverse complement strand
GTTCCCGAAAATGATGGCGCAAAAGAACGGTTGACAGGATGGTCTTTCTTAAATTACAATCATATTGTTCTTCCCGTGACGAAGTCACGATGCTCAATATTTTTCGCAAAGGACGGATTCATTCATGAAAAAAACCTGCACCAAATCCATCTCGGTACTGCTGGCGTTCGCGCTGGTGTTTTCGGCGAGCGCATTGGGTTTCAGCGGCGTTCAAACTTCCGCCGCCATCCAAACGCCCGCGGCGCAAAACGGAAGCCCCTTCACCGCCGCCGCAACGCTTGAAAGCGCCGCGGAAATACTGCTCGGTCAAAAAGACAGCAATGAAGCCGGCGCCGCTCATGCCGAAAGCAAAGACGGTGTGCTCACGCAATGCGGTGGCAACTGCGAACACGCACCTTCCATTATTCTCCACGGCATCGGTCAGTCCGAATTGTATGAACTTGACAATAACGGCAACCGCAAACTGGACGAAAACGGCAGGGAAATCACTGCCTGGCCGCCGACGGTCAACATGGACTACATCACCGGCGCCCTGGCTTACCCGCTCGTTACCACGCTGATTACCCAGAAAGATTGCGGCCTTTCCGACAGGGGAGCCGAAGTTGCGGCAAAAGTGTTCGCCTCCAACGCCAACGGACCGGACGGGTTGAAAATTGCGAACACGGAACTTGTCCGTTATCCCTACAGTGTGGCGCGCTGCACCCAGAAGGAGAAGAATTTTATATACAGCAGCATGCGCTTGATGTATTATACCGAGGTAGCAGGGGAAGATCATCTGTATTACTTTGCCTACGACTCTTTCGGCAATAACCTTGCCATTGCGGAAGAGCTTTATCACTATATCCAGCAGGTTAAACTCGAAACCGGGCACGACAAGGTGAATCTTGTCCCCGTCAGTTTGGGCGGCACCATTGCCAACTCGCTGCTTGAGTTTTACCCGCAGGTGTATGACGACCTCAACCGCGTTGTCTACATTGTTCCTGCTGTTGACGGCAGCGCGATTGTGGGTGATGTTTACACCGGCAACCTCAGTCTGGAAGACCCGATGCTCTACAGGGACCTTTTCCCGTCGTTCATTGAAGGCTATCTCGGCTATCTGATCAACATTGCCCTGCGCCTGCTGCCTAAAGATGTTTTGCGCGCCGTACTGGACAAGGCTCTCGGCGCCCTGATGGATACCGTGCTTGTTAACTGTACGGTCATGTGGAGCCTTGTACCAAGCAGTTATTACCCGGCGGCAGCCGAAAAATGGCTGACCGGGCCGGAACACGCGGAAATCAAGCGGCAAACCGATCTCTATTATCAAGCGCAGACAAATTCCAAAGCGAACATTCTAAAACTCATCGACCGTGGTATTGATGTGTTCAACATTGTTGATTACAACGAAAAACTGTATGCCATCGCCGGTTCGTGGGACGAACTGAACTCGGACGGGGTCATTCACCTGGATTCCACCTCCATGGGCGCCACCTCCGGCTATGTGGATACGCCGCTGCCGGCAGGATATACGCAGCAAAGATGCTTGGAACACAATCATATTTCGCCCGACGGTATTGTGGACGCGTCCACCGGGTTGCTGCCGGATACCACCTTTTATTTCCGCGACCAGCACCACGAAGGCACCGGCCGCAATGATGTCATCATCAAGCTTGCCACGGAACTCATCCTGGACGAATCAATCAAGTCCGTGTTTTCTGTGCCGGAGCGTTTCCCGCAGTTCAATGTCGGGCGTGAGGCCAGGGGCTTTACCGGGGATGTAGCCAACGCGAGGAACATTGACCAGAGCAAACTCAGCCCGGAGGACGCGGCGGAACTGCAGGCGGCGATTGACCAGGCACAGGCGATGCTGGACAATACCGTGGTTGTCTATGAGGAATACACCGCCGCGCGGGACAGACTGTATAACATTCTCATTAAAATCGGCGAGCGCAACCCGCCCAAAGACACAAGCAAAGACGAGCTGTACACCAAAATCTGCAAGTTCTTAAGCGACTCGCTGTACAAATACTGGGGTGCCAGAGGCTTTTCGGACTGGGGAATTTAAGTATCAGAGCTGCCGCCCCGATACTTAGATGAATAATGAATGATGAATAATGAATAATTGATGTGAGCCCCTGCTGATTTTTCCGCAGGGGCTTTCTCTAACAGAACCGACAGTTTTTTGTTGCAATTCATGTTTGTTTGAATTACAATCTAAGGGTGCAAAGGCACTGCCTTTGCCTTGTTGAGCAGCAGCTGAACAATGGCGGAGCAATAGTTGAGCCATCGTAAAACAATTGTTAACCTATTGCTAACCAACCGCTCAGCTATCGCTCCCCTGTCTCTAACCTATCGCTCACCCATTGTTAACCAATTGCTAACCTACTTCTAACCAATTTTTCGTAAAGGATGGATTTGTTGATGAAAAGAAACTGCATGAGATGCACCGCCCTCTTAATCGCAATGGCGCTTGTTTTTTCCGTTTCCGCCGTCGGACTCGGAACGCTCGGCACCGCCGCGGCAACCACTTCCGCGGATGTTAAAAGCGCACAGGTCTCTCCCGTTTCCACCGTTTCCACCATCGATGAAGCGGTCGCTGTTCTCAATGAGGGAGTCCCCGAAACAACCGCAGCAGCTAAAACCGGGGACGGCGCGTTAACTGACTGCGGCGGCAATTGCGGCCATGCGCCGAGTATTATCATCCCGGGCATCGGGCAGTCCGATGTGTATCTGCTTGATGAAAACGGCAATCGGGCCAAGGACGCGGACGGCAATGACATCAACGCTTTCCCGATTATTATCGACATTGATTATCTTGTTAAAACACTCGCGCTGCCGCTGGCAAAAATGCTCATTACGCAGAAGGACAACGGTTTCACCGATTTCGCGGCGAAGGCTGTCGCCAAATCGCTGGAAAAAAGCGCCATCGATTTAACCGGTCAACCGGTGAGCAACCTTGAGTTAAGAAGGTTCCCGCAGAGTGTGGCTGCCAGCAATGAAGAAGATCGCAGAGAAATTTACAACACGATACCGCTGCAGGATTTTACAAAGGTGGCGGGTGAGGATCATCTGTATTTCTTCGCGTTTAACTCCTTCGGCAATAACCTTGACGCCGCGCAGGAACTTTATAATTTTATTCAGCAGGTAAAAGCGGAAACCGGACATGACAAAGTGAACATCGTTCCCATCAGCCTGGGCAGCACCATCGCGAACACCCTGTTGGAAGTTTACCCGCAGGTTAAAAATGATTTGGAAAAAATCGTCTTCATCGTCCCCGCGCTCGACGGTTCCCGTCTGGTGGGCGATTTGTACAAAGGCACCCTGAACACGGACGATGAGTCGCTTTACAAAACCCTTCTGCCATCCTTGATGGAAGACAGTTACACCGCTTATCTGATTAACATCGCGCTTCGAATCATCCCCAAACAGATCATTCTCGATTTGGTGGACAAAATTATCGGCGCGCTGCGGGATGTGGCGCTCAACAATTGCACCATGATATGGG
>CAYUWQ010000091.1:0-3254 GCA_964448455.1 uncultured Eubacteriales bacterium | reverse complement strand
AAAATTATCGGCGCGCTGCGGGATGTGGCGCTCAACAATTGCACCATGATATGGGGCTTGGTGCCAAGTGAGGATTACGATGAACTGGCCGCCAAGTATCTGTCCGATGACGCGCATGCGGAAATCCGCCGGCAGACGGATATTTTCCACCGCGCGCAAATGAATTCGCGGGCGAATATTCAAGCCTTCGTCGCAAGCGGTGTAAAAGTGTTTAATGTTGTTGACTACAACTTCCCGCTTTACTCCTTCGTGCCCTCCAACAAAACGCACAACGGCGACGGGTTGATTCACCTGGATTCCGAGTCCATGGGTGCCACCAGCGGACCCATCGACACGCCGCTGCCGGCGGGTTATGTCCAGCAGGACATTTACTGTACGCATCCCGGTCAGCACAATCACATCTCGCCTGATGGCATTGTGGACGCGTCCACGGGTGTTTTACCCGAACACACCTTCTACTTCTATAACCAAGACCATGAAGGCACCGGCCGTAACGATGTTATCATGAAACTTGCCACCGAACTGCTGCTGTACAACAACCTGACCGATGTGCACGCCATGCCGGAGCGTTTCCCGCAGTTTAATGTGGGACGCGAAACCAAGGGCATGCGCAACGACCAGCTGCCGGCCGCCAAAAGGGTGGACCAAAGCCTCCTGAGCCCGGAAGACGCGGCGGAACTGCAGGCGGCGATTGACCAGTGCGAGGCGATGCTCGCCACCACGGTCGTTGTATATTCCGAGTTTACCGATGCCGAAACAAGGCTGAACAACATCCTTATCAAAATCGGCGTCCGGCAGGCTCCGGAAGAGGATAAGGTGGAAAAATACGCCAAACCGATTTGCAAACTGCTCAGCGACGCTTTCTACATTTGCTGGGGACCGAGGGGCTTTTCGGACCCGCGCGTCTGATTTGTGTTGTTTGGTGACCGAATTGCAGAGGCGAACTTCGTTCGTCCACCGTTCTTGGTCTAAAATCTAATATCTAAAGTCTGATATCTAAAGCAGCCCCTCTGCGGACACTTCCGTTCAGGGGCTGATTTTTTTCGGTTGACACTGCTTGCCTTTTAAATTAAACTTTATGGGTATGAAATCTGACTGAGGGGTGAAATAATGGCGGACACCAAAGCAAGCAACGGTATCCTGACAGCGTGCCGGGGCGAATGCGGCCGCTTTCCCACCGTAATCATCCACGGCATTGGGCAGTCGGAGCTTTATATATTGGATGAAAACGGGAACCGTAAACTTCACGCAAACGGCAAGCCTGTATTCGCCTGGCCGCCTGAGCCGGATACGAAAAGCATGGTAAAAAGCCTCAAAAAACCGCTGCTAAATATGCTGTTCACTCAGCGGGACAAAGGTTTTTCGGACAGTGTATCGGCGGCAATAGCGGGTATTTTCGCCCCTGTATCCACCGGGCAGGACGGCAAGCCGCTGCACAACCTCGAGCTTGTCAGATATCCAACTAGTGTAGCGCGCTGCAGCGAAAAGGAAAAAGCATTTATCTACAGCTGCATTCATCTTGAAGATTATACACAAGCCGCCGGTGAGGACCACCTTTATTACTTCGCCTACAGCTCCTTCGGCAATAATCTGGAAATCGCGCAGGAACTTTACACCTTCCTTCAGCAAGTGAAACGGGAAACGGGACATGACAAAATCAACCTGGCGCCCGTGAGCCTGGGCGCCACCATCGCCAACGCCCTGCTGGAATTCTATCCACAGGTTGCCGACGACCTGAACCGGGTGGTTTATGTGGTGCCCGCGCTTGACGGGAGCAGAATTGTCGGGGATATTTTCACGGGCAACCTGAGTTTTAACGACAAAAGTCTCTACAAGGAGATGTTCCCGTCCTTCGTGTCCGGGTACGCCGGCTATCTGATGAATATACTCATCCGGTTTTTTCCAAAAAAAGTTGTTCACGCAGTGCTTCACAAGACACATGACACCCTGATTAAAAGCGTGTTTGTCAACTGTACGGTGATGTGGGGCCTGGTGCCGAAAGATTATTACCCGCAAGCGGCGGAAAAACTGCTGTCCGGCCCGGAGCACGAAGAAATCAAGCGGCAAACCGATTTGTATCACCGCGCCCGGCTTAATTCACGCGGTAATATTCAAAAACTTGTTGACCGGGGTGTCCCCGTGTTTGATATTGTTGATTACAATGTCCCGCTTTATATGCTCGCCGCTTCCTGGGACAAATGCAACGCCGACGGCGTCATCCACCTGGACTCCACCTCCATGGGCGCGGCATCGGGGCTTCCGAATGAACCGCTGCCTGCCGGGTATATGCAGCAAAACACCTATTGCAAAAACCCCGCGCATAACCATATTTCGCCGGACGGCATTGTAGACGCATCCGCCGGCTTGCTGCCGGACAATACCTTTTATTTTTGCAGACAGCATCACGAGGGAACCGGCCGGAACGATGTAATAATCAAACTGATCACCGAACTGCTGTTAAACAACGACTTCGTTTCCGTATACTCGATGCCCGAACGGTTCCCGCAGTTCAACAACGGCCGCGAGGCCAGGGGTTTTGCCGGAGATGTCGCGTTTGCCGAGGCAATTGACCGGGCGGCCCTAACGCCTGCTCATGCGGCGGAGCTTGAGTCAGCCATTGAACAGGCAAAAAAGATGCTGGCTGACACGGTTGTGGAACCCGGCAAATACGAAGCGGCGCGCGAACGGCTGTTCAGCATCCTGGTTAAAACCGGCAGCCGCAAACCGCCGGCGCGAAAAAAGAACAAAAAAGTATTAACGGCCGTTTGCCGGTCTGTCAGCAACTGCCTTTATAAGCATTGGGGCCCGCGGGGATTTTTCGATTGGAAGTTGTAGAGGCGAACATTGTTCGCCCGAGGAAACAGCCTTGTAGGGGCGAACTGTGTTCGTCCGTGTAATAATCCGTTTGATTTATCACTAACAACGGGCGAACAATGTTCGCCCCTACAGAAACAAATTTGTTAATTGGGAGATTATATGTTGCTAAAAAAATTCATTTCCATCCTTCTCTCCGCCGCTGTCATCTCCGGTCTGTTCGCCGGATGTTCAAAGAAAGACGACGACGGCCGGCTGAAAGTCGTTTGTACTCTGTTCCCGCAGTACGATTTTGTCCGCGCCATCGCGGGGGAAAAAGTAAAGGCCGAGCTCTTGCTGAAACCCGGCGCGGACTACCGCAATTACACGCCGGACACCGACGCGTTGTCGCTCATTGCCGGCTGTGACCTTTTCATCTATACCAACGACTACGCCGAGCC
>CAYUWQ010000090.1:0-7027 GCA_964448455.1 uncultured Eubacteriales bacterium | reverse complement strand
CCGAAAGGACTTTGCTGTTGAAAAACCCGGTTAAGTTTTTCCTGTCCAAAGAAGCCGAGGAAGGTTATATCCCGAACCGTGAACTGACCAGCCACGCCGCCGGTCTGGCGGGGCAAAACCTTGCCTACGCCTTCATCGCCGGCTGGCTGTTTTACTTTTGCACCAATGTGCTTAAAATCAGCCCGAAAAAAGTCGGCATTATCACCGGCGTCTCCCGCGCCTGGGACGCGTTCAATGACCCGTTTGTCGGCGGCTATATCGACAAAAGAAGCAGCCGGCCCGGGCATAAGCTGCGGCCGTACCTGATGTATTTACCCCTGCCCATCGGTATTTTTTCCGCGCTGATGTTCGCAGACCTCGGTTTGAGCGAAACGGCTGCCATCGTCTACCTGCTCGGTATTTACCTGATATGGGACACGCTGTACTCGTTTCAGGATGTGGGGCTGTGGGGCATGGTCGCCATGGCCTCCCCGCATTCCAGCGAACACCTGCGCATGGCGCAGTGGGCGCAAATCGGCGCGGGCGCGGGTTCTATGCTGCTGGGCATTTTTCCGCTGATTCTCGGCGCGAGGGAAAAGTTCGGCGTCAGCGAATCAAGGCTGTTCATGCTCTGCGGGCTGGTCTGCGGCCTTGGCGGGCAGCTGGTGTCCTGGCTGGCGGTGGGTGTTAAGGAACGGGTGGAAAACAAGCCGCAGGAAGAATCCCTGCTGGAAGGCATCCTCATGGTGCGCCACAATAAAATCCTGCTGACCATCGCCCTCGCGCAGATTCTCGGCGCGCTGAGTCCCGTCATCCCCGGCATCTATTTTTTCAAATACGGCGTTGGCACCGTTCAGTTCGGCAATACCGCCATGAACGGGGAAACGCTGATGTTCTGGTTCGGTATCCTGTCCGGCTTTCCGTATTCCTTCGCTATGTTTTTTGCCAAGATTTTATCAAAAAAGCTCGGCGGGCCGAAGAATGTCTTTATCGTCTCCAAATCCGCCACCATCCTCGCGCGCACAGCGGCGTATTTCATCGGTTTCGGCAGCGCGAAGCAAATCGGTCTGGTGGCGGCCTTGCTCGCCGTCTCAAGCTTTCCCGACGGCGCGTCGGAAATCGCGAAAAAATCGCTCTGGTGCGACTCCATCGACTATGTGGAATGGAAGACCGGCAAACGCACGGAGGGCATTTCCTTTTCTGTCCAGAACTTTTTGAGCAAACTCACCGGCGGCATTACGCTTGTTATCAACGGCCTGGTGCTCGACCGCTTGGGCTTTAAAGAATCCCTGGGCATCACGGGGCAGACGGCGCGGTTTTACAAATGGCAGTGGCCGATTTTTATGCTCGGGCCGGTGGTGGGCATGGCGCTGTTTTTGCTGACCATTTTGGCCATCAATTACCCCAAGGCCATGAAGGAACGCGTGGAAAACGAACTTATCGAACGCCGCGCGGCGCTGGCCGCCATCAACGAAAACCCCGCGCAGGGTGAAAACACCGGCGGGGAATGGTAAATGAAGTTCTAACTTGGAAAGGGCAGGGATAGAAATGACAGAATTGTTATCAAAAATCTTCGCGACCAGGCAGATCAGGGGACTCAAGATTTTGTTGGCGTCCATCCTCACCATTGCGGAGATGCTCGGGCTTGTGCTGTTTGACACGGCGGTAACCCCCCGCGGACAGCAGCTGAATCTGGCGGGTTACCAAATTGTTCTGGAAGACGACTTTAACGGCAATGAACTCGACTTGACCAAATGGGAATACCGCGCGAACGGACCCCGCCGCGCGGGCTTTAATTCACCCAATCAGGTATTTCTGGAAGACGGCAACCTGGTTATCCGCGCGGAATACCGTGCGGACGGCGAGTACGGCGCGGGCTGGTACGCCGGCATGATCCGGTCCGTGCAGGAGTACACCAGGGGTTATTATGAAATCCGCTGCATCGTGTCAAAAGGCGGCGGTTTTTGGAGCGCCTATTGGCTCAATGCCCGCGGGATGGCGAGCGCCGAGGCGTCCGACGGCGGCATCGGCGGAGCGGAAATCGACATCTTTGAATCCAACAACTATGCCGGCAATATCTTCAACCGCAATTCCGTCACCCATGCGGTGCATGTGGGCGGTTACGGCGACGGCCTCAGGAGCGAGATGCAGGGCAGCTTTAAGGTGCCAAAACCGTATACCCAATACAACACCTATGGCATGGAATGGAACGAAAACGAGTATATCTTCTACATCAACGGGGTGGAAAGTACCCGCACCAGTTTTCAAAAGGGTGTTTCCCGGGCACCGGAATATGTCATTATTTCCGAGGAACTGCCCAACGCGTTCAGCGAGCAGCCGGGGTTTGTGACGGATTTTATTGTTGATTATGTGAAGGTTTACCAGAAGGTATAGAAAAGGAAACAAAAAAGGATCGTCCTTCCGGGCGGTCCTTTTTTTCACGTGTCGGGGCGATTTTCCTGTCTTGCTAAATACACTCCGTATTTGTCAAAGTTTCCGATTTATCCGTTTATCCAAAGTTCTTTCATGAAACACACATCATGAGATTGTTCATTTCAGCAAACACTTGCAAAAAATGCAAGTGTTTGCTGAAATGAAAAAGTTGTTGCAAAAAAGCTTAGCGTTTTTGCTTTGAAAAAGGAGCTTTTTTTGCCTTCCTCTTGAGGAATGGTGGAAAGGCGATATAAAATCGCCATGCGTGCCGGAAGGAGTTCGTTCTCCGTGTAGGGACATGGCGTGCCGTGTCCGGGTAGGGGCGAACATTGTTCGCCCGAAAAACCCGAAGAACGAAATCCTCAGTCACTTCGTGACAGCTCCTTTGAAAAAGGAGCCTTTTCCTTGCGTCCCTTGTTAATGGGCAATGAACGCTTTGCGTTCTATGGGACCTGCCGCAAGGCGGTAATGTCATTAGAAAATGACATGGGGATTGCGTTTCCGTTACTGTCTCACCCTATATGTATACGCCGCATCCGGATTTTCAACAGCAAATACAAACGAAAAATCGTAATACCCGGTCAGGTTATTATAGAATACCGTATAGCCGTCATAACCGTGCGCCGAGGCGAGCGTCACCGTGTTCCACTGACCGCCGCTGTATAGTTCAACACTCGGGCAGGCAAGCCCCGTGAAGCCGTTGACACGCATGGCGTTGTTGTTCCGGCTGCCGGTGAGGGTGAACACCGCCGTGTTGTTTTGGGCGGTGACGGTGGGGACGAGTCTGTCGTCTCCGGCTGTGCCGGTTTGCGCTGTGACGGTCAGGGGCTTTAGCGCGCTGTCCTCCCGGACGGTGAGCACATTGGTATCCATTTCCTCCCGCCCGGTGCCCCACGGCAGCAAAACGAGGTTGAGTGTGATGGTATCGCCCGCTTTGAAGCTGATGCATTTTTCATCCAGGGTCAGCGCGCCGTAGTTGAGGTTGTCTTTGGCCGTGTCGCGAAAAACAAAGTTCGTCCGGTATTCCTTGCCATTCTTTATGATTTTGCTGTCCTTGACGAGCAAGGCGAAATTCGAGCCGAAGCCTCTGTCAATTTGCCCCCTGTCTTCATCGCGGATGTCAAAGTAGCCGAAGTACGGGGAGTCGCTGCCGAGGGTGTAATAGTTCGAAGCCTTTTTTGCAAGGTCGGTATCCGCGTACGCGGCGGCGTTGTTTTCGTCAAGATAGCCAATTTTATCAAAGGCGACAAAGCGCCCGTCAAAGGCGAAAAAGTCAACATCCCGCCTGAAGTTTTTAAAGGTGATGCCGCGGTCAAAGGTGATATCCACCGTAAAGTAGGTGCGGTTTTCGTCCGTCTGGGGGAACTCGGTGTGGCGGAGCGTGTAGCGGTACGAGCCGCAGTCGGACACATAAGAGGTCTCAATATCCGAATAAGCCAGCCCCGCGCTTTTGATGTCGGAACCGGTGTACTCGCTGAGCGTTTCGTTGCCGCGGTAATCTTTGCGGTACTTCATAAAGTGCAGCCTGCCCACGGAGTTGAACTGCGGCTGGCCGCTCCACATCGTCCCGCTGCGCCCGCGGTGGTCGGGCAGTGTCCAGCCGTCCTTTTTATAGACGAAATACGGCGCGATACAGTTGGACTCCGTCGTACCGGTGGAAAGGTGATAGTAGGAAACAAAGAATTCAATGGAGGAAAGCTGCTTGATGGGGAACTTGCCCCAGTTCTGATAGATATTCAGCAGCGTGAAATCAAGCGTTTCATTCGCTTTCAGGCTCAGGGGGAAGATGCTGTCGCCATACATGTAATCCTTAAAGCTGTAAAACTCCTCGCCGCCGTCCCCCGCGAAGTTTTTGCACACCTGGACATCCATCGCCGCGAGCGTACCCGTGTCATCCAGCAGCGCCGCCGCCTCCAGGCAGCCGTTTCTCCCGTTTGAGTGGATATAAATATCCCTGTCGCTGCTGTCGCATGTGACGGAAACCGGCACGCTGAAGCGGAAATCCGGATTGTCATACGCGTACTGGAAGCCGGTGCCGTCCATCACCAGTTTATACGAACCGCGCAGCGCCTCATAACCGATATAGGCCGCATTGGCGTTGCCGCTTTCCACCGTGATGCTCGTGAGCGGGTTGCGCTCCAAAAAAGCAGCGTGGTCGATGCCGGCGAAATTATGCGTTTCGTCCGTATAAATCCGAAAGCCGAAGCGGACACCATTCAAGGCATAGCCGCCGCTTTCGTCGTTTTTGTTGATGCCGGCGCCGGGTGCGTAGTTCGCCGTCTGGCGGACGACATAACAGCCGTCCTCGAGCGTCACGCTCAGGCTCTTGGTCGAATGGTCCGCCGGCACAATGAAGCCGGCCACGCCGACATCTTTCATATCGAACGCCGCGTAGTTCACTGTTGCCGCGTCAAAGCCCGTTATCCCGTTATAAGTCCCGTTTACGTCCCGGATTTGCAGCGCCGTGACGCTATCCGCGGGGATTTTAACAATGCTGCCAAACGCCGCGAGGCTTTCGGTCGCTTGAGCCGCCATAATCTTCAGCTCCGCATACATCCTGTCGGCATAGACATGAAAAGCCTTGTCCGCCTTGAAAAGCGGTTCGGCCGCCGCATCCAGCGCGAGGTCCCGCACATGGCACTCATAATAGTACTGCCCCAGGCGGATGGTGTTCACCCGCCCGTTCGCGGCGGAATCCGACGAATAAAAGGTGCTGCCGTTTTGCAGCGTGCAGAAGGTGTCCAGCGTGTCGGCAAAATAGGTTTTGCCCCCCGCGGTTTGGAGTGTCGCGGTTTTGTTGTTTGCGGCGGCCAGCTCATGGGTCAGTACCGCTTGCTTGTTTGTCATCGCGTAAGCGGTGCGTTCGGGATTTGTGTAGACGCCCTGCACGGCATTCCTTGCCGCGGCGGCATACAGAACTGTTTGCGACATGGTGCTGTCACCTCCGATATCATTGACGATTTGGGGAATAACGGGCGGAATAACCGGTGGGTCATATTTACCGAAAATTACGGTGCCAAAAAGCAGCTGATAAATTGCGAGAAAGAAAGCGATGAACTTTTGTAATATTGCCATAATTTGCACCTCTTGGTTGAAAGTTGGAAGTTTGAAGAAGGAAGTACGAAGGAGGAAGTGCGAAGTAAAAAGTAGAAAGTAAGAAGAACGAAGAAGAAAGATTGAACTAGGAAGTCTTCCATCTTATGTCTTCCGTCTTATATCTTCCATCTTATATCTTCTGACTTATGTCTTCCGGTTCAGGTTGGTCATCATAACATATATCATACTGCCTATTTCTTCGCTTAATTGCATTGCGCAATTTCCGTTAATTCACGAAGTTTTTCTTGCAGAACTTCTTTATCCGGCAGGTACAGTGTATATTCCGAAACGAGTGCTGGAGACAAACTTCTACTTAGTGCATACTCCACAACAGCATCATCCTTGCCAGCGCACAAAACCAACCCAACGCTGGGATTCTCATGCTCTTTTTTTACATCGCGGTCAAGTGCCTCCAAATAAAAATTCAACTGACCTAGATGCTCCGGTCTAAATTTTCCGACCTTCAGTTCGATTGCTACCAGGCAGGATAACTCGCGGTTATAGAATAAAAGGTCTATGAAAAAATCAGTATTCCCGACTTGTACCCTAAATTCTTCAGCCACAAAAGTAAAGTCTCTGCCAAACTCTAAAATGAATTTTTTCAGGTTGGAGATAATTGATTTTCTTAAATCCCTTTCCTTAAAGTCGGTGGGTATATCCAAGAACTCCAGTACATATGTATCCCTCAGGGAACTTAAACTTGCGTTTTCGGCGATAATTTGCTTGTTCTTCACCTCCGATAACATCATCCGTTCAAACAGCATACTGTCGATTTGCCGTTCCAACTCACGCTTGGAATAACGCTCTCTTATAGCAAGGGTTAGGTAAAATTCTCGTGCTTCATCGGTCTTTGTTCCCGCCATAATCAGTAAATTATTTGACCATGTTATTTCTCTCACCAGTGGTGAGAGTTTTGGGTTATCACAGTAAGTTTCATAAAACTGTTTCATTCTCCAGATATTTTGAGATGAAAAGCCTTTCAAATCCGTATAATATGCCTGGATAAAATCTGAAAACTCATTAACAATACTCTTGCCCCAACCACCATCGTTAACCTTGTTGCATATGTGCGCGCCGATTTCCCAATACATATTAATCAGTTCTGAATTTACTGCGCTGTAAGCCCGGCTTCGCGCATTTTCAATAATACGAATAATCTCATGGAACTCGGGGTTTCGGTTTGATAAATCACTCATCTTCGGACACCTCCTATATTGTTATAAACACGTCTTCATACAACCCGGTGTTTTATCGTTCTTCCTTGCGTCCCTTACTAAAAAGCTTTAGCTTTTTTAATGAATGACTAAGTCATTTAAATGAATGTCAAAGACATTCTTTGTGAAAGGCAATGAGCGCTTTGTGTTCTATGGGACATGCCGTAAGGCGGTAATGTCATTTAACAATGACATGGGGATTGCGTTCTTTGCCTTCCTCTTGAGGAATGGTGGAAAGGCGATTTGAAAAATCGCCATGTGACAGGAAGGAGTGCGCTCTTCATCTAACATCTAATGTCTAAAAT
>CAYUWQ010000089.1:4832-7077 GCA_964448455.1 uncultured Eubacteriales bacterium | reverse complement strand
TATCACAGCGCTGCGTGTAACGCTCCTGCCGCGGGTAGTGCATAAACACGGAAGCGTCGGACATGGCGACAAGCCCCGGCGCGTCGGCGTCGAGCATCACATTAAAATAGGAGAACTCCCGCACCGTCTGCCACTCCACCTGGAAGGGATTGCTCAGCTTGTCTGAACCCGGCGCGTTGATATAGCTGGTGTACTTGATATGCCAGGCGGTAAACCCGCCGCAGGTGATTGGCTTGTATTCATACGCGGCGGCTTGCTTGTTCTGCGCGCTGAGCATCTTTTTCATGGTTTGATAATCCGTTGAACCCATAATCGGGTTGATGCATTTGCCCGCTTGGTCCGGGTCGTCGCTCGCGTTTTCATTTTTCATCACGCCGAGGTCAAAAAAGAACGCTTTTTCCGCGATGTAGTAATCGTTGTTCAGCAGAAACGCGGTTGAATATATATGCCCCCTGTTGTAATCCGTTTCACCGTCCGCTGTTTTGGCCGGATAGTAGGCATCAATGTGGTATGCCATCAGGTGCGGGTTTGTTTTGCCGGCTTCAAGGTAGTTATAAACCGACCAGAGCACAGCGTCGCATTTCCGGCTGCCTGTTGACAGGACGCGATTGTTCGTCCCGTAAACAAAGCGCTCCCCGGTATGGAACTGATCATATAAATTGATTTTAACGGGCTTTTGAGGGAACTTGTTTTGATAATTAAAAATGGTGCCGCTGCCCGGATTGACGAGATTGGCAAAAATGCTGTCAGCCCTTTCGCTGTACCGCAAAGGCAGCAGGCTGTCGCACCCGCAGGCGGTAAGCGCGGCGTTGGATGTGGCGGGCACACCGTCATCCCAAACCGCGTAACCCTCATAAAAATCCTTGAACAGGTAAAGGGCATCCGCCGGGCTTGTAAGGGTCACAACCTCTTTCCCGGCTAAGAACTGCGGTTCGGTGCCGATTTTATTCCGCCAGTATTCATCACTGGTGAGGCGATCAAACCAAACCTTGTCTGCGTTGTTTGCCGATGAAAAGCGGATATAAAAATGCGGGGCATCCCGGTTCACCAGCCCCTGCAGTACGCCCATGATCAGCGCGATATCGTAATAATCCGCAGAGCGGATGCCGGGTATTGCATCCAAATAAGCCTGCAAATCCAGATAATAGAGTTTTTCCGGATCATAACCCTGCAAAAGCGCCGCTTCGCCGATGGGAGAAAGGGCGCTGTTTTCTGCCGGATTGTCCGGGATGATTAAAGGGATCTCCGCGGCAGGCGGCCCGGCGGTCAGATTTATTACTGCCAGTACAATTGCCATGATGGTCTTTAAAACACGGTGAAAGATAGTCATCTGTATACCCGTCCTTTCACGATCCAAAGGAAAGTATATCCTTCATTTTAATTGGCTGATTTTGCTTTAAAAAAGCGGATGGCTTCGGGCAGTTTTTGTTCGTCATAGATACCGTGCAAAAACATATCCCCTTGGTAACCGTATTCGGCGAGCAGTTCGACGAAGAGATCAAAATCAACAATCCCCTCGCCTGTACCGCAGAAGTCAATACCGTCTGACGCCCGGATATCTTTGCCGTGGGCGATGACCACATCCCGACCGAACAGTTCAAACGCATGGCGCATAACAGGGCGGACATTTTCCCGCTTCGCTTCACCGGGGTGGAACAAATTGGCGCAGTCCATAATCATTTTAAGGTTCGGCGAGCCGATGGAGTCCATGAGCCGGCGCACCTTTTCGGGCGTGTCGATGATATTGGCCGCTTCCGTTTCCACTGCTAGTACAATATTATGTTTTTCCGCGATTCTTACCGCTGCCGCGACCGTTTCGGCCATATCCCGCCAGGCTTCTTCAGAACCGTTGTCCGGGTGCGGCGCCCAAAGGGATGCCGTGTTTCTGGTACCGCTGCAAAGGGTTGCTATCCTGCAGCCAAGGCTGTTGACCGCTTGCGCGAAGCCTTCAAAACGGCGTAAACCTTCCGCTCTGATTCGGTCGTCCGGGTGCGACATATTAAAAGTGCCGTTTACTGCGGCGATTTCGACTCCGTATTTTTCCGCGCACACCTTGATAAGGTTTATTACATCCTTATCGACCTCGGCCGGTATTTCTATATTGCAGTCGGGGATAAAGCCCGTTTCCGCCACCGAAGCGAAGCTCAGCTGCGTTACAGGCGTGCCGAGGCTGTTGAGTTTTGCGAACAGTTGCTCGGCGGGCATGGTTTTTAAATCCGTTGTGCAGATTCCGGTTCTCATCGTT
>CAYUWQ010000089.1:3409-4732 GCA_964448455.1 uncultured Eubacteriales bacterium | reverse complement strand
TTGCTCGGCGGGCATGGTTTTTAAATCCGTTGTGCAGATTCCGGTTCTCATCGTTTGATTACCTTTCATTGGCAGCCTTAAGGCTCCTTTTTCAAAGGAGCTGTCACCGAAGGTGACTGAGGATTAATCACCCGTCAGGCTTACGCCTGCCACCCTCTTTGAAAAAGAGGGCTTTTATGATCACTGACCACTAATCAGCTCAATCGTCCGGTCATACTCACTAACCCATAATCCATCCATAAAATCCCTGGCGCGGAAGATGATTTTGTCTTCATACAGCTCCACATGGAAGCCGGTGCCGATTTTGCCGTAAGCGCCGCTGTTTGTTTTGCCGTATGCAGGTGTGTCAACAAAATATACCGTACCGTTATTGGTGATGCTGTTCGCGCTGAAGCCGTTGTGATAATGGCCGGAGATATAAAAGATATCCAATACACCGCTGTATTTTTGCATTACATCGCCTATACGCGCGGAGGCCTCACCGACCGCTTCAAGCGGCTGATGGTTGATAATGAATACCGGATTGCCGGCGCTTACCGCTTCTGCCAGCAGATTATCCGCCCATTGAATCTGTGTTTCGGACAGGCAGGAATCCATGCCCTCCATCCATTCCGGATTAAGTACAATAAAGTAGCAGCCTTTGATGATGCGGTAGTAGTAGGCGATATCCGGCGCGGTTCCTGTTGTCCTTTCCATCAGTTTCAAAAACTTGCCGGCGCTGTATGGGTAGGGAAGCAAACTCTCGCCGTCAGGCCCCTTGATACCGCGGATATCATGGTTGCCCATCTGGAGCAGCAGGTTATCCGCTTTGCAGAAAGTCTTGAGCGTTGCGCCAAGCTTAAAATACTGATTCACCATGCCGGTTTCGGTCATGTCCCCGGCAATCACCAGCGCGTCGCTCTTCACTTCGGCCTTCGCCATATCATTGAGCCCTTTAATAAGACGCGGGGTTCTGGACTCGTTGTAAATCGAGTCTATGTGGGTGTCCGCAAGGATTGAAAAGTTGAGTTTCAAATTATTTGCGTCAACAGGCGAAAAGGTCGTTGGTCCGAGCATTGCGAAAAACGAAATCAGGGATAGAAGAAGCGCGCTGACTTTTTTCAGCAGATTTGATAATGTGCCCACAATTCACACCTCATTATTTTATATTTTACCGCAGGCGGAAAACAAGTTCTGTTTCCGCCCGGCAGCATGCGCGCATGATACCCGCAAACTAAGCTTGAGAGGATGTAATGTCCAGGTTAATTCTGCCGTCTTTTATTTCCACAATCCGGTCAGCTTTTTGGGCTATTTTGCGGTCGTGAGTAATAATAATGAAAGTTG
>CAYUWQ010000089.1:0-3399 GCA_964448455.1 uncultured Eubacteriales bacterium | reverse complement strand
GATGTCGCGCAGGATATCATAGACTACTTCCGTGGATTCGGAATCCAGGTTGCCGGTCGGCTCGTCCGCCAGAATGATTTGCGGGTTATTGATGAGCGCCCGCGCAATGGAAGTGCGCTGCTGCTGCCCGCCGGACATTTTGGTCGCGTTGTTGTTCTTCACCTTGTCGAGCCCCATCAGGTTCATCAGTTCCAGCGCCCGCTCCTTGATTTCCGGTGTAATACTGCCGTTTTTGATGCGCGCGGGCATGAGCACATTTTCAAAAGCCGTAAACTCCGGCAAGAGGTAGTGGAACTGGAAGACAAAGCCGATTGCTTCATTACGCAGCGTTGCCAGCGCGTTTTTATTCAAGCTGTCCGTCCGTACACCGTTAATTGTTACCTCCCCGGAGGTGGGTCTGTCCAGCGTGCCGATGATGTTGAGCAGCGTGCTTTTACCCGAACCGGACGCGCCGATAATGGAGTTGAACGATTCTTTTTCAAACGCCAAATTAATATCGGTGAGCACCTGTGTTTTGACTTCCGTGCCGTATATTTTATTGACATTTTTCAAACTGATAACATTATCCATTTTTGATTACCTCCATCGGGTCGAGTCTGGAAGAGCGGCGCGCGGGGATAAAAGAAGCGATCGTCGCGGAAGCAACCGCTATCAAGCCGGAAATGACGATAAACTGCGGGTCGATAAACAGATTGATAATCGGCGTACCATCCGGGTTCACCGCGAATTTTGTAAACGAAAACGCAAGCCCAAGCCCGAGCGATACACCCAGTATGGCACCGAAGGTGCCGAGAATAAAGCCCTGGAAGAGGAAAACCATGCTCGCGCTCCTGTCTTTAATGCCCATCGCCTTTAATATGCCGAGCTGCCGTGATTTTTGCAGCACGGATATGGCCAGCACACTGGCGATACCGAGGATGACGGAAATCAATACGAACACCTGAATCATCAGGCTGGATATGCTCTGTCCGTTGAGGCCGCTGAGCAGGGAGGCGTTCGCGTCCTTCCAGTTTTCCGCCTTTAATCCCCCCGGCAAGAGCGGCGTAATGTTTGCCGCAGCGGTGTCCGCCGCAAAAACATCGGACACTTGTATTTCGATAGAGGTCACCTCGCTGCCGTAATCAAAAATCGACTGCACCAGCGGCAGCGCGGCAATTACCCAGGACTTGTTGAGGCTTGAAACTTTCAAGTCATAAATCCCGGATATGGTGACCGTCTGCATTTTACCAAGCGGTGTGACAACATCAACACGATCGCCGAGCTTCAGTCCCGCCTCTTCCGCCAGGTCTTTGCCGAGCATGACCCGGTCGTCCGCCGGCAGCGCGCCTTCAACCAATGCCGCTTTGAGTTTATATATACCTTCCGCCTGCTCAAAGTCAAACCCGCGCATCAGAACAGGGAAGGTGTCCCCCCCGTTTTTAACAAACCCCGGAGCATCCGCGGCGGGCGAAACAAATGTAACCAGTGATTCCTTGTTTTTGATTGTATCGATAACCGGTTCATACCCGGCGATTCGCCCGTTGCGGTCGCTTGATTTAACGGTTACCTGGGAAGAACTGCCAATGGTCGTGTCAAGCAAACTTTTTTGCAAACCGGATATCAAGGAGCCGATAAACACCTGAACGGAAACGCCGATGGCGATACCCAGCGCGATGAGTACGGTCTGCCCTTTGCTGGAGGAGAGGAACCGCCACGCGATTTTAAATGCCAGTTTCATCGTTCGCCCTCCCGAAAGCCAGAATGTCTGCAAATGAATTAATAATGATATCCGCGCCAAAATCAGCCGCGTTTTTGCCGGTACGCTGAAAGGCGCTGCCGCTAACTGCTATTTTGATGTTTGGGCTGATTTTTTCCCGGAGTTCCAGGATGATCTTCTTTAGTGTCACAAGGTTTAAAAAATTCGACACACCGATATCAACGAGGTCGGGATTTAACATTTGCACTGCGGAAACAATATTCTCCCGCGGTGTGTTGCCGCCGATAAACACCGCTTCGTAATTTGCGACGGTGAAAAAGTCCTGCCCCATACGGATACCCAGCTCATGGTATTCATCCTCCGGGCACACCAGCAATACCCTGCCGGCGCTGCCGGCGTTATTAACTGCCTTTTCCTTCAGCACATAAGGCCGGGCGCATTCGATAATGCTCCTGACGATTGCGGTCATGGCATGCTCCTGCCAAATCAGGCTATCCTCTTCGGCACGCAATATCGTAATTCTGTTAAGGGCGGGCGCCAATATTTCCTCATACAATTCCGCTATTGTAACCTTGCCGTCTTCCAGCAGCTGCATGCAGTATGCGATTGCTTCATCTTTTTCAAAACGCTGCAAATGCGCCGCGACGGTCTCAAAATACTCACTGATGTCCTGTGCCATGATATGCCTCCTACTGTGATGTCCGCAACGCCGCTGCGGGAAGTAGAACTTGAATGGATTAATAACCGAAGTACTTTTTTTCATATGCCATGAAAAGCCGGTTGTAGCGCTCGGTTTGATCGGGGTCACTGTCTAAAGCATGGCCGGAATTCGGGAACAAAATCAAATCACATACCCCGCCGGTTTCATAGAATGCGTCAAAAACATCAACACCTTGGGAATACCGGACGAGCTCATCCTTTTGCCCCTGAATGACGATTGTCGGCGGTGAATCCTTTGTAATATAGTTTACAGGCGATATTGCCTGCAGTTCCGCGGTTAAATCGCCGAATGTGGTTTTATCCACCTTTTGGTTAATCAATGCCGAAATTAGAGCGTATTTATCCGCCGGATCCTCACCATCCTCATAAAGCCTGATATCCGTAAATTTTGAGGGCCCGCACTGGCTGACGCAGAAGGCGATTTTAATGGGCGATACCGCCTGGTTTTTATAGCAATAAAGCATTGCCAAATGGCCCCCTGCGGAACCGCCTGCTATAGCGGCTTGGGTAAGGGTAAACCCGTTTTGAGCTGCTGTTGATTTAACTAACTCCATTGCGGAGGTAATATCGACCAGCATATCCGCCAAAGTTGCGCCATCACCAAGCATTCTGTAATTCATGGATGCCGCGGCATAACCCCTTTCAGCCGTTTTTGTGCAATAGGAGTCACAATCGGCTTTATCCCCGCCTGTCCATCCGCCGCCGTGGATATAAATAACCACAGCCGTGCATTTCGACTTTTTCACCTTTGGCAGATATAGGTCAACTTTTTGCGCGTCTGATGGGCCATAGCTTAAATCGACAAGCTTTTTAAAACCGGGCTTCCGAATAACGACTGCTGCTGTTGAAACGGCTGCCGCTGCCGCCGCTGCCGCCAGCAGGATTAGTCTAGATTTTTTATGTAGAGAGACCATATAGTCAAACCTTTCTTGGGTTTTGTTCCATGTTAAATATATTATCATTTGAAACAAAGCATTGCAAGC
>CAYUWQ010000088.1:0-7135 GCA_964448455.1 uncultured Eubacteriales bacterium | reverse complement strand
TTTCCGTGGCAAGATGACGAATAACAGTCCTGATGAACATCCAGATAAACGAAAACACCGTTTTCGGCACACTTATCCAAAATAGCGCCTACCGCATCCAATAAAGCATCGTTGTACTTGCCAGGCTCCGGTTCTAAAGCATCCCAGCTGAATCCAAGCCGTAGTATATTACAGCCTTTCTCGATAAACTTCGCAAAAAATGCATCATCAAAGTTGAAGCCGAATTCTTTTTTACTGCCGTTGAAATCGCTTTTATCCACAATATTGAACCCGTGAAATATTCTTTCTCTGCCATAGTTGTCAACAAATGCTTTGCCCGGTGTTGTAATTTTATCCATTGTATTTCCTCCGTCAATTTACTTCAATTATATCAATCGCAATCAACCCGAAATGCGGCTTGACTTCCACACAATGCCTGCCAAACTCCAGCGATTCTGCAGTGAATACCGGTTGGGAAGGCTCATCCTCATACGATGTCAATGTGGCGATACCGAGCGGCTTCCCGTCCAAACTGATTTCCATGATTCCCAATTTAGGCGATTTCGGCGAATATAAGCAAAAACCGCCCCCGATAATGTTCCATTTTGCTCTTACATTCCCCCGACCTGTTAGATGCTTAGTTGTATAGAAATCAAGCGTCGTGTCTTCTTTCCAATTTTCCAACAGTTGGCCGGCGTTGAGTATCGCTTCAAGTGAACTATATTTGAGTTTATATGGTAACCTGTCGCCATCGATTTCAAATTTTGAACAGTTCAGCACAGAAAACTCATGTGCGATAATCGCAATCGGGTTTGGAGCGATTGTTTGAATGGTCGACTGACCGACTCCTTTGCCGTTAATAAAAACCGCTGCCGAATCTCCCTTTTTCACAATGCTTACGCTGTTGATTTTTTGTTCGCTTTTTCCAAAAAACAGCAGTTGTTCCTCGGAAGTATACTTTTTTTTAATGAACCTAAATCCACCCGAATCTTCCAATATCATCGCATAATAAGAAGAGAGGGTCTGTTCGTGCGGCGAAGCGTCCGAGCCATGTTTGTCCGGTCCTATAATTCCGGTATAATTAAACACAATTTCAATTGTTCCGGAAAAACTGACTTCCGCATTCAAGAAAAAATCGTTATAAGCTGTTAACAAGGGAGAAAATGACTTGCCCGCATGACCGGAAAAGGTGAAACCGTCGCTAAAAGGCTCATCCCATTTTCTTTTTGCAATTGACAAAGTGCCGTACCCTCTTTCATCCCTTGCAGGGTACATAACAAAGAGCTCATTGTTGCGCACAAAACCATGAATGGTCTGACCCCAGATGCCGTAGTGTTCATCCGTCAGCATCCGGCTATGCCAAACGCCTCCGTCACACGCCAAACACCAAGCTTCCGGCAGATGCGATTCTTCCAGGTCTGAAGTGAATATCGCTTGATAATTTCTGTTTTTGGAAACGGATGTTGCCGGGGCATAAACTCTATTGTCAACTGTGAAGCATGGATGAAACTCAACAGGCGCCGGATAATATTCCTGCCGTGCGGGAGAAAGTAGAAGAACGGGTTCCGACCACGGTCCATATGGTGTCTTTGCCGTCATGCACGCTAATCCCCAGGAGAAGTACGAGCCGGAATCTAAAAGTGTAAACGTGATCCAGTCATTTTCACGCTTAAGCAAGGTGGACGCATAACCGCGTGTAAAAATCCCAAACTTGCCATACTGTTCTTTATTGCTGAAGAACGGGTTTATTAGTCTTGTGAAGGGACCTTCCGGTGATTTAGCCCGCGCTATGGCCGCGCCGGAATCGGCGAGACTGCCGGTGCTTTTATGCGCGTTTTCCCAAGTCATGTTGTTATTGCACCAGTCATAACACAGCCAGTAAACATCCTCGTCATGGTCATAGGTTAACACAACATCAGGGCAAATGTCCGAAGGAACACTGTGACCGTCAAAACAAAAACCCGGTTCAAAACCGCTGCCTAAGTTTTCCCAGGAGCTCCCTTTGTCGAGAGAACGATAAATTTCAAATTTACAGGGTGCATCCGCTTTCATTGCGTAGCCGAACGGATACAAGCCCGCGTATAAATAAAAGCTCCCTTTCTTCGGGTCAATAAACAGGGAACCGTTGACACCCCATTCGTAGGGAGGTGTCGATTGATGAACAGTGCCGCCAATCTTTTCAAAAGTATCAAACGAAGGGTCACCCAAGGTCGGATGCCTCAACCAAAAATCTCTGTTCTCTTTTTTTGCGTAATCCATTATCATATTCGCATAGATCTCGTGTTTTCTAAAATTCCGTTACCGCTTCGATTCGCTCTTTTCGCGGGTATATGTATTCGTTTTTTGGCGGCATTGAGTTGTAAACCTTTTCGATATCCAGTATTCCGGCAGCCGGAAAGCCGCCGATGCCTCGATAGATGCCCTTCACCAGCACCGATTCCATTTTAAGGTTCACGGCAAAAATTGCGGCTTTGCAGCCCTTTGGAATCTGCCTTAGTTCTTTGCCGAACGGGACTGTTGAAAACGCTATGCGGTCTGTTCCCGCCGGGCCAGCTTGAATAACCGGTATGATTTTGAACTTGTTGTTTTCGTCCGTATAAGCGATAAATTTTAAACCGTCCAGTTTCGCAAATAACCCTTTGCTAACATAAGACAGCGCTCGATTCTTGCTCTTCGCGTGAAACGGGGCGGCGATTCTGGTCAAAATAGCGCCCAATACGATTTTACCCATATTCAGCTTTTCCAGCGGCGATATATCTTCCAAATTCATGTAGAAAATTGTATTAAAACCGAAATAGGTGTTGTAGCGGAACATCGGTTTTGCGTTGTAGTTATCAAACTCCTCACCGGTATTGGCGGTATGCGTATAGACCGCGTTGCCGCGGAGAAAGTCCATCTCTCCGTTTAGAGCCAGGAAGGCTGTTTCCGGCCTTTCGGCAACATGCGTTTTTGAAAGTCCTTCGCAAAATTTACCGAAAGTCATTTGGTCCTCGCCCAGCGACTGCAAAGAGGATATAAATGAGATATGCGGATATCCGCTGTCATCCCCTGTTACCAGCAAGCCTATTTTACTGTCGCTATCAAGCATCTTTTTTTGCGCCTCACTGATCTCATTCATCAGTGTTATCCCCCCGTCTTAACGCGCCTGTTATTCTAATATCCGGGCAGGCGTTTGTTTGTTTCGCGCAGGCCAGCAGACTTTCCATTTTTTCTTTTGTCATCAGTTCTGCCTGACCGAACAACCATTCAATGCCGAGTCTTGTGTATTTATCCCTGCAAAGGTTATTAAACGCGCACAGTTCCCAGCGTTCGACACCGTCATAATTTTTCAAAAAGTTTCCAATAGCCATTATATTTTCCGCGCTGTCTGTCGCGTCCGGAATAACAGGCGTTCTTACCCATAACCTGCCGCCTTGCACAGCCCAGATGTTGACTAATTTAAAATTGTTCAGTATTTCGTCGTTTCCGTGCCCTGTCCATTTTTCATGCTGATCGCTGTTTTTAAATTTTATGTCATATAGCACAACATCCGTATATGGCAGCGCCGCGCTTAAAACATCAGCCGGAACCAGTCCGCAGGTGTCCACAGCCGTATTTACACCGGCAGTTTTCAAGTCCTTGAGCAGTTCGATGGCGCCAGCCTGCAGCAGTGGTTCTCCGCCGGAAAGGGTTACTCCGCCTTCTTCATCAAAATAAGCCCGGTCCTTCAAGAGTTCTCTGCACAACTTTTTTTCTTCAATTTTGCGGCCTTTCTGCTCCATTGCTCCGCTCGGGCAGATTTCCACACAGGCAAAACAGTTCTTGCACTTTGCACGGTTAATAACGATTGTCCCCTGTGTCAATTCCAACGCGCCGGCAGGACATGCTTTTACGCAGCTTCCACAGCCAAGACAGCGTACATTCAGCCACTGCACTTCGCCCTTAAACAAGATGCTTTCGGGATTATGGCACCATTTGCAGGCAAGGCTGCAGCCCTTGAAGAAAACGCTTACCCGCAAACCGGGTCCGTCCTCGCTGCTCATTCGCTGTATGTCCAAAACAGTTAATTCCATGTGTAACTCCGTTAATACTTATTATGGCTTTCCCTTGCGATAATTTCATTCTGTAGTTCTTTGCCGACACTGGTAAAATAGGCGTTATAGCCTGTTACACGGACAAGCAGATTGCGGTATTCCTCCGGATGCTTTTGTGCGTCGCGCAGCATATCGGCATCAAGAATATTGATTTGTAAAGCCGTTCCGCCATTTTGAACATACCCTTTTAAAAATGACTTCAATTTGGCTTTATGTTCGTTATCGCGCATCAAAGCCGGAGAAAGTGTTATGGTATGGCTCGCGCCGTTGGGCAGGCAGTTGAACCATTTGCCAAAGTCCCCGCCCTTCCCGCTGCCGCCAAGCGCTTTACCCACCGAGTTTGCATTTGAGGTCGGACCGTTGATGTCCGCGCCGTTGACCGGGCAAATAGCGTTGGAAAGGAACTGCCCATGCTCGCGCCCGTCGGGGCTTGCGGGCAGAATGTACCCGGAGCCTATCCAGTAGTTCCAACTAAGCATCCCACCCCTGAACTGCGCGTTTGTTCCGGTTGTTTTATACTGCCAGACTTCGTCGGACCAATCTTTCATAAAGCGCTGAGCCAGCGCATCCGCCTCGTCATCATCCCTGCCGAATTTAGGTGCTTTATTTTTTGCGGTCGCCTGCAAAATCTCATAGCCTTTCCAGTTTGCCCGCAGTGCTTTAATCAGCGTGTTAAAATCACAAAGCTTTTTGTCGAAAACAAGATACTTGATGGCGAGCAGGGAATCAACGGTTGTTGCAAATGTTACGCCTTCAATGGTGACAAAATTAAGCTCCGCCCCGCCCTGCGTGATATCCAGCCCTTTTTCCGCACAACCCCTCACCAGACAGGAAAGGTACGGTGTCGGGCTGAATTCCGCACGCACATTGCTGCTTAAATCATATAGCGCAACTATTCGCTTAATCAGATATTTTGTCTGGATAACGAAAGTACTGTAAAACTCTTCAAAGGTTTTGAAATTGCCCGGTTCTCCGGTTTTTGGCGCGTCAAGTTCATTGTCGTAAGGTTTGCCCCAAATACTGTCCTTGTATTGATTTAATTCACCGCCATTGCATAGGGTCAGCTCAACCGCTTTGAGAAAATTCAGGTTGCAGTCGACCGTTGCGGAACGGTCATTGCCGCACATGGTGTTTTCCAGGCAGCCGACGGAAGCGTATTCATGAACATTGCCTTCATTTATTAAATGCTCGCAGTGTGCCATTTTTGCCTCGCGCAGCATACCGGCTATGGAGCGTTCATCAAAGTTCAGTAAAAACGGAGCGCCCTGACTCACGGCTATCATGTCGATGACCTTGTCCAGCAGTTCATCCGGTGACTTCATGCTTAACCGCACATTCGGCTTAGGCTCCAGTATCGGACTCATCTCATCAATAACCTCAAGGAAGACATAGGTCAGCTCATTGGTCATATCCTGACCGTTTTCACCCAGACCGGATATGTTGAACAGTTGACCATAGCCAGCCGTTATCCCCTGATTGCCCGTGGAAATCATCGCGTCATAGGCATAATTACAGTGCATCCAAAAACATTTGAGCAGTTCTTTGCCGAATTCCCTGTCCATACCGTCCGCGATAGATTTTTGCCAGTACGGGAGCAGATAGCGGTCAATCAGCCCGAAGCTGACACCCGCGCCCGGATAATTTTCGTCCGTTAAAACAAGCATATGGGTCAGCCAAAGTGCCTGCAATGCTTCCCAAAAGTCTGTTGCGGGTTTAGCGGGCACTTTTTTCAGGTTTTTTTGCATGGTGAACAGCTCTGCTTTACGCGTTTCGTCTTTTTCATCGGCCGCCATTTGGCCGCAAAGAGCTGCGTATTTTTTTGCCAGCTCGCAAGGCATGTCGCAGGCGGTCATCATTGCTTTAAGCTGCGCTCCCTTTGCCCCGTTTTTATATTCCGTCGGCAAATCGTTAAACTTCACTTGAATATCCGCTTTTACTCCCTCAAACCCAAGTTCAAGTACGCGCGGATAGTCGGGTATCAGATGTCCGGAGGTGGCACCCGCATTGCCGAACCCCCTGTCCTTAAACTCTATAACCTTATTACGGACACCACCTTTACCGGTTACCCGCTCATTCCTCATCTTCGCCTCGTTTTTGGTCCAGCAGCGCGATGCCATCAGACTGAATCTGCCACCGGCAATCAAATCGCCCGGCAGAATCTCAGCGGGCACATAATTTACAATCGCTTCTTTGACAAACCAAGCCCGTCTTTCCGGGATACTCCGCCTGAAGAAGTCCTTTTCAAGCTTTATCGGCATGGCCGCCTGCGGGAAGGTTTTGCCAAAGGTATTAAAGAAGGCATATACCTCCGGCACGATATAGAAAGTAAGCTCGTCAAAAACCACATCCCAGGGAGTGCCTGTAGTAAAGCATGAGTATTCATTATTCCATTTTCTATCCGTACCTTTGAAATAGTAATCTCTCAGCAATTGGATACGCGGAGAAAGGTTGTAAGGGGCCTTTACCCCGTTTTTATTTTGCGTCGTCTGCATGGTGACCCTCCTTTGCGCGGATAAATTATCCATAAAATTATTCTATCATTTAATAGCGTATTGAGCAACCTATACTTTCGCCTCAATGATACAAGAAATGAGAAATATTGTGTTTCTTTCACGCAAAAGCATTGCATTCAGACCATATTTTGTTATAATAAATTAAATTGTTGAACTGCCTTGAACGGAGAGATTGCATGAGTAAAAAAACAATTGTCGCCGGAGCAGGTCACGGCGGTATCGCGGCTGCCGCTCTGCTCTCACGGGTCGGGTTGGATGTAACCGTTTACGAGCGCTGCGCCGAGGGGACACTCGGCTATGACTGGACGGACATTTTCGCGCCGACGGCATGGAAGGCTGCCGGCATGGGTATGCCGCCGCCGGACAAATTCGAATATAAAACCAACATGACCTTTTATAGCCCCAACCTCCAAATTCCGTTGACTCAGTCCATTCCGGCGGATGAGATTGAAATGAAGATGGAGCGCAAGGACATATACAACCAGCTGATTGACCATGCGGTAAAGTGCGGCGTTAAATTTGTTTATGACTGCAATATTTCAGGGCCTATTCTCGCGGGCAGCAGAGTCG
>CAYUWQ010000087.1:0-7187 GCA_964448455.1 uncultured Eubacteriales bacterium | reverse complement strand
AAATTTGTTTATGACTGCAATATTTCAGGGCCTATTCTCGCGGGCAGCAGAGTCGTCGGCATCAGAACAGAAAAGGGTAATTTTTACGCCGATTTGGTAATTGACGCCGCCGGTGTCAACTCACCGGTGCGCACCAATCTCCCCGCCGTTTGCGGTATTGAAAAAGAACCGCGCCCGTGCGAAAAACTGTATGTATACCGCGCTTTTTACAATTCATCCGCTGACCGGGAGCCGGACGCGAAGTATAAGATTTATCTGCTGCCGGACGGCAAAAAAGGAATTGCCTGGGTTGCTGCGGAAGAAGAGATTACCGACTTACTCATCGGCAAATTTGAACCCTTCAATTTGGAAGAGGCAGAAAGAACAGCCGATTTTTTGCGCAAAACAAGCCCGTGGCTTGGGAATAAACGCCTGCGCGGCGGTCAGTTCACCGAAATACCTGTTCGTCAGCCCCTTTCTGTTATGGTTTGTGACGGCTATGCCGCCATCGGCGACAGCGCTTTTATGACTATGCCGATTATCGGCTCCGGTATTGCCAACAGTTTCAGGGCGGCAAGGATGCTCGCGGACACGGTGCTTGCGGACAAGGCCGGTGCGTACAATGCGGACACGCTTTGGCCGTATCAGGTTAAGTATTACAAGCAAATCGGCGCCGGACTCAGCCAGATTGCCTGCATCAAAAGCCTGCTTTTAAATATCACCCCGGCCGAACTTGATTATTGTTTTAAAAAAGGCATCCTCACCGCACAGGACTTTGCCATCGGCTCCGGCAACACCAGCCTTGCCGGCATGGTCAAAATAAAACCATGGGACGCGATAAGTCGCACGCAGGCGCTCATCGATAACATTGATCTCCTGAAAAAAGTCGCAGACCTCGGTATAAAAATCGGCAAGGCGGTTCTGCTGATGAAATCAATGCCAAAAACAAGGAACGCTGCCGAAATCGCCGCATGGTCAAGAAAGTACTGCAGATTTTTTGCGGGCTTGATTAATTGACAGCAAACACACAATTATCTAAACGGAGGGAAATTCAGTGAACAAAATCTTAAAACTTATTGTGTCCATCTTGTTTTTTCTGTCAACCTTTTTACCGGGGCTGGCGGGTTTAATTGACACTGTCAGCATCAGCCTGACCGGTATGCCGTATTATTCCCTCGCCACTTCAAGCGGCTTTTTGGATGAGATAACAGACAGCAGCATTATTCAACTGGATGAAAATGCCGGCTATGTTAAAAACATCCTGCTTGTTTTTGTTGACGAAGGAGCTTCCCTGCTGCAAAGATATCAAGCCCTCAAAAGTATCGGCGGTGTTTGTATAGGTTATTTGGAACCGGCCAACTTGTTTGTTGTGCGCACCATTTTTAACGGACCGGAAGAAATGAAGACTCTATGCGAAAATCTGTCGCAAAAGGACGGCGTCCTTTTTGCCAGCGGCAGTTACGCATTTAAAAACAATGAGAACTTTACACCGAACGACCCGTTTGACGGTTTGAACGAAGGCAGGGACATTTGGGACGAAACAAACGCGCGCGGCGGCACCTGGTGGCTGGAAGCGATTGACGCGAGAAACGCCTGGGGGTACAGCCCATACTTTAACGCGGTGAAAGTGGGTATTGTTGACTCCGGCTTTGATACAGCGCACCCGGACCTGGCGGGCAAAATCACCTTTCCGTCCAATATGCTTGCCAAGCAAAACATCCCCGGTGCGCACGGTACCCATGTGGCCGGCATTATCGGCGCCAACGGCAACAACGGCATCGGCATCAGCGGTATTACCCAAAACTCCACACTTGTTTGTGTTGACTGGCAGGCAGAGGAAGGCCAGCTTTGGGTGAGTGACCTTCGCATTGTTTTCGGTGTCGGATACGCAGTGAAAGCGGGCGCCAAGGTGGTCAACCTGTCCGTCGGTTCTTCCAGCAATGTTCCGGAAGGCAAACCCGCTTACCCGAAGTTGTGGATGGATGCCGAAGGGGCGCTTGTTTCCGCCTACATGTCCATCTTATTCAACCGGGGGTTTGACTTTGTGGTTGTTCAGTCCGCAGGCAATGGCGATTCAAAAGGCAATCCTATTGACGCGTTTAACAACGGTTCTTTTACCTGTATCACGCGGGAAAACTGCATGTCCGCGCTGTTTGGTGTGCCGGCGGAAGCCGTGTTGGGCAGAATCATTATCGCGGGCAGCGCGAGAACGCTCGGCAATGGGAATTTTATCCAGTCCGGTTTTTCGAATGTGGGGGATCAAGTATCCATCTGCGCGCCTGGTTCGAGTCTGTTCAGCTGCACTACCGCGGAAAACGGCAGTTATCAGTACATGTCCGGCACATCCATGGCGGCGCCGGTTGTGACGGGGGTTGCTTCGCTTGTCTGGTCCGTAAACCCGGAACTCACCGGTTTGCAGGTAAAATCCATCGTTTGTGATGAAGCCAACACGCGTTATAATGTACCCGAAACCAACGATAAGTTCTGGGTGAGCGTACCTTACAGGAGTTATAGAATGGTAAACGCGCAGCTGGCTGTGGAGGCGGCGGTTAAAACACTATATGACACCTGTACGGTAACAGGCAGAGCGGTTGACGGGAACGGCAACCCCAAAGACTGCGAGATAACCGCCGTGAGCGATGGCAGGACATTCCGGTTTTCAAGCGGTTTGGACGGAACCTTTCGTTTTCTGCTCCCGCCTGGCGCAATTCAACTGACCTTTGAAGCACCCGGTCCTTTGCAGGCGCAGACAGCATTCGATGCCGCCGAAAACGAAACCATGGCTTTGGGCGATGTTGCTTTGATATAGTTCAGCTTACAACCGGAATCGGGCTGCCTCATATGGGGCAGCCCGAAAATACTTGATAGATTGACCTTAAGCCTTGCGGCTTTCCCATTCACGGCGAAGGATGCCAAGCATCCGCATATCCCCGTAACTACCGTCCCGTCGCAGCATATCTTCGCGCAGAACGCCTTCCTGCACCATGCCGCATTTTTCCATTACTCTACCGGAACCGGGGTTTTCCACATCATGGTAGGCAAACAGTTTGTTCACATTCACTTCGCTAAACATATAATCCATTACCGCTTGCAGCGCCTCGGTCACAATTCCTTTGTTCCAGTAGTCAAAGCCGATACAGTAACCGATAACGCCGCGGCTGTGTTTATCCGATATTTCCACAACCCCGATGCTGCCGATTAGTTTGCCTTCAAATTCAATGCACCAGTGGTAGTAATCATCCTTTTTATAGTTTTCCTGCCATTCTTGCAACACTCTTTTTGTCACCTCAACGCAGGCGTGTGTTTCCCAGGTGAGGTATTTTGTCACTCGGTCATCATTTGCCCAATTACTGTATACCGTTTGCGCATCAGCTACGCTGAACCGCCTTAAAACAAGCCTGTTTGTTGTTATCTTTTTTGTTCCTTTGTGTGTCAGCATTTTCATCCCCCGCTTCATGCTTTTTACTTGTGAATACCGCTAAATTGTACCATACTGTAAATGTATCTTCAAACCAAATTTTGGAGGATTATTATGAAACAGGCAAAGGTTATTCAGCATGGCATTATTCATCGCAATATCGGCAGCCCTTTTTGCTACCATGGATGGCCGAGCGTCAGCAGGCTGAATGACGGCTCGCTGGCAGCCGTTTGGTCCGGATTCCGAATCGCGCATGTCTGCCCGTTCGGTAAAACAGCCATGAGCATCAGCCGTGATGAGGGGAAGACATGGTGTCCCCCGATGATCGTCAACGATACTCCGCTTGATGACAGAGACGCCGGCATTATCAGCACCGGCGGCGGTTCGCTGCTGGTAACATGGTTCTGCCACCCGAAAGATTGGATGCTCAATACAGCTATGCCGAAAGGCTTAAAGGGTCTGCCGGCTGAGCTGGGCGTTCTTTATGAAGCGTATACCGGCTTTTACAACAAAATGAACGCGGAAGACGGCAGGGGCGGCTCCTTTGTACGCACGAGTGATGACAACGGCGTCACCTGGGGTGAAACAATAAGGGTACGGGTTTCCGCGCCGCACGGACCGAATATTCTCGCGGACGGCAGCCTAGTCTATTTGGGCAAAGAGCTCTTTTTAGAAACTGAAAATATCGCCGCCTACCGCAGTACCGATAAAGGCGCGACTTGGTCGCTGCTTTCCACCTTGCGTATGCCGGAGGGAATGCCGCTCAATTTATTCCATGAGCCTCATGTTGCAGAAATGGCGGATGGCAGCCTGCTCGGGGCTATTCGTGTACACGGCGATGATTATTTTTCAGTCTATCTTACACATTCAACGGACAAAGGGTTGACTTGGTCTATCCCCTCGCCGCTCATCCCGGAAGGTGCTGATGAGAGAGTCTGCGGCTCACCCCCGCATTTGTTGGTGCATTCCTCCGGTGCGGTCATCTGCAGCATCGGCCGCCGTAAAGAACCGCGCGGCGAGCGGGCTTTGATCAGTTTTGACTGTGGTCATACCTGGGACGAATTGATATTGAGGGACGACTCGCCGAGTTGGGACCTTGGTTACCCGGCAAGTGTCGAACTCAAAGACGGCTCGCTGCTTACGGTTTATTATCAGCGTCACGGGAACGACGAAGTCACTTCCATCCTGTATACTCAATGGAAACTCTGATTTTATCACAGACACGAGCATTGTGTTAGCTGACAGAATCCCGCCGGATATTTTTTATTACACTGATTTTCATATAGGGTAAAAATAATTTAACACAATAGGTTGACATGAGATATTATTGTGATACAATATGTTGTATATTTGCTGAATTTAGGGGGAGAAACAATGACGATTTCACCAAACGCAATCACAGTGCTTGAGAGAAGATATTTAATAAAGGACGATGCCGGAAAACCGATCGAAAAGGTTGAGGACTTGTTTATGCGGGTCGCTTCAACAATTGCCGCGTCGGATAAAATCCATGACAAGAACGCCGATGTCAGCAAAACGACAAAGACCTTTTTTAACATGATGAGCGGACTTGAGTTTTTGCCGAACTCCCCCACCCTCATGAACGCCGGGCGCCCGTTGGGACAGCTTTCCGCCTGCTTTGTTTTGCCGGTGGAAGACACGATGGAAAACATTTTTGAAGCCATCAAGCAAGCCGCGCTGATTCACAAATCCGGCGGCGGCACCGGTTTTTCTTTTTCACGCATCCGTCAGCAAGGCAGTTCGGTCAATTCCACGGGCGGCGTTGCATCGGGACCCATCAGTTTTATGAAGGTATTCAATATGGCCACGGAAGCGGTTAAGCAGGGCGGCACCAGGCGCGGCGCGAACATGGGCATCCTGCGCATTGACCATCCTGATATACTGGATTTTATCGACTGCAAAGCCAACAACAAAGAAATTACGAATTTCAATATTTCGGTCGGTTTGACGGAAGACTTCATGAATGCGGTTGAAAACTGCACAGAATATGATTTAATCGATCCGCATACCAAGGAAACGGTAAAAAAACTGCACGCCCGTTCCGTATTTGATAAAATCGTCGATGCCGCCTGGCACAACGGCGAGCCGGGCATCATCTTTTTGGACAGACTCAACCGTGATAACATCGTACCCGGTCAGGGAGAGATTGAATCCACTAATCCTTGCGGCGAGCAGCCGCTGCTGCCATATGAATCCTGTAACCTCGGCTCCATTAACCTGACCGCTATGCTCAGGCAGACAAAATCCGGCTATTCGTTTGACTGGGACAAGTTCGCAGTTACAGTGCAAAACGCCGTGCATTTTTTGGACAATGTCATCGACGCGAACAAGTACCCGCTTGAAAGAATCGATTTTGTTACCAAACAAACCCGTAAAATCGGGCTTGGCGTAATGGGCTGGTCGGACAGCCTTTTGATGCTCGGCATCCCTTATAATTCCGAAGAAGCCATCACACTCGGCGAAAAAGTGATGGAGTTCATTACGACCACCGGCCGTACAGCCAGCGCGGTGCTCGCGAAAACACGCGGCACTTTCCCGCTGTTCAAAGAAAGCACGCTGCCGCAGGATATCCCACAGCGTAACGCAACTATTACAACCATCGCCCCAACGGGCACACTGTCCATTATTGCGGACTGTTCCAGCGGGGTGGAGCCGGTTTTCGGTTATGTTTATATCCGCAACATCATGGACGGTACCGAGATGGTGGAAGTCAACCCGATTTTGAAAGCTGAACTGGAGAAGCGCGGACTCTATTCCGAGGATCTGATGAAACGAATCGCCAAAGAAGGCACCATCGCCCACATGGAAGAACTGCCGGAAGATTTACGCAGGGTATTTGTGTCCGCCCACGACATTAGTCCGGAGGACCATGTGCGCATGCAGGCAGCCTTCCAGAAATATACGGACAACGCTGTGTCCAAAACCGTGAACTTCACCAATACCGCGACACGCGAAGAAGTTGCCGAAGTGTATATGCTTGCATTCCGGCTCGGGTGCAAGGGCGTCACCATCTACCGCGACGGCAGCAGGGATTCACAAGTGCTGAATATCGGTAAAGTAAAAAAAGAAGGTCAAACCGAAGAGGATAATGATGAGGTTGTCAACATCATGCCTCGTTCACGCCCGGATACGGTGATGGGCATTACCGAAAGGGTAAAAATCGGTTGCGGCAACCTGTATATTACCGTGAATTACGATGACAAAGGCATTTGCGAACTGTTTACCAACACCGGCAAAGCGGGCGGCTGCCCTTCTCAGTCAGAAGCGACCGCGAGGCTTGCGTCCATCGCACTGCGAAGCGGGATTGATGTGAAAAGCATTGTAGACCAGCTCAAAGGAATTCGTTGCCCGTCCACCATCCGTCAGCAAGGGCTCAAATGCACATCATGCCCGGACGCTATCGCCAAGACCATCGAGCGTGTTTACAAACAGCAGGTTGAACTTGGCAAATGGCCGGTGGTCCCGGAGTTTTATTCCAAAGCCGCGCCGGCACCCGAACTTTCGGTGGGTCTCGATGAGGAAATAAAACCGACCATGAAGTTCTGCCCGGAATGCGGCGCCGGACTTGAGCATGAAGGCGGCTGCGTGATGTGCAGAAACTGCGGCTTTTCGAAGTGCGGATGATTATTGAATGGTCAGCGAGATCAAAATATCTATTGATTGACAGTATCAATTAAGTTGTTGATGCAAAACGGCACACCTTGCGGAGTGCCGTTTTATTATTTCTTGTTTATTCAACCCATTTCGCCATACAACAGCACGGGGTCAC
>CAYUWQ010000086.1:0-7290 GCA_964448455.1 uncultured Eubacteriales bacterium | reverse complement strand
AACTCAAACGGCGTATCATCTTCTCCGGCCACTGCGACTCTTCCAAAGAATGGACCTTCACGCACCTTGGCGGCCCTTTACTTTTAAAATCGGTTCTGGTGTTAAGCGTTGCCGGCTTTCTCTTCAGTATCATCGTATCGGTGATCGCCATTGCGAGGGGTTACGCCTATTCCTTCGGCCTATTCGCCGGCGACGACAGGTTTGTCCGGGTGCTGGGCTATATATTTCTCGCGCTGATTCCGGTGTTTCTGATTGCCTCCTTTTTTGAAAACAGAAAAATAACCGTTATGGGCGCCAACGACAATCTCACCGGCTCGCTTGCCTCGGCCGCGGTCGCAAGGTTCATGCAGGATAATGATATCCGTTTTGAAAACACCGAGGTTCGGGTGGTTGTCACCGGCTCCGAGGAAGCGGGGCTGCGCGGGGCAAAAGACTATTGCAAAAAGCACCTGCAGGAATGCAAGGACATCGAAACCGTGTTTTGCAGCACGGATACTTTAAAAGATTTAGACTATATCGCCATCTACAACCGTGACATGACCGGCACCGTAAAACACTGCAATAAGACCTGCGCGCTGCTTAAAAAGGGTGGGGAAAACGCCGGTGTGGAGCTTCCTTATAAAACCGTTACGCTTGGCTCTTCCGATTCCGCCGCGGTCACACAGGCGGGCATCAACGCAACAACCCTTGCCGCTATGGACCCGGCGCCGGCGCGTTACTACCACACCCGCGGAGACACGGATGCCCTTCTCGAACTGAGAAGCGTCGAAACAGGGCTGAATATCCTGCTTGAAACGGCGTTTTTGTTCGATGAACAGGGACTGAAAGAAAGCTACTGATTTTTGAATCCTTTTGTTAAAATTATACTGTCATGTTGCAAACAAGTGTGATATAATCTTACTAATCTGAACCGGCAAACGGTATACGCAATACTGCTTTTCATTTGAAGGGAGATAAATTATGAAAAAAAGAATGATTAAACTTTTCGCCGCGGTTATGTCGCTTACCCTCGTCTTTTCGCTCGCTGCCTGCAGCGGCACCGCGGACGAGACGACGGAGCCTTCCACCACAGAACCGCCCGTTGTGAGCAAAACCCCGCAGCCGCAGTCAAGCGGAGAAGCGATTGAATACTTCAACAAGGTGATGGACGCCGTTAAAACCGGCAAGCCTGCTGTTTCCCCGGAAGTGAAAAAGAATGTCGGCAGTATTGAGACGGAAAACGCAAAACTCAAAGCCGCAATCCCCACCATCAAAAAATATATGCTTAACACCAAAGCGGACGGCGCGGCTTTAGGCGATGATCTGACGAACATTTTCCCCGTAAAGGGGCAGACCTGGGGCAGCAAACTCACGCTCGGCGATGTCCGGTATGCCAGCTGCCTTGAAGCGCTCAAGACTTATGAAATTACCATTCGCTTCAAAGATGAGAAAGATCCACTGCCGCTGACAAGCGCCATCGGCAAAGCATATGACATCGTCGACAAAGCCTCTATTTTAGAAGAGTTTGAAAAGGCAGCCGATTATATTAAAGTTGATTCGCTTGATCTGCTCTACACCGGCTGCTACATCCTATGCAGCGTGGACCGGGCGACCGACCAGGTGCTTTCTGTCACCTATATTCTCAATGTGAACGCAGCCTCCGTTGTCACCGGCACCGGCTCTTTGCAGGATATGGGCACCGTTCCCCTTGCGCTTAAATATGACAGCCGTATAACTTACAAACTGGACTGGACAAAGCCCGAATAAATACGCCAACAGTATAGGATGAAACGGAGCAGGGTTTATTCCCTGCTCCGTCACTTTTTATTCTATATGTTTGCCAGCCCTCGTATATACCCCGTTCTTTTCAGCAGTGTTGCGGAGGAAATTTGGGAGATATAGACGGTAATTTCACCCTTTGCGCTGCGGCAAACCGTAAAGCTCTTGGGCAGTTCCATGCTGACATTGACCACACGCCCTGCCGTTTCGGCTTTTTTTAAATAGTCTCTGGTTGTTTTCGACACCGTAGAGGTGTCCAGGTCAAAAATGCCGACGATTTCTTCAAAGGCCACAACCGTGTCCTGCCCGAGATGTAAATACATAACGGTACACCCTTTCTGAACATTGAGAAGAAGTAGTGAAGCATGACTTCGTCACGGGAAGATGTTGACAAGAATTGGGGATTCGCTTTTATCGTACTCCAACTTCTCTTCAACTGCTTCTCAAGCGCCTCCAACATTTTCTCCGTGTATTTTTCAGCGCTCTTTTATCTGCCCCGCGGTCACTTCAAAGATTTTGCCGGTGCTCACGCGGCTTAAAACGGACGGGTCGCAGCAGGTAATAAAAACCTGCCAGCCTTCCAGATAATCGAGTAAAAAACGCTGTCTGCTGCTGTCCAACTCGCTCATCACATCATCAAGAAGGGCAACGGGCTGCTCCGCGCTGCTCTCTCTCAACACCGCGGCTTCCCCGAGTTTCAACGCGAGCGCGCAGGAACGCTGCTGCCCTTGTGAGCCGAAAGTTCTCGCGCAGAGCCCGTTGATTTCAAGAGAGAGATCGTCCTTGTGGGGTCCTATGCCGGTCATCTGCCGCCGGATGTCCGTTTGCCTGTTTTTCTCGAGCGCCGTCAGCATTACCGCTTTCATTTCTTTTTCCTCAAAAATTTCATGTTTGACGCTTTGCGTATAGGCAACAGACAAGGTTTCCCTGCCACCCGAGATGCCGGCATAGATTTCCTGCGCGGCAACGGACAGCTGTTTGATATAATTGAACCGGTATAGGATCATTTTTGCGCCGATTCTGGCCAGTTCGTCGTCCCAAGGCTCCAACAGCGTCTCACTGCCCCTTTTTTCCGAAAGCTGCCGGAGCAGCGCGTTGCGGTGCGCCATAGCTTTCAAATAACGGGACACCAGACAGGCGTAATTGGGTTTTAGTAAGCTGACGGCGATGTCCAAAAACCGCCTTTTTTCCGACGGACCGTCCTTGACAACCGCCAGCGACGAGGGCGAAAAAACAACCGCCTGGAACTCGCCAAGCAGTTTACGCGGAGTTTCCTGCGAAATTCCGTTCAATTTCACCTGTCTTTTGGTGTCAATGGTCATTTGCGCGTTTTGCGACCGGCCTCTTGCAAAAAAATCAATTTCTGTTTTGGCAAAGTTCTCGTTTTCTTTTACCAGTTCGCTGCATTTGCGGGTGCGGAAACTTTGGCATCCCGTAAACAGCCAGATGCTTTCGATGATATTTGTCTTTCCCTGCCCGTTTTCACCGTAGATCACATTGATACCCGGGGAAGGTTCAAAGTCCGCTTTTGCAATATTGCGGTAGTTTTCCGCGCTGTAATGTTCAATTTCCATTCTTTTTTACTGTGCAAACAAAATTATTATACTCCGCCGTATCACCCGCGTGTAGTTTTTTGCCCCGCTGCAGGCAGACTTCGCCGTTCACCCGGACTTCGCCGTTTTGCACAACAGCCTTCGCGTGACCGCCGCTCTGCACACAGTCGCACAACTTTAAAAATGCGTCAAGCCGGATAAAATCCGTATCTATTTGAACAGATTTTTCCTGCTTTTCTTTGATGTGCGCTTTGATTTTAATTTTCATGAATTGTTGTTTTCCTTAACAGCGCGGCGTTGAATTTTTGTAAATCTTTATTTTTTTCTACTCGGCCTTCAGTCTGACAGGCAGAATAAGGAAAATGAAGCTGTCGCCCTCCGGCGGCAGGATTATAATGGGTGCCACTGCCGTATTGAGTTCAATTTTTATTTCATCCGTATCGCATACCTTCAGCGCGTCGAGCAAAAACCTGTTATTGAAACCGATTTCCACCGTTTCCCCGGCAATCTCGGCATTTATCTTATCATTTGCGGTGCCGATTGCGGTGGAACTGGATATTTTGATGGTATTGTCATTAAACAGGCATCTGACAGGGCTGGTAAGTTTATCGGAAATAATCAGGGAGGTTCTTTCTATACTTTCAATCAGCAATTTTGTATTGACTTTGACCGTCGTGGTACTTATTGTCGGAATCGCTGTTTTATAATTCAAAAAATCTCCTTCCAAAAGCCTTGAAACAACACTGTATCCGCCGATTTCAAAAACAATATGCCGTTTACCGACGCCAAGCGAAACCGGCGCGGTGTCGTCCGTGATAAGTTTGACCACTTCGGACATGGTTTTGGCGGGTACCACAAAGGAAAGCGTTTCGCCGTCATAATCAATGGGTTCTTTGCGGATGGCTAAACGGAAACCGTCGACGGCAATCAGACTGATCAGTCTTTCCTCAATATCTATTTTAATCCCGGTGTGCACAATTTTGCTGGCATCATTCACAGCGACGGCAAAAATGGTCTGCCGAACCATTTCTTTGAGCATTCCCTGCGGGATATTAACCGGAAGCCCGCCTGTGACCGACGGCAATTCGGGGTATTCGTCCGGGGACATACCCATAATTGAATACTTCGCCTCACCGCTGGTGATGTTGGCCAGATGCCTTTCATCGGATTCAATACTGACAAATTCACCCGGCAGTTTGCGTAGAATTTCACAGAGAATCTTTGAATTAATCAAAATTCCGCCGCTTTCCTCAATCCTTGCCGGGATAGAGGTGTAAATACCGAATTCCAAATCGTAACCCGTAAGAACAAGTTCGTTGCTTAACGCTTTGATAAAAATACATTCAACCGCCGGAATGGATGTTTTTATCGAAACCGCTCGCTGAACATTTTGACAGGCCTGGGAAAGTATTTCCGTTTCGCAGATGAACTTCATTGAAAAATCCTCCTTCAGTATAGAAAATAATAATAATGATTATAGTAGTAGTAGTAGGGGGTGTTGAAACTATGGAAAACTCGAAAAAGCTTTACAGTAAAAGCAGACTGCCTAAAAAAAATATTTTAATAACTGTTGAATAAAATCCTGTTTTTACCCGCCGGAAAAAGAGCGTGTGGAAACTGTTGAAAACACGATGTGGAAAACGAAAACTTTGTGGAAAACTATGAATAAAAAAACTAAATTTCCCGCCGGCCTTCCAACGCCCGCATGAGCGTTACCTCATCCGCGTATTCAAGGTCAGCGCCCACCGGAACGCCATAAGCCAGGCGGGTAACACTTAACCCGAGGGGCTTAATCAAGCGGGACAAATACATTGCGGTCGCTTCCCCCTCCACTGTCGGGTTTGTGGCCATTATAACTTCTTTGACCTCATCGGAACCCAGGCGCGCAATCAAGTCTTTAACGGTAATATCCTCCGGCCCGATATTATTCATGGGTGATATAACGCCGTGCAGCACATGATAAACACCCGTGTATTCATGCGTTCTTTCAATCGCGGCGACATCCCTGGAATCTTCGACCACGCAGATAATAGTCTTATCGCGTGAGACATTTGAACAAACACTGCAAATCACACGGTCGGTCAAATCGCAGCAAACACTGCAGTGACGAATTTTTTCGTGCGCCAACAATATTGTATCGGCAAATGTTTTTGCTTCGTCGGAACTCAGGCTCAGCATATAATAAGCAATGCGCTGGGCGCTTTTTCGTCCGATACCCGGCATGCGCTCAAACTGTTCTATTAACTTGGCAAGCGGCGCTACATTTTGTGACATATTTTTTTACATCAGTCCCGGGATGGAAAGACCGCCCTTGGCTTGCTCTATCCCTTTTTCCATCGCTTCGGAGGCTTTGCGTACACCTTCATTAAAAGCGGCGGTTATCAAATCCTGAAGCATCTCAATATCATCGGGGTCCACAATCTCCGGCTGCAATTTAATATTAACCGCCTCGTGTCTGCCGTTGACCGTTATTTCAACCGCGCCGCCGCCGACAGAGGCAGTAAACTCGCTGTTTTCCACCTCTTCCTGCACCTTGGCGATATCCTCCTGCATTTGCTGGAGTTTCTGCATCATGTTGCCTTGGGGTGCGCCCGGAATTCTCGCTTTCATATCAAATGCCGTCCTTTCAGTCTTTATACCTTTTATTGTGTTATTTATCGGAACTGAATTTATTCAGGAAGTTAATGGAACTTGCAACGCCCTGAAGGGGGGCTTTTTTGTCTTTTATTTTTGTTTTTACAAACCGGATTTCGCAGCTAAGCCCGCAGAAATCAGCAATCAATTTTTTTAAAATATCCAAATGATTCCAGGTTTTTAGCAATTCTTCGGCTGCATCAATATTCTCGGAACCAAGGAATAAAACACCGTTCTCCACATAAGCGCAGGCCTTTGTCAGTGTGCCCCAAAGGGGCTTGTCCCCTTCAAAAAGCGCGGCTAAGACTGACTGCCAGCCGTCCAAAGGTTCTTGGATGCCGGGCGCGGAACAAGGCTCTTCGGGCGGGTCATTATCTGCGCCCGGTTCCTCCGGTTGATTTTCGTTTTCGTCCCGGGTTTGCATGACCGCTTCAACAGGTTCCGGCTCGGCGGGTTCGGCCGCCTCCGGCGGCATCTCAAGCGAAAATTGCCCTGCAAGGGGAGCGGCATCAGCAGTTTCGGGATCTTTTTCCGCCGGTATATCAAAACTTTCCGGTGTTTCACGCAGGGGTTCGGCGAGGTCGAAGATCTCCTTCGTTTCCTGCGGCAGCGCCGCGGAGACAACCGTTGGCATTGCGGGGGGCGCGGAGACAAAGCCGGTGCCGTTCGCGGCAGCGGCCTCAAGCGCGGCAAGTCTTCTTATCACAGCGTCTTTGCCGTCATTGAGCGAAGGCGTGCACAGCCTGATAAAAGCAAGTTCAAGTTCTGTCCTTTTATTATAACCCTTTGTAAGGTTCAGCGATGTATCCTCCAAAAGAAACATCGCGTGCAGTATTTCTTCCGGCGAGAAAAGCGCGGCCTGCGCGGTCAGCTTATCATAATCGGCTTTTGTGCAGACAATCAGATCCCGGGCGGATGGAAGCGTTTTTATGAGCATCAGTGAGCGGAAATGATTGATCAGTTCCGAACATAAAATGCCCATGTCCGAATAACTGCTGTGCAAGTCGTTAATCAGTTCCAGCGCTTTGCCGGCGTCCCCGGTTTTAACGCAGTCTGCCAGCACGAAAAGGAACGCCTTATCCGCAATACCCGCAACGATACCGACGGTTTTCAGCGTGATGTTTTTATCTGTCGTGGCGCAAAGGTCCAGCAGGGAAACCGCGTCGCGCAGCCCGCCGTCCGCGATTCTGGCAATGAGCGCCCCCGCGTCTTCGTCAAGTGAAAAACCCTCTTGCTCCGCGATAAACGCCAGCCGTTTGGCGATATCCTCCGGCCCGATACGCCGGAAGTCAAAACGCTGGCAGCGCGAGCGGACGGTCGGCAGGAGTTTTTGCGGGTCGGTGGT
>CAYUWQ010000085.1:0-7323 GCA_964448455.1 uncultured Eubacteriales bacterium | reverse complement strand
CGCTTGTTTGTTAGTTCATAATTAGAATTAAGGTGATTTTTTGCCCGTTAAAGGAAAAGGCGGCTCGACCGTCGAGACCGTGAGGTCTATTGTGGAACCGATTGCGCAAAACCTGGGGCTGAGCATCTGGGATATCCGGTTTGTCAAGGAAGGCGCGGGTTGGTACCTGCGCATATTTATCGACAAAGAAGGTGGCGTTTCGCTGGATGACTGTGTGGATTTCAGCCACGCCATCGACACCCCGCTTGATGACGCAGACCCGATTGAGCAAAGCTATTATCTGGAAGTGTCCTCCCCCGGGCTGGAACGGGAGCTCACACGGGACGCGCATTTTGAGGCCGTTATCGGCGAGCCGGTCAAGCTGCGGCTGATAAGACCCAGGGAAAACAAGCGGGACTTCAGCGGTGTACTGGAAAGTTACGACAACGGCGGCCTGACCGTCCGGCTTGAAGACGGCACCGCGCTCACACTCAACAAAAAAGAAACGAGTTACATAAAACTCGATGATTTTGATAATTTTGGAGGAATTGAAGAATGAAATCAAGCGATTTTTTTAACGCGCTGAAAATGCTTGTCAGCGAAAAGGGCATTCCGATGGAAGCCCTTTGCGAAGGCATACAAAAAGCCATTGTAACAGCCGTTAAGCGCGACTACAACAACAAGGACATCGTGTTTTGCGAAATTGATCCGGAAAAGGAAACGATGCGGGTTTTTGTGCGCAAAACGGTTGTTTCCGAAATTTCGGACGCGGATACGGACATCTTAACGGAAGCGGCGCAAAAATACAAAGCTTCCGCCCTGCCGGGTGATATTATTGAAATCGAGCTTGAGACAAAAGAAGTCAGCCGTATCGCGGCGGACAAAGGCAAGCATGTGCTGCGCCAGGGTATCCGCGAGGCGGAGAATACCAATAAGAGTGAAAAACTGCAGAGCCGCAATCAGGAAATTGTCACCGCGAAGGTGCAGCGTGTCGACCCGGGCACCGGCAACGCCGTTGTCGAGTTTGACGGGCTGGAGGAAACGCTGCTCAAAAGCGAACAGCTGCCCAACGAATATCTGCGTGAAGGCAGCCTGATTAAAGTATATGTGGTGGATGTAAAAGACCAAAAGAACAACAAAAACCTGAAAGCCACCATTTCACGCACTCATCCGGGTCTTGTCAGGCGGCTGTTCGAAACAGAGGTGCCGGAGATTTTCGACGGTTCGGTCGAAATTAAGGCCGTCTCCCGCGAGGCGGGTTCCCGTACCAAACTCGCTGTGTACAGCAGCACGCAGGATATCGACCCGGTCGGCGCCTGCATCGGCCCCAGAGGGGCGAGAGTCGGTAAGATCGTCGACCTGCTCGGCGGCGAGAAGATAGACATCGTTAAATACAGCGATTCGCCGGAAGCGTTTATCGCCTCCGCTCTCGCGCCGGCAGATGTGATTGAAGTAATTGTCGACGCCGGCGGTGAAAAAACCTGCAGAGTCATCGTCCCTGACGGGCAGCTTTCCCTGGCTATCGGCAACAAAGGGCAAAATGTCCGCCTGGCCGCAAAACTGACGGGTTGGAAAATCGACATTAAACCGGAAATCGGTCTGGATGAGCAGGTTATCAACTTTGACATTAAATGAGCAAACCCGCCGGAGTTAACGATTTTTACGGAGTGGAATGCATGCAAAAACGCAAAGTGCCTCTGCGCAAATGCATGGGCTGCAACGAAATGAAACCAAAGAAGGAGCTCGTCCGGGTGGTCAAAAACCAAGAGGGCGAAGTATCGCTTGACTTAAAAGGCCGCAAGCCCGGCAGAGGCGCCTATGTCTGCCATGACCTTGCCTGTTTGACCAAAGCCCGCAAGGCAAAACGGTTCGAACGGGTTCTGGAGTGCCAAATTCCGGAGGAAGTGTACGAAGCGATGGAAAAGGAGCTGCTCGATGACGCATGACAAACAGCTTGCCCTTTTAGGGCTATGCAAAAAAGCGGACAAGCTGAGTATGGGGCACGATTCCTCCATCGCGGCGATTGTGCATGGCAAAGCAAAACTTTGCCTGCTTTGCGCGGACGCTTCGGACAGGCTGAAAAAAGAATTCGCCCGCGCGGCCGAATACGAAGAACGAAATGTGCCCCTGATTCAAATGCCGTTCACGCTGGAAGACATTAAAAAAGCAACAGGTCGCCCGGCAGGGGTGCTGACGATAAACGACGAGGGCTTTGCCCGCTCATTTATAAGGCTTGAGGAAAACAAAACGGGAGGTAACAGCACAGTATGATCAATAAGTACAGAGTACACGAGGTGGCAAAGGATTTTGATGTAAAGAGCACGGTCATCGTAGACCTGCTCTTACAGTATTTCCCCGACACCAAAAAGCATATGACGGTTTTGGAGGAAGAGGAGCTCGACATCATATTCGATACCTTTACCACCGAGCACGCCGTTGAGAATTTTGACGCGTATTTCGCGACGGCCGAGTTACCAAGGCCCGAAAGGAAACATGCGCCGAAACCGGTTGAACCGGCCAAAGAGGAAGCAAAACCGGCAGCCGCGGCTGTTCCCGCGGCCAAAAAGCCGGTGCAGGGCGCGAAAGCACCCGTTGCCCCCGCGGGCGGACAACCCGCCGCCGGGGTGCAAAAACCGCCCCAGCCCTTCCAGGGCAGGGCACCGCTTCCGCCCAAACAAAAGATTAAAGATCCGGCAAGGCCGACCCAGTCGAGGACAAAAGGCGAAACGCAAACCGTTGACACCAGGGCCGGCAATGTCGAGCTTGATAAATACAATGAGCGTTATGAGCAAATAGCGCCCGTGAATAAATCCCCGCAGAGCGACAATACGCTCAACAAGCAAAAACTCAAACAAAAGTCCCTCCAGTACCGCAGAAAAGGCGGCATGCGCACTTCCCGCAGGGAGACGGAAACGGAACGCCTCAACCGGATCGCGGCGGAACGCGCCAAAAAACCGCAGATGGTCATCACCGTGCCGGAGGAAATCGCGGTGGCGGACCTTGCGGCTATGATGAAGATGACCGGTACGGAAGTTGTTAAAAAACTGTTCTCCCTCGGCGTCATGGCAACCGTCAATGAAACCATTGATTTTGATACGGCTGAAATTGTCGCGCATGAACTCGGCGTCCGTGTTGAAAAAGAAGTTATTGTCACCATTGAAGATAAAATTATTGACGACAGCAGCGACAGCGAGGAAAACCTCAAACAGCGCGACCCGGTTGTTGTGGTCATGGGTCATGTCGACCACGGCAAAACATCCCTGCTCGACGCCATCCGCAACACTGCCGTCACCGAAACGGAAGCCGGCGGCATCACCCAGCATATCGGCGCTTACCGGGTGGATATCAACGGCAAACAAATTACCTTTTTGGACACACCGGGCCACGCCGCCTTTACCTCCATGCGCGCCAGGGGCGCGAACGCGACGGACATCGCGATTCTGGTCGTCGCGGCGGACGACGGCATCATGCCGCAGACCATTGAGGCCATCAACCACGCCAAGGCGGCCGGGGTGCAGATTATTGTTGCCATTAACAAAATGGATAAAGAGGGCGCATCGCCCGATAAGATTAAACAACAGCTCACCGAGTATGAGTTGGTGCCGGAAGAGTGGGGCGGCGACACGATTTGCGTGCCCGTATCCGCCATTACCAAAATGAATTTAGACAAGCTCCTGGAGTCCATCCTGATTGTAGCCGAAATGAAAGAATTGCGCGCCAACCCGGACAGGGCCGCAAAAGGTATTGTCATTGAGGCGCGGCTGGATAAGGGGCGCGGCCCCATTTCCACCTTGCTGGTGCAAAACGGCACCTTGAATACCGGCGACATTATCGTCGCGGGTTCCGCCGTCGGACGCGTACGCGTGATGACAGACGACAAGGGCAATAAGGTTGACTCTGCCGGTCCGTCTTTCCCGGTCGAAATTACCGGTCTCGCGGAAGCGCCGCAGGCAGGCGATTTGTTCAACGCCGTTTCGGACGAACGCCTGGCGCGCGAACTGGTCGAGCAGCGCAAACATGAAGCCAAAGAGGAACTGTTCGGCAATATGGAAAAAGTAACGCTTGAAAACCTGTTCGACTCCCTGCAGGCGGGTGAGCTGAAAGATTTGAACATCGTTGTCAAAGCCGATGTGCAGGGCTCCGCGGAAGCGGTCAAGCAAAGCCTTGAAAAACTGACCAATGAAGAAGTCCGGGTGCGTATTATCCACTGCGGCGTAGGCGCGGTGAGCGAATCCGATGTGATGCTCGCGAGCGCTTCCAACGCCATCATCGTGGGCTTTAATGTCCGGCCGAACCCTGTCGCGGCGCAAATGGCAGAGCGCGACGGCGTGGACATGCGCATGTACCGCATCATCTATGACTGCATTGAAGAAATCGGGTCGGCTATCAAAGGCATGCTCGCGCCGAAATTCCGCGAGGTGCAGCTTGGCCGCATTGAGGTGCGCCAGGTGGTTAAAATTACATCCGTCGGCAATGTGGCGGGTTGTTATGTACTTACGGGTAAAGTCGTGCGCAACGCGAAGATTCGCGTGGTACGCGAAGGCATTGTGATTACCGAAGGTGAAATTTCCTCGCTGAAACGCTTCAAAGACGATGTCAAAGAAGTGGCGCAGGGGTACGAGTGCGGCATCGCGCTCTATAAGTTTAATGATATTAAGGAAGGCGATATCTTCGAAGCCTTCGTGATAGAGGAATACCGCGATTAAGGCGGAAAAGCAATAGTAAAGCGGTAGAGAAGCAATAGTAAAACGGTAGTTAAACCGAAAGATAAAAGTACCTCAATGAGTCGAAACTCCCACTGCTTTTCAACTTCTTCCCGCGACGAAGTCGCACTTCTCACGGCAAAGCCGTGCTTCTCTTAAACTACAAAGCAAGGTGAAAAAATGGCCGGATACAGAAAAGACAGAATATCGGAAGACATCAAGCGCGAAATAACAGCCGTTATCAGGGAACTCAAAGACCCGCGTATTCAAGGCATGCTCACGGTTGTGCGGGTTGATGTCAGTTCGGACGCGACCTTCGCGAAGGTCTATGTCAGCGCGCTGGAGGGCATTGAAACGGCCAAACTCGCCGTAAAAGGGCTGGAGAGCGCGACAGGGCGTGTCCGCCGCGAGGTAGGCGGCAGGCTGCATCTGCGCGTTGCGCCGGAATTGAAATTTGTCGCGGACAATTCCGTGGAACACGGCATGGGTATCGCAAAAATTCTGGATGAATTGAAAGACAAAAAGTCCAAATAGCCGCTTGTAAGTTTTGAAAGGATAGGTCCAATCAATGAGGGTTAACGCCGCGCACGCCGCCGAGCTCCTGCTTCATCACGACAATATCCTTATTTTAACCCATGACCATCCTGACGGGGATACCTTGGGCAGCGCCTACGCATTGTGCAGAGGGCTGCGCAAACTGGGTAAAAAGGCAAGAGTCATCTGTTCGGATATCATCCCGGACAGTTACGCCTTCATGTGGCAGGGGCTGCCGGAGCAAACTTTCGAGCCGCAGTATATTGTTTCGGTTGACATCGCGGACGCGGTGCTGCTTGGCAAAGATTTTGAAATCCTTTATAAAGATAAAATCAACCTGAGCATCGACCACCACGGTTCCAACAACCTTGAAGCCGATTGTGTTCTGCTGGAAAGCGACGCGGCCGCTTCGGCTGTAATTATTTATGAGGTGCTCTGCGAACTCGGGGTCGTGCCGGATGTGCCGATGGCGGACTGCATCTTCACCGGTCTTTCCACCGACACGGGCTGTTTCCGCTACTCCAACACAACCGCCCGCTCCCACCGCCTGGCCGCCACACTCATTGACGCGGGCGCCAATACGCACGACATCAATCAGACTTTTTTTGAAACCAAAACGCGTGTTTACGCCGCGCTGGAGCGCCTGGCACTGGACAGTATGCAGATGTATTTTAATGACCGCTGCGCGGTGATTGCCGTCACGCAGGAAATGTTTCGACTCAGCGGCGCGACGGACAGCGAGTGCGACCGAATCTCCGCCCTGCCGCGCCAGATAGAAGGCGTGATGGTCGGGGCGACCCTGCGCGAGACCAAGGACGGCAATTTTAAGGCGTCTATCCGCACAAACGGCCCGGTCAACGCTGCCGCGCTTGCGGCTAAAATGGGCGGTGGCGGCCACTCGAGAGCCGCCGGCTGCCGGCTGGACGGACCGCTGGACAAGGCGCTCAAAGAACTGTTACGCAATATAGCCGATGAGGTTTAACTGTTTAAGGGACGCCGCGGCGTCCCTTGTTTTTTGGGAGGACAGATGACAGGATTTATCATTATCGACAAACCCGAACATATCACATCATTTTCCGCCGTCGCCCGTGTCCGCCGGATAACGGGCGAAAAAAAGGCAGGGCATACCGGCACGCTGGACCCCATGGCTACCGGCGTGCTGCCGGTAATGCTTGGCGGCGCCACCCGCTTTGCGGAGCTTGTCCCCTCGCACGACAAGGGCTACCGCGCTAAAATAAAACTCGGCATCACCACGGATACGCTGGACATCACCGGCAAGGTACTTTCAACCGGCGTTGTCACGGCATCCGCTGTTGACTTTGAGCAAACATTGAAAGGTTTTACGGGTAAAATCAACCAGCTTCCGCCGATGTTTTCCGCGCTTTCAAAAGACGGCGTCCGTCTGTACGAACTCGCGCGCAAGGGTGTGGAAATTGAACGGGAAACACGCCGGGTGGAAATATACGCGACGGCAATGCTTGCGGCAGACGAAGCAAACCATGAATTTGAAATCGAAGTCAATTGCTCTGCCGGCACTTACATCCGCTCCCTTGCCGCGGATATCGGCGCTGCGCTCGGCTGCGGAGCGGTTTTATCCGCGCTGCGGCGCACTTTGGCCAACGGCTTCACCCTTTCAGACTGCGTCACGATCGAACAACTGGAAAACGCCGCGCAAAAAGACGAAATTGAAAAGCACCTTGTCCCGGTCGACAAAGTGCTGATATCATACCCCGCCGTCAGTGTCACCCCCGCGCAGGCTGTCCGTTTCCAAAACGGCGGCGCGCTGGACCTGGCCAGAATCGAACCGCAAAACGCCTTCGGCTATTTCAGGGTTTATGCCGGTGAACAGGCGTTCCTCGGCATCGGCGAAATCCGTGAAGGCGGCACGGAAATGACGGTGAAACGGGTGTTTGTGCCGGCAGGCGGTTGACAAGCCGGACAGCATCCTTTAGACTGAAATCAGCAGCAAATATCCGATAACAAGAATCAGGAGGTTCAGCCGTGAAAACTATCGCCCAAAAATCAATTTCCCTGCTGCTGGTAGTCATCCTAACGGCATCTGCCGCTGTATCCGCCCTCGCATATGACACAGGATCCGAAGACATCA
>CAYUWQ010000084.1:5801-7535 GCA_964448455.1 uncultured Eubacteriales bacterium | reverse complement strand
ATGGATGATAAAGGACAGCGCGTCAATCACATCGCCGTTCATGAGCACATCGAGTTTGACCAGGTTGGACTTGCGGTAATCGGTTAATTCATAATCAAATGAGGCATAGCCCTTTGTACGGGATTTTAAAGAATCGAAAAAGTCATAGATAATCTCGTTGAGCGGAAGTTCGTAATGAATATCCACGCGGTCCGATGTGACATAGGTCATATCCTTGAAAATACCGCGGCGGTCCTGACATAAATCCATAATAGCGCCGACATATTCCGACGGAGAAAAGATGTGCGACGAAGTAAACGGCTCCTCGCTGAAAGCGATGCGCGCGGGGTCGGGGTAGTGGGTGGGGTTGTCGATTTCCACCACGGTTTCATCCGACAGATGGATTTTATAGATAACGCTCGGTATGGTGGTAATCAGGTCTAAATCATATTCCCGCTCCAGGCGTTCCTGCACAATTTCAAGATGCAGCAGCCCCAAGAACCCGCAGCGGAAACCGAAGCCGAGTACGCCGGAGGTCTCCGGCTCATATGATAAAGCGGCGTCGTTGAGCTGCAGTTTTTCCAATGCTTCGCGCAGGTTGCCGTAGTCCGCGCCGTCCGCCGGATAAATCCCGCAGAACACCATGGGGTTCACCTTGCGGTAACCGTGCAGCGCTTCCCTCGCGGGATTCGCGGCCAGGGTAACGGTATCGCCTACGCGGGCTTCATTGACGGTTTTAATGGAGGCGGAAATATAGCCGACCTCGCCGGCATCGAGTTCGTTTGCCGGTTCCATGCGGGTCGCCCGCATATAACCGACCTCAACAACGCTGAACTGTGCGCCTGTCGCCATCATGCTCATCATGTCCCCGGCTTTTATTTTGCCGTCCATCACCCGCACATAGACAATAACACCCTTGTAGGTATCATAAACAGAATCAAACACAAGCGCGCGCAGCGGTGCGGAACTGTCGCCTTTCGGCGAGGGAATGTCCGCTATAATCCGGTCCAGCACCTGTTCCACATTTTCGCCTGTTTTCGCGGAGACGCGCGGCGCGTTGGAGCAGTCGAGCCCGATGATGTCTTCCACCTCGGCAGCCACCCTGTCCGGCTCGGCCGCGGGTAAGTCAATTTTATTGATCACCGGCACCAGTTCCAAATCGTGGTCAAGCGCCAGGTAGGTGTTGGCGAGCGTCTGTGCCTCTATGCCCTGGGAAGCGTCAATGACCAGCACGGCGCCTTCGCACGCGGCAAGGGAGCGCGAAACCTCATAAGTGAAGTCCACATGGCCCGGGGTGTCGATTAAATTAAGGGCATATTCCTGCCCATCTTTCGCCTTGTAATTGAGCTTTACGGCGCGCGCCTTGATGGTGATACCGCGCTCCCGCTCAAGGTCCATATTGTCCAGCAGCTGCGCGGTCATATCCCTGCGGGCAACGGATTCCGTCAGCTCTAAAAGCCTGTCCGCAAGGGTGGACTTGCCGTGGTCAATATGGGCGATGATGCAGAAATTCCGGATATTTTCCTTGGGAAAGGACAATGTTTTCGCCTCCGGCTGTAAAATGTTGAAAGGTGAGCAATGGGTTAGCAATAGGAGAACGAAGTTCAAAGATTGTGAATGATGTCTTAACGATTGCTCAACAACTGCTCAGCAATTGCTCACCTATCGTTCCGCTGCGGTTCCGCCACTTCTCAGCCATCGCTCAGCTACTGCTCAGCAATCGCTCCTTTATTGTTCAATGTATTATAATTTATA
>CAYUWQ010000084.1:0-5701 GCA_964448455.1 uncultured Eubacteriales bacterium | reverse complement strand
GCTCAGCTACTGCTCAGCAATCGCTCCTTTATTGTTCAATGTATTATAATTTATATTAATATCCGAGTCAAGGGAAACGCGCCGCGCCGCTTGCATAAGACGGAAAAGAACGGTATAATTTGCTCATAACATTGAACCAAAAGGAAATGATGGTATGAAATACGGCATTTACTATTCTTATTGGGAAAACGAGTGGAGCGCGGATTGTCTGCCGCATATTAAAAGAGTCGCGGCGCTGGGGTTTGACATCCTGGAAATTGCCTGCACCCCAATCCCCGGTTATGCCCCTGAACAGCTGGCCAAACTGAAAGCCGCCGCAGCGGCATACGGCATCACGCTCACCGGCGGGCACGGTCCGAGCGCGAAACACAACCTGGCATCCCCGGACCCGGCCGTTGTGCAGGCGGGTATGGATTTTTACACCGCTTTATTTAAGAACCTGGAAATCCTCGGTATTCATAAGGTCGGCGGCGGCATCTACTCCTATTGGCCTGTTGACTATACCAAGCCGATGGACAAAGCCGGTGACCGCGCGCGCAGTATTGAAAATGTCCGCAAGTTGTCGCATATCGCGAAAGAAAGCGGCATCACACTTTGCTTGGAAGTACTCAACCGTTTTGAAGGGTATCTGCTCAACACAGCGGAGGAAGGCGCAGCGTTCATTGACGAAGTCGGCGCGGATAATGTGAAGTTGACGCTGGATACTTTCCACATGAACATTGAGGAGGACAGCTTTGGCGGGGCTATCCGGCTCGCGGGCGAGCGGCTCGGGCACCTGCACATCGGCGAGGCGAACCGCCGCGTACCTGGCAAGGGCAGGCTTCCCTGGACAGAAATCGGCAGCGCGCTCAACGATATCCGTTACGCCGGCGATGTGGTGATGGAACCGTTTGTGCGCACCGGCGGCACCGTCGGGTCCGATATCAAAATCTGGCGGGAACTGGAAAAGAACACGAACGACGAAAGTTTGGACAAGGACGCGAAGGAATCGCTGGCGTTTATTAAGAATGTTTTTGAAGGATAATCGACTTTCTGCAAAATTTCCTTGCAATTTAAAATAGTTTATGCTAATATAATCACCTGTGCAACAAAGGAGGTGTCAACATGCCGAACATTAAATCAGCGAAGAAACGCGTTCTCGTCAACAAGAGCAAAGCTCTGCGCAACAAATCACAAAATACCGCACTTAAAACTGCTATCAAAAAGGCTCATGCAGCCGTTACCGCCAACGCAGCGGACAAAGACGCAGTTGTTAAGGCAGCCATAAAGAAGGTTGACCAGGCGGCCGCCAAAGGTCTTATCCACAAGAACAACGCAGCCCGCAAAAAGTCAGCACTCGCAAAGCTTGTAAAAGAGGCGTAAGGCAGCTTTTACCGGCCAAATATCCGTCATCAGGCGGCTTGCAGCTTATACTGCAGGCCGCTCAAGTTTATGGTAAAAAGCAAATTAATGTTGACTTTTACCCCGCCGGCGTTTATAATTTTGTCTTGTAAGGGCAACCTTTTGGTTGTAAATAATTATGCGGAGGTGTCATTTATGTGTACTTTCAAAAAAGTTCTTAAGATCATCGGTATTGTTATGGCGGTCGCGGGCGCGATTGCGGGTATTTATTTTGCCGTGACAAAAATCATGGAAAAAAAGAATTGCTGTGACGGTGAGGAAAACTATGTTTCCTGCTCCTGTTTTGATGACGAACAGCCGGCAGTGGCTGAAGCAGCGGAATAATTTTATTTAGAAAACACAAAAAACACACGGCGGAGCAATCTGCCGTGTGTTTTCAATATATGTATATATATATTATCCGGTTTGACGGTTTCCCGGCAACCCCCTATTGACTGAAAACGGTTTTGCCTTTTACAATGACTCGTTTAATTCGTAAATAATCATCAACAATTAAAACATCCGCCAGCTTGCCCGCTTCAAGGCTGCCGGTGATGCCGTCAACGCCGATAACCCGCGCCGGATTGATGGTGCAGGATTTGAGCGCCTGCTTGAAGGGAATGTTAAAACTGAGCAGGTTGAGAAACTCCCGGTGCATATTGGTCGTACTGCCGGCGAAATTGCCATTCGCCAGGGTTGCCTTGCCGTTTGTGACAAAGACCTGTTGGCCGCCGAGCTCAAATTCGCCGTCTCCGCAGCCGGCGGCGCGCATGGCGTCGCTGACCACGACGCTCCGGTCTTCCCCCAGGAGTTTGAAGGCCATGCGCAAAACGGGCGGGTGCGCGTGCAGACCGTCGCAGATGAGTTCCGCCGTGGATGTTTTACTGTCAAACGCCGCGACAACCGCGCCGGGCGCCCGGTGCCATATAGGCGGCATGGCGCTGAACAGATGGGTGGCATGGGAAAATCCGTTTTGATAGGCCGCTTCGGCCGTTTCAAAATCCGCGTCCGTGTGCGCTTGCGATACGGTGCAGATTTTGGAAGCCTTCCGCGCGAATTCAAACGCGCCCTGCGTCTCCGGCGCCAAATCGACCAGACTGATTTTACAGATGGAACGGAGGTTGTTGAATTCATCGATATCCGGCAAACGGATATAATCCGCCGGCTGCGCGCCTTTTTGCGAGATGGCAATGAACGGGCCTTCCATATTAACTCCGTGGATATACGCGCCCGTTTCCTTACCCAAAAATGCCGCCGCCGCTTTGAATTGGTCAACAAGCTGCTCTTTGGGCAGGGTCATGGTCGCCGGGCAAAATGAGGTGACGCCGTGCTTTGCAAGAAAGCGGGAAATCGTTTGCAGGGATTCCGCCTTCGCGTCAGCCATATCAGCGCCGTCACAGCCGTGAATATGAATATCAATGAAACCGGGGAAGATAATGCACCCCGTCAGGTCGAGTGCGTCCCCCCCGCCGAGGTTTTCGCCTATTTTCGCGATTTTCTCGCCTTCCAGCAATATATCCGCTTGCTGCGGTTCAAAATCACTGTTATAAATGGTTGCGTTTTTCAGGAGCATTGACTTTTCCCTTTCGCTGTCTCTGTTGAAGTGTATAAAAAACGCCCGCGCAAAAATGCATCGGGCGAGTTCGATTGATTAATAAGCCTTTCCCCAGTAAAGCATCAGATTAGCCGGTTTGCCGCAGCATACACAGCTGTCACTGATTTTTTCCTGGAGTTCCGGGATGCAGCGGGAGGTCACGCCCGCCTCGTTCTTGAGTTTTTCTTCGCACTGAGCGCTGCCGCACCACATGGCCTTAATGAATCCGGGGCGGTCTGCGGCGTTCGTTTTCATTTCCTCAAAAGTGGTGACGGAATAAGTCATTTCCTCACGGCGCGCCAGGGCTTTTTCATATAACCCGTTATGCACGGCGGCGAGCAGTTCCGGTATTTTTATCTCGAGTTCGTCAAGTGAGACAAAGGTTTTTTCCCTGTTGTCCCTGCGCACAAGTACACATTGGTTGTTGGCGATATCTTTGGGGCCGATTTCCAAACGGAGCGGCACACCCTTCATTTCATACTCCGCGAACTTCCAGCCGGCGGAGTTGTCTGTGTCGTCAAGTTTCACGCGGCAGAATTTCGCGAGCGACGCTGTGAGTTCCCGTGCTTTTTCAAGCACGCCTTCTTTGTGCATCGCAATCGGCAGCACGACAACTTGCACAGGCGCCACCACCGGGGGCATCACAAGGCCGTTGTTGTCCCCGTGCGTCATAATGACAGCGCCGATAATACGGCTGGACATCCCCCAGGAGGTTTGGTGCGGATACTGCAAAGTATTGTCCCTGCCGGTGAACTGAATATTGAACGCCTTGCTGAACCCGTCGCCAAAGTAATGGGAAGTACCGCTTTGCAGCGCCTTACCGTCATGCATCATGGCTTCAATGGTATAGGTGGATTCCGCGCCGGCAAATTTTTCCTTATCTGTTTTTTTGCCCTTGATAACGGGAATAGCGAGGCAGTTTTCCGCAAAGTCGGCATATACATTGAGCATACGCTCGGTTTCCGCAACGGCTTCCCCTGCCGTTTCGTGCATGGTGTGACCTTCCTGCCAGAAGAACTCCATCGTCCGCAGGAACGGCCGGGTGGTTTTTTCCCACCGCACAACCGAGCACCATTGGTTGTATAGTTTTGGCAGATCCCTGTAGGATTGAATAATTTCGCTGTAATGGTCGCAAAACAAGGTTTCGGAGGTCGGACGGATACACAGACGCTCCTGCAGCTCCTCGGTGCCGCCGTGGGTAACCCAGGCAACCTCCGGGGCAAAACCGGCGACATGATCCTTTTCCTTTTGCAGCAGGCTTTCCGGAATAAACAGAGGCATCATCACATTTTCATGCCCGGTTGCCTTAAACCGGTTGTCCAATTCATTGCGGATGTTTTCCCAAAGTGCTGTGCCGTACGGACGGATGACCATGCAGCCGCGCACCCCGGAATAGGAGGCAAGCTCCGCCTTTTTTACAACATCCGTATACCATTTCGCGAAGTCTTCTTCCATAGAAGTGATATCTTCAACCATTTTCTTTTGTTCTGCCAAGTGCCAACATCCTCTCGCGTTTTATACCTTAGTTTTCCTCAATCAGCCTGACGATATCCCCCACCGTTTTGATGTTCTCGAGTTCTTCGTCCGGCACTTCCATGTCAAACGCATCTTCAATGCTCATAGCCAGGTCTACGATGTCCAGGCTGTCCGCCTGAAAATCCTCCAAAATAGTCGATTCCATGGTCACCTTGCTTGCATCCACGCTGAATTGATCGCAAATAATTTTTTGAACTTTTTCGAATACCATTACAATTCACTCCTTTTCATTCAATTCATATTTTAACATTTTATAGCAGAGATTTTGAGCCAAACAGATTTACGCGGGTTCTTTTTCGAGACGAAAGCGGGGCATTCCCTGTTATAAAAGATATTATTCAAATTCATGTGTTTTGTCAAGTCATTCGGTAAAAAAGCGCTGTTTTGCGTTTTTGCAGGCGATCGCTCTCCGGCTTTCATTTCGGATTGTATAATGATTACATAAAACCGGGTTCCCGATGCCGGGTGTATATCCCGGGCAGTTTATTATGGCCGTTAATCAATTTTTGGAGTTAAATCAGCGTAAAGCCTTTTCCCTTGCGTGTGTGGAAAACTCTGTGGAAAATGTGCAAAACTCGGCACTTTTTGTTGCATAAAGGATTAAAGAGTAAAGAAACGCGCTTTACAAGGCGTTTTTATTGCTGATATGATATTATGCTCCTGTTTGCATATACACCCTGCATATGCAAATCAAGCTTGCAGGAAGACCTGCATTTCAAACAACCTGTCGCCCGGTCAACGGCAAAGAAGAGCGCCCCCGGATTTTACACCAGGGGCGCGTACCGGGTTAATTCCGCTATTGTGCTCTCCACTTGCTCGGTATTGAATAATAATCCGGTGTCGTAGTTATCATGGACCCTTCACTGCAGCGGATAATGCCGTACTTTTGATAATCCGCGTACAATGCCTTGTTGGCGTCCCGCCATTTGGTGGGATTCTGCAGGCGGGAGAATTCGGAAAGCATGTTGCAGCCTTTCCAATACCGCCACGCCAGTTCGGACATTTTCACATGTGTCAGCGTTGTTTCGTCCTGCGCGAGTTCCGCCGCTTTTACCCATAGCTCATTGCAGTATTTGATCTCGTTACCCGTGAGCATGAAAGTGCCTTTTTCGGTCATATACGGAATTGTACCCAAGTATACGTCTTGTATTACCGGAGTAAAGTCTTCGTGATCGGGGTCAGTACAATAGA
>CAYUWQ010000083.1:0-7664 GCA_964448455.1 uncultured Eubacteriales bacterium | reverse complement strand
CTTTTCAACTGGAGCAAAAAATATTTTCGTTTTTCAACCGACCCCACGGTCGTCATGTTCTGCTACATCTACCTTGCGGAAAATGAAATTGAAAATATCACGCATATTGTCGAGGGAGTCCGCTACGAAGTGCCCGCGGATAGAATAAAAGCTATGCTCATCGGCGAAGCCGGCGTGCAAACCTCATAAAGGCACCGGTGCATCTCCGCGTGTCCGCCCGGTGTGAAAGGATGAAAGTGTTTTGGCCATAACGAAAATGAAACTCATAAAAGCTGCCGGCAACCTTGAGAAGCTCGACAGTTTTATTGAAGTTTGCTATATGAGCGGTGAATTCCAGCCGGAAAACGCGAGCGGTTTCTTATCCGCCACCATGGGCTTTCTGCCGCTGAGCGAAGAGAACCCGTACACGGCAAAGGTACAAAAAATCGAAGAACTCGCCGGCGTGCTGGGTGAAACCCTCAAAGCGCAGGCAATTAATCCCGGTGATTTTGTCGATTCCCAGGCGACGGTATACATCGGCGAGTTCGGCACCAACCTTGCCCGTCTGCACAGCGACCGCAAGCTGCTGGTTGAACAGCGCGAGGTGTGTAAAAAAGGCATCGAGCAGTACAGTCACTTTAAAAACTTTGACGCACGGCTGGACGAGCTGTTCGCCTGTGAGTTTATTAAAGTCCGGTTCGGCCATATGCCAAAGGAAAGCTATGAAAAACTCGCGGCTTATAGCGATAAACCCTATATGCTCTTTATCCCCAGTTCCGAGGACGAGGTGAATACCTGGGGAGTCTATTTCGCGCCGCGTCATAAAAGTGAGGAGATTGACCGGATTTTTTCACTGCTGTATTTTGAGCGGCTGCACGTCCCCGGCGCGGCCGGCACCGTCAATGAAATCATCGAACAGCTGGAAATCAATATGGATATCCTCAACGCGCAGATTGCGGAACTGGACAAAGAACTGGCCGGTTACTGGAGCGCCAACGCCCAAAAGATCACTGAAATTTATTCCCGCCTGAAGTGGTTCAATGAGGCGTTTGATATGCGCCGGTACGCGGCAACCCGCGGCGGTCAGTTTTATTATGTCGGCTGGATGCCCGTTGCCAACCTGAAAAAGTTCAACGACGGACTTTCAAAGCTCCGGGATATCAACTGCGAAATCAGCGATGCGGAAAAAAATATAAAATCCGTCCCGGTTAAGATCAAAAACAACATCTTTGTGAGACCGTTTGAATACTTTGTTTCCATGTACGGTCTGCCGTCCTACGGCAGCACGGATATCACAGCCTTTGTCGCGGTCACCTATACGCTGATTTTCGGTATGATGTTCGGCGATATGGGGCAGGGGTTGGTGCTGATGATCGCCGGCTTTTTGATGTGGAAATTAAAAGCCATGCCGCTGGGCAAGATACTGATCCCCTGCGGGGTATCCTCCATGTTTTTCGGTTTTCTGTTCGGCTCGGTCTTCGGGTTTGAAGACGCCTTGAACCCCGTATACAAGGCAATCGGGCTTGCGGCAAAACCGATGAGTGTGATGGATTCGGTAAACGCTATCCTGTTGTACTCCGTGAGCATCGGTGTTATACTGGTGCTCTTCTCGATGCTCATCAATGTATACTCCTGCATCAAAACAAAGCGCTTTGGAGAAGCGCTGTTCAGCAATAACGGCATCGCCGGGATTCTTTTTTACTCGTTCGGTGTTTTAGCGGCGCTGGGCTTGTTCGGTGTGAAAGGCCTCGTCCCGAAAGGGATAATGATAGCGGTCATGGCGGTGAGCGGGCTGATGCTTTTTCACAAAGATATCTTCATCAATATAATTGACAAGCGCCATGATTCAAAGGTTGAAAGCATCACCGATTTTATTTTACAGAACTTGTTTGAGATGCTCGAATATGTGCTTTCCTACTTGAGCAACACGGTTTCTTTTTTGCGCGTCGGTGCCTTTGTACTGGTGCATGCCGGTATGATGATGGTGGTGTTCGCCCTGGCCAACGATACAAATATTGTCGTCATCATCTTAGGCAACATCCTTGTGATCGCCCTTGAAGGGCTTTTAACCGGTATCCAGGCCCTGCGTCTTGAGTTTTATGAAATGTTCAGCCGATTTTTGGAAGGCGACGGAAAACCGTTCACGGCAGCCGGTCCGGCTGTTTTAAATAAAAAGAATTGATTTTTGGAGGTATTTTAAATGTCCGCTCTTTATGTCGCCCTGGCGGTTGTTCCGCCCGCAGTTTTAATGTTTCTGGTCTATTCCGCCTTGAAGAAAAAGGCACAGGGCAAACCGGGTAAAAAGATTCTGCTTTCACAGTTGGCCGGTTTTGCGGTGCTGATGGTACTCGTTTCGTGCCTGACCTTCTCCGTAGCCGCCGCAAACGAGACAACAACCGAACCTGCCGCCGCGCAAAGCGAAACCGCAGCCCCGGCCGCGGAAAAATCGGATTCGCTCGGGCTTGGCCTGCTTGCCGCCGCCGTTGTAACGGGCCTTGCGGGTATCGGGGGCGGTATAGCCGTAGCCGCGGGCGCGCCTGCAGCCATAGCCGCCACGAGTGAGGACCCGAAGAGCTTCGGCAAATCCCTTATTTTTGTCGCGCTGGGTGAATCCATCGCCCTGTACGGCGTTGTTATCTCCATCCTGATTCTCAATAAGCTGTAATGACGAGGGTGCCTGTATGCGCTTTTATTTGATCAGCGACAACATAGACACCGAAGTCGGTTTACGCCTTGCCGGCATCGAGGGCGAGGTCGTCAGCAATGCTGAAGGCGTTGAAGCCGCTTTCGAGCGTGTCTTCAAGCGCGATGACATCGGTATCGTGCTTGTCACGCAGCTGCTGGGGGAAATGTGCCCCGGTCTGCTTGTCAAGCTCAAAAGGGAGCATCCAAGGCCGCTGATTATCGAAATACCCGACCGGCACGGTGCCAAAGGGACAAACGCCATTGCCGAATATGTCCGCGATGCCATCGGTATTAAGCTCTGACCGGCAACACCAACGCTAAGGGGTGACACCATGAGTTCTTCTGACGAAAAAATAACCCTGTTTCTTAACGCCATCAGCGAAAACCTGGAAATGCGGCGCAAAGAAATTGAACAGGAAATCGCCGCCGTGCGCCGGGCCGAGCAGGAAAAGGCCGAACAGGAGGCCGCGCAGCGCAGCGAGGCGTACATTAAAGCGGAGACGGCCAAGGTGCTCGCGCAGGCCAACCGGACACGCTCGCTGCTGGAAACCGGCTTGCGCAACGAGCTTGCCGCCGCGCGCAGCGAAATAACCGACGCCGTTTTCACCGCGGTGGCGGAAAAACTCAAAGCATTTGTAAAATCCGCTGATTACGAGCTGTTTCTGCAAAAAAGCGCCGTAAAAATAGCCGCCGTATACGGCGGAAAACCGGTAACTATTTTTGTAAAAACTGCGGATTTGAAATATAAAGACAGCCTGCTGCAGGCAGCGGGTTCAAACAGCAAAGTTGAAGCGGATGACAGTATCCTCATCGGCGGCTGCAAGGCGGTCAGCACGGCGAGCAGCATCCGTCTGGACGATACGCTTGATGCCAGACTGGCCGAGCAAAAGCAAGGCTTTTACGAGCGTTCGGGCTTGTCGGTTCAGGCGTTTTAGGTGCGGGCGGTACTTACTGACAGAATAAACCCGGAAAGGAAACGGGATTCACGATGGATATAGGCAGTGAAAACAGCATTTTCGGCATCAACGGACCGGTTGTGACTATCAAAGGCGCAACAGGCCTCGGTATGCTCGAAATGGTTTATGTAAGCGAAAACAGGCTCGCGGGCGAAGTTATCGGCATCGGCAGCGACGCTACGATTATACAGGTCTATGAGGACACCTCCGGCCTCAAACCGGGGCAGCCGGTGTATTCAACCGGCGGACCTATGTGCGCGACCCTCGGTCCGGGCATTATCCGGAATATTTTTGACGGTATCCAGAATCCGCTGCGCGAAGTCGCCAAAAAAACAGGTGATTTTATCGCGCGCGGCGTAAACGCTCCTCCGCTCGACGAGGAGTTCCTGTGGGAAACCAAATTGCTCGTTCAGGTTGGCGATACACTCCGGGGCGGCGATTTTTACGCCGAAATCCCCGAAACGCCGGTTGTAACGCACCGGCTCATGCTGCCGCCCGATTTGAGCGGTGAAGCGGTTGAATGCGCACCTGACGGCCGCTATAAACTCCATGATGTCATTTTAAAGGTCAAGGACAGTAAAGGTCAGCTCCATGAACTGACCTTATGCCAGCGCTGGCCCATCAGAACACCGCGCCCGGTGAAGCAGCGCCTGCCCCTTACCCGTCCGCTGATTACCGGCCAGCGCATCATGGACACCCTGTACCCTGTCGCCAAAGGCGGCGCGGCGGCTGTGCCCGGGGGCTTCGGCACTGGTAAAACCGTCACACAGCATCAGCTTGCCAAATGGTGCGACGCGGACATTATCATTTATGTCGGCTGCGGGGAGCGCGGCAATGAAATGACACAGGCTTTGTCTGAATTTGCGGAGATTGTCGACCCGAAAACGGGCCGGCCGCTCACGGACCGCACGGTGCTCATTGCCAACACATCTAATATGCCCGTCGCGGCAAGGGAAGCGTCGATATACACGGGCATCACCATTGCCGAATATTACCGCGATATGGGTTACCATACCGCGCTCATGGCGGACTCGACCTCACGCTGGGCGGAAGCCCTGCGCGAAATTTCCGGCAGGCTCGAGGAAATGCCCGCGGACGAGGGCTTCCCCGCTTATCTGCCGTCGCGGCTATCGGAGTTTTATGAACGGGCGGGCTATTTCACCACTTTAACCGGCGGCGAAGGTTCGATTACCGTAATCGGCGCCGTATCCCCGCAGGGCTCCGACTTTTCGGAGCCGGTGACGCAAAACACCAAACGCTTCACCCGCTGTTTCTGGGCGCTGGACAAAGCCCTTGCCTATGCCCGCCATTTCCCCGCCATCAACTGGACGGAAAGCTACAGCGAATATTTTGTGGACCTGGCGGAATGGTACCGGGAACATGTCGGCGACGATTTCATCCAATGCCGCAATGACATCTATGCCTTGCTGCTGGAGGAAAAAGGGCTCATGGAAATCGTCAAGCTCATCGGCGTGGATGTGCTGCCCGACGAGCAAAAGCTGATTATCGAAATCACCCGCATTATCCGGGTCGGGTTTTTGCAGCAGAACGCCACAGACCCCACGGACACCTATGTTCCGCTTGAAAAACAGCTTAAAATGATGCGCTGCATTCTGCACCTTTACAACAAATCCGCGGAGCTGCTGGCGCTGAAGGTACCGATAGCCAAAATCACCGCATTGGGTCTTTTTGACAAGCTTGTCGCGATGAAATACGATGTGCCCAATGATAAGTTGGAGATACTTGACAATTATATTACCGATATCAACCGAGCGCTCGCGACGCTTTCGAAATAGCGGAGAGAAAACTGATAAGCGGTTGAGAAGCGTGACTGCGTCACGAGAAGCAATGGGAAATCAATAGGGGTACGAAAAAAACAAAAAGCCTATCCCGTAAGCTTCCGCCGCTCTCCAACTGCTTTTCTACTGCTTCTCTACTGCTTCTCAATCGTTTCCCAACTGAGGAGGATGAAACGCATGATATACGAATATGCCGGGTTGGACCGGATTGTCGGTTCGCTTGTGGTTCTTGACAATGTCGAGGACGCGAGCTATGAAGAGATGGTGGAATTCAAACTCGCCGACGGCACAACGCGGCACGGCCGCATTATCCGCATTGACGGCAAGCGAATCACCGTGCAGGTTTTTGAAGGCACCCGGGGTGTTTCCATGGAAAACACGCTGACCCGCCTGGCAGGCAAACCGATGGAACTGCCGCTTTCGCCGGAGCTTATCGGCAGGGTCTTTGACGGCCTCGGCCGGCCGATTGACGGCATGGGTGAGATTTTTCCTGTCTGCCGGCGCAACATCAACGGCGCGCCGATTAACCCCGTGCGCCGCCTCTATCCCCGCAACTATATCAAAACCGGCATATCCTCCATCGACGCCCTGGCCACCCTTATCCGGGGGCAGAAGCTCCCGATATTCTCGGGCTCCGGCATGAAGCACAACGAGCTCGCGGCGCAGATTGTCCGGCAGGCATCCATTGCGGACGGCGAGGATTTTGCGGTGGTGTTCGCGGCGATGGGTGTTAAAAACGATGTGGCCGATTATTTCCGCCGCTCGTTTGAAGAATCCAATGTTATGAACAAGGTCGTTATGTTCCTTAACCTTTCCAACGACCCGATTATTGAAAGAATTATCACACCGCGCTGCGCCTTGACCGCGGCGGAATACCTGGCGTATGACCTGGGCATGAATATTCTGGTTATTTTGACCGACATGACCTCCTACGCCGAGGCGCTGCGGGAGTTCAGCTCCTCAAAAGGTGAAATACCCGGCAGAAAAGGTTTCCCCGGTTACCTGTACTCGGACCTGGCTTCCCTCTATGAGCGCGCCGGTATTATCGACGGCAAAAAGGGCTCTGTGACGCAAATACCGATTTTAACCATGCCCAACGATGACATCACCCATCCGATCCCCGACCTGACGGGTTATATTACCGAGGGACAGATTGTGCTTGACCGGGCACTGGACGCGACGGGCGTTTACCCGCCCATCAGCATCCTGCCGTCCCTTTCACGGCTGATGAAGGACGGCATCGGCAAAGGGTTCACCCGGGAAGACCACGCCGTGCTGGCCAACCAGCTTTTTTCTTCCTACGCCAAGGTGCAGGACGCGAAAGCGCTCGCTTCCGTTATCGGGGAAGACGAGCTGTCGGAAGAAGACCGGCTGACCATGGCGTTCGGCCGCGAATTTGAGCGCCGGTTCCTCAACCAGGGCTATACGGACAACCGGACCATTGAGGAAACGCTCGATTTGGGGTGGGAACTCTTGTCCCTGCTGCCGCGCAACATGCTTGACCGCGTGAACAGCGAAACGCTCGACAAGTATTACATTGAGAAATAAGAAGTTAGAAGCAGAAAGTATAAAGTTAAAAGTTGAAAACTATTTTATAAAAAATTTCACTTTATCGATTTGATTTCCCGCTGGAATGCTGCAGGAAAGGGGATATTTCTTTCATGTCACCTCAGGTTTTTCCGACAAAAAATAATTTAATCAACACGCAAAAGTCCCTCGCGCTCGCTAAACTCGGTTACGACCTGATGGACCGCAAGCGTAACATCCTTGTGCGTGAAATGATGCTGATGATTGACCGCGCGAATGTCATCCAAGCCGAAATCTCCGCAACCTATGCCGAAGCATACGCCGCCCTGCAGCGGGCGCATATCACGCTGGGCGTCTGCCGGGAATCCGCCATGACCATCCCCGTTGACGATGGGCTGGAAATGGACTTTCGCAGTGTCATGGGTGTGGAACTGCCGACGGTGACCTTAGCGGAACGCCCGGTGGAAATCTATTACGGGCTTGACCTGACCAACTCCCAGCTGGATGAGACCTACCTGAAATTTGATGAAGTCAAGCGCCTGACGGTGGAACTCGCCGAGGTGGAAAGCAGCGTTTACCGGCTCGCGGACGCGATTAAAAAAACGCAGAAGCGCACCAACGCGCTGGACAATGTGATTATCCCGCGCTTCAAATCCACCGTGAAATATATCACCGGCGCGCTGGAAGAAAAAGACCGCGAGGATTTCTCGCGGCTCAA
>CAYUWQ010000082.1:0-7742 GCA_964448455.1 uncultured Eubacteriales bacterium | reverse complement strand
TGCTGTTTGCCATACCGGCGACGCCGAAGCAGGATGAAACGGCATTGCCGATGAGTTTTGAAAAATACCCCTGCGAAATTTCGATGATACCGAGATGGTTTTCCATTCTGATCAATCAAACGACCTCCCTGTAAAGGTTATTCCTAATTATACAAGAATACAATATAATCGGCAAGCACAATTTGACTGCCGACGGACACCGGGCTGTTGGTGTTAAAACGACCAGGTTTGAATGTCGCAAAAAACATCGTCCGCTTTGCATGCCGGGGACATCTTCAGCTCGCGCGCGTACATAGCAATGCCGTTGCGGTAACAAAGCGGCACAAACGGCAAATCCGCGGTGAAAACATCGACGAAACCTTTGATATCGGTCATGCCGTTAATAAAAAGACTGTAAGCCGCGCTTGCCGCCCCGGCAGAGGTGTTGATGCCGTAAGCGGCGCTGCCGCCCGATGCCAGCAGCGGGTTCAGATTCATGTCCGGCGTCAGCAGGATTTCACCAATGTACAGGTCAAATGTTCCCGCTTGCACAGCGGACAAATAGGCATCAAAGGCCAGTGCCGATACATTGATTTTTATCCCTGCCTCCGAAAGCTGCTGCGCGATAAGCTGCGCTGCGGCAGTTTTGTACGGATTGTCGGCATTGACCAGCAGGCTGAAGGTCAGCGTACTGTTCGGGGAATTATACCGGATGCCGGCGTTATTGAATTTGTTGAATCCCGCCAGATTGAGCAGCTCGGATGCCCCGTTCAAGTCACGCTCGAACGCAAAATCGGCACTGCCTGTAAAATCCGGGTTGAAGGGCGTGAACGCCGCTCTCGCATGGCCTTGAAACGCTGTGCCGGCAATGCCGTTTTTATCGATGAGCAATGATATAGCTTTGCGCACAGCGGCGTCCTGCAGATTTGAGGCGTTGCTGTTTAAACCCAGAAATACAAGGTTGTTCAGCCCCACTTCGGCAGTGGTCGCGTTGATACGCCGGTAACTGCCATCGCTCAAATCGGAAAAGGTGAAATCAATATTGCCGATTTGGAGGCTGTAACCGAGCGTTTGGGAATCTGCGGTTTCGGTCAGCGTTATTTTTTTAATACTCGGTAAAAATCCGCCGAGTCTTGACGGGTTTGCAGTCAGTACAGGTTTGACTTCGCTTTCATCAACCGTAAAACGGCCGCTGCCAACGGGTGTGCCGGTTGTGTCATTATTTTTAATCACCGGGTAAGTCAGGCAGTTAACCGCGTAAGGGCTTGGGGTTTTTAGGTTAAAAATAACGCCGGCGGTACCAGTCTTTTTAGCGGAACCAAAGTTTTCCAACCGGGCGGCAAAAGCGGGGGAAGACTTCGCTTGATTAAAGGAATAGACCACATCCTCTGCGGTCAGCGGGGTTCCGTCGGAAAAAACCAATCCGGCTTTGATATTGACGGTTACACTCAATGTGTCCTTGACATAACCGGATGCAATAACGGGTTCGGGGTTGCAGCTTGCGTCCAGGGTGAAAAGGCCGTCATACACGAGGGATGCCAGCTGAATGTTGACCAGGCTTGCCGCCTTAAACGGATGGAGCGGTTCCGATTTAAAATAGGGGAGTTTTAGATTGCGAACGGTTTCCTCGCCCGGTACGGTTGTTTCGTCAGCGGCGGGTTCGTCTGTTGAACCGCCGCCGCAGCCGCCGAATGAGCCGGCAATCAGAAAAAGTATCAATATAAATGACAGTAAACGGCAAACGCCTTTCATCAATTAAAGTCTCCTTTTGTCATGCAAGCATGGGGGTTTCGTTTATTCTACACCAAACACCTCACTTTTGCAATTCGCAAATCGGTTCACATCCCGCGGCACTTGATTTTCACCTCTCAAAGCCATATAATTTAATACAATAAATAAGCAAAGGATGTTTCACGATGAAATTAGGGATAGTAGGTTTGCCGAATGTCGGCAAAAGCACACTTTTTAACGCGATAACAAACGCGGGCGCCCAGTCCGCCAACTACGCGTTTTGCACCATTGAACCGAATGTCGGCGTGGTCGCCGTGCCGGATACCCGTCTGGATGTTTTATCCGGCATGTATAAGCCGCATAAAACAACCCATGCCATGATTGAGTTTGTGGACATTGCCGGGCTTGTCAAAGGCGCGTCCCGCGGGGAAGGGCTCGGCAACAAATTCCTTTCCCATATCCGTGAGGTGGACGCGATTATCCATGTGGTGCGCTGCTTTGAAAACGACGACATTATCCATGTGGAAGGGGATATCAACCCCAAGCGGGATATTGAAACAATCAACCTGGAACTTATTTTCGCCGACCTGGAAATGATTGACCGGCGCATTGAGCGCGGCGCAAAAGCCATGAAGGGCGACAAAACCGTGGCGAGGGAAATCGAGTTCCTCAAAAAACTCAAAACGGAGCTTGAAAAAGAAATCCCCGCGCGCAATGTGGACTGCGACAATGAGGAAAAGGCGATACTCGACTCTGTCGCGCTCCTGACCTCAAAACCGGTTATTTACGCGTGCAACCTCAGCGAAGAGGACTTTGTCAACAAAATCGAAACGAACGAACGGTATAACACTGTTTGCGCCATTGCCAGGGAAGAAGGCGCGGAAGTTCTGCCGATTTGCGCGGAGCTGGAAGCGCAGATTGCCTCGCTGGAAAAAGAAGAAAAAGAGATGTTCCTCTCCGAACTCGGCGTCGAGCAGGGCGGTTTGGATATTCTGATACAGGAAAGCTACCGGCTGCTGGGACTCATCTCGTTTTTAACCGTCGGGCCGGATGAAGTGCGGGCGTGGACCATCAAGAAAGGCACAAAAGCCCCGCAGGCGGCGGGTAAAATCCACACCGACTTTGAAAAGGGCTTTATCCGCGCGGAGGTTATCAGCTTCGACGAACATGTAGCCCTTGGGACGATGGCTGCGGCAAAAGAAAAAGGCCTTGTCCGCAGCGAGGGCAAGGAGTATGTTATGCTGGACGGGGATATCGTGCTGTTCCGGTTTAATGTGTAATCAACAACTCCCCATGAATTGTGTTTGAGGAGGAAGATGCTCATGAGCGGAAAGAAGACAATCAAAATATGCGGGCAAGACATTTCGGTGTTTCAAATCGTTTTGCCGCAAAACGCAAGCGCGGCGGAGAAAACCGCCGCGCAGGAACTTGCCGCGCATATTTTTGAAGCAGCAGGGGTTGACCTCCCGATTGTTGCCGCACCTGCGGGGCACAGCATCTTCATCGGTAAAGCGGCTGACCGTTCAAGGCGGGGGATAAAGTACGACGGTTATGTGATTGCGACCGACGAAAAAAACCTGTATTTGTACGGCGCGATTGACCGGGGAACGCTTTATGCGGTTTACCGTTTTCTCGAAAAATATATTGGTTTCAGAAAATTTGCGCCGGGGGTTAACAAACTCTTTGGCGGCAACAGCAGCGTACCCGCGGGGCTGACCGATGCCTCAAACCCCGTGTTTGAGCTGCGGAATCATGATTGGCTTGGCCACACCTCGGATGTGCGGTTTGCCGCATGGGAGGCGCTGAACACAGCAGCCTTTGCGCTGAGTGAACAGTACGGCGGGGTGCTCAAGACAATCGGCGGATGCCACACCTTTGAAAAACTCTGCGACCCGGAACTGTATTTTACCGAACACCCCGAGTATTACTCGCTCTATAACGGCAAGCGGATACCCGCGGGGAATGTGTTTGACCGTGACTGCGGCCAGCTTTGCCTGACAAACCCGGATGTTCTGCAAATTGTAACGGAAAATGTGCGTCAGCGCCTTCGCGAAAACCCCGGCGCCACCATCATTGATGTTTCGCAAAACGATAACACCAGGTATTGCGAATGCCCGGATTGCGCCGCGGTTGACGCGCAGGAAGGCAGCCCGAGCGGGCTGATGCTCCGTTTTGTCAACGCCGTGGCTGAAGCAGTCGAAGAGGAGTTCCCGGATGTTTTGGTGCAGACATTTGCCTACCAATATACCCGCAAAGCCCCGAAAATAACAAAACCGCGTAAAAATGTAATGATACGCTACTGTACGATTGAGGCGTGTTTCAGGCATACGCTGGCCGATGAAACCTGCGAGAAAAACGCCGGCAAATTCGCGCCGGAATTGAAGGAATGGCAGGGGATATGCGACAAAATCTCCATATGGGACTATGCGACCAACTATTCCTGTTACCTCGCGCCGTTCCCGAATTTAGAAGTCCTGCGTGAGAATGCCCGTTTCTTTGCGGAAAATAATGCGATACATATGTTTGAGGAAGACACGCCGGGCACCTACACCGGCGACCTCGGTGACTTGAGGGCATATCTTGTATCGCGGCTGCTCTGGAATCCGTACATGACGCAAAGTGACTATGACACGCATATGCGCGAGTTTTTGGAAGGGTATTTCGGCGCGGGTTGGCGCAGTATCAATGCATACATACGCTTGCTTCATGAGACCACGCGCACCTATCATATGGGCTGTTTTCAGCGAATGGACACAGGCTTTATGGGGAGCGACCCGTTGTCCGAAGCATATATTCCGCAGCCGTATCAGGAGATTGCCGCCGACTCGTATCTTGCGGACTTCATTCCATGCCTTGATGAGGCAATAGCCCTTTGGAACGAAGCGGAGGCGCTGGCCGCACATGAAGATGAGCTGCAGCGGATTCGCCGCTCAAAGATGTCGGTGACTTACCTTGACCTTTTCTGCCGTGCGCGGGACAGGAGTAAAATGACCGGCGAGGAACAGAAAATGTATGAAGCCGCGGTGCAAAAATACTATAAAGACAAAGAAAAATTTGATATGCGCACCAACATTTGGACAGCCCGCGCGTGGCATTGATTTAAACGAAAACCCGTCTAATTAAAACAATCAATTTAGAATAGACGGGTTTTTCAATGAAACTTTATGAAAAATGTAAACTCGCAGCATAATTCCGCTAATTTTTCGAAATTCATACCTTGCTCATAAACACTTTACAAAAACATCCGTTTTTCATCACTCAGCCGTCACATTGGAGGCATATACTGAAGTCAGCAAATATCCAAAAACGATGAAAAGGAGTGTTGGAAAAATGAAAAACAACAAATTGGCAAGGATTTTCGCGGGGGTAATCGCGAGCGTCATGGTTGTGTCCGCCACGGCATTTGCCGTAAGCGCCGTAAGCGCCGAAAACGCAGCGGAAACAACAACCGCTGCAGCCGCGATGGAAAAGTTCGGCAGAGGTCCCGGCGGCAGAAGGGGCGCGCCGGATGCTGAAATGGCGGCGCGTATGGCAGAGGATTTGCAGGCCGCGGTAACCGCGAACATCATCACCCAGGCGGAAAGTGATGGCATAACGGCCTTTTTAACCGCGGACAAATCAAAACCGAAAGCCGGCTTGTTTGCTGACCTGGTGACAAACGGCATCCTCACGCAGGAGAAAGCGGACGCTTTAAAAGCAAATTTCGAAGCGCAAAGGGAACTTAAACATCAGGAAGAACTGAAAACCGCGCTGGACAAATTTGTGGCGGAAAACACCATTACGCAGGACCAGGCAGATAAGATTACTGCGGCAATAAACGCTGCCGAAGCGGCAAGAAAAGCAGCCCGTGACGCGGCCGCTGCCATGAGCAAAGCGGACAGAAAGACCTACATGGACAGTTTTAGAGGCGCGGAAGTCAAACCGTTAGCGTCGCTTGTTGCAGACGGAATAATTACACAGGAACAGGCGGACACAATCGGCAAAGAACTTCATCAAGGCAGAGGCCCGATGAACAGAGACGGGCGGAGTTGCGATGCCGTACCGGCAGATTAATAACCACATAAGCAATCTCCAACAAAAATACGGCAGGGGCGGAAATTTTCCGTCCCTGCTGCATTTGTTCGTATAAACAGATTAACTGTTCCGCTGTGTTGTAGCTATCCGTAATCACAAAAAGATTGCCATATACAGCGGCATCGTGATCTTTTTGTCCGCTACACCGATGTTCCCGGAAATTAACTTGTAACCGTATTTTATATCGGGCCGCTTGAGCATTTCATTGAGCGAAAGTGTCGAACCGTTTGTGGATTTAACTTCTATAGGAACGATATGCGACTCATTCGAAATCAGGAATTCAATTTCTTGGGAGTTGTGCTCATTCCGGTAATAGTCGAGCCTGAAGCCCTTTTTAATGAGTATATCAGCTATCAAGTTTTCGTAAATTCCACCCTTGGCATCACCTGTTAAAGTGCCGTCGATGATTGCCTTTTTCATTTCAAAGCCATACATTGACACGAGAATTCCGATATCATTCAGATAAAGCTTAAACCAGTTGTCTTTTTCATATGCGACAAGTGGGAATGCCGGTGTGAAAATACAATAACAAAACCTCACAAGGTTTGCATCACGCAACCATTCAAGGCTGTTTTCGTATTTCCGTGCAGTTGAACGCTTTTCGACAACGGAAAATTGAAACTTCTTGTTTTCCTTTGCCAGCTGTTTAGGAATGGATAGATAACAGTTCCTGATTTTTGGCTTTTCAACGGTTTGAGCATAGTTGGAAATATCATCAAGGTAACTGTCGATGATTTTTTGCTGCTCGTTTTGAACCTCCGAGAAATTTCGGCTTTCAAGATACTTGTTAATAACGGCCGGCATTCCGCCGACTACAATATATTCGCGCAAGTGTTTCATCATGGATTCATGCATTGACACCGGCACTTTTTCCCTCTTGTCAAAATATTCTTTCAAATACGATATCGCCTTGTCATCAAATCCGTTAGCCCACAGATACTCCTCAAAATCAAGCGAGTGCATTTCTATCTGTGTTTCATAACCAACCGGAATTGATGTCGCTTCTTTATAGCTGATGCCAAGGAGCGATCCGGAGCCAATCACATCATATCTGTTATCAAGAGCAAAGAACTTGAACGCGGTTCTCGCCTGAGGGCATTTTTGTATCTCATCAAGAAAGATCAGCGTATCACCGTCAATAAACTTAATATTCGGTATCGATAGGGACATTCGTTTGAGAATTTCGTCCACCGACAAATCTCCGGCAAAAATATCAACAAGTCCCGGCGTTTCGATGAAGTTGATATAGATATAACTTTTATAACATTTTTTGCCGAACTGATCGATGATGAAGGTTTTTCCTATCTGTCTTGCGCCTTTGACAAGCAGGCACTCCTTATTTTTCTTGTTCTTCCATTCAATTAGCCAGTCAAGCATTTTTCTTTTCAGCATCAATATCACATCCTTTTAATAATCAAGACGATATCATTGTAACATGGATTATCAATTTGTCAAGAACAAATGCATATAATCAGACATATAAAATAATAAAATATACATATAATTAGACAATTGATGACTGCGTTATTGCATAAATATTGAAATATTATTAACGCCATTTCAATTCAGCAGTCATGCTAATTCCCGATTTTGAAACCTTATGAAACCAGTTAAAAGGAGCGGAATTTCTTCCGCCCCCATTGCATTTTATGAAGTATTGAATATTGATAAGTTTAAAAGATAACTCTCTCCGCAATCTCCCTGAGCGCCAGCCCGAGGAAATCATCGATAGCCATTGCGCCCAAATCACCTTCGCCGCGCTTACGGACCGAAACGGTGCCGTCCTCCACTTCTTTGTCGCCCACAACAAGCATATAGGGAATTTTGTTCAGCTGGGCTTCGCGGATTTTATAACCCATTTTCTCGCTGCGATCGTCCAGCATTACGCGGATACCGGCGTTGGCGAGCTTTGTTTTAACGGCGGCGCAGGCTTCGTGGTGCCGCTCGGATATCGGCAG
>CAYUWQ010000081.1:0-7859 GCA_964448455.1 uncultured Eubacteriales bacterium | reverse complement strand
GCCGACAATTACTTTATACGATGAAACGCCGAAAAAAACCTTTTTTTATTTTTGCAACTCCACCATCACGCCCTGCTCCGGCTTAATATCCAGCGAAATCCGGCCGCTGTCAACCGGTGTTTCCCCGATGAACCGGAGCCCTTGGGCGCTGATGTCATACAGTTTTGCCGATTTGTACCGATGCACGGGCAATTGCCAAACACGCTTGCGGCCGTTTTTGCTGTACGCAATGTAAGTGTCCGCTTTAAAAGGTAACGGCAACAACAGGTCGTCTTCAATTTTCATGACCACGCCGTTTTTGGCTATCTTCTGCTCGCGCAGGTAGGATATCGTGCCGTCCTCGTACTCCATCCGCAGCTTTTTGCCGCGGCCGGCGAGTTTTTCTTTTTTAAGGGTTGCCAGGTAAAAATATGGGATATTGTACGCGGTGAACTGGTGTAGGAATTCCTTATGCCAGGCATCGGGGTCCCCTTCGTTAAACCGCCACAGTTCCTCACCGTGGAGGTTGCCGTACAGGATTTTGCCGTATTTGCCCTTGAGTACACCGCCGGCATACCGTTCGGGATAAATGCGGAAAATCTCGCGCCGCTTGAGCTTGTCCACCCACCAGATGGCCGGGAGCTGCCCGAGCGTATCGATGGGATACAGCCACCATAAAACACCCCGGACAAGGGTGCCGTAGTTCAGCACTGTCAGCGGTCCTTCCCGGTAGGTGAACTCGGAGGTGATATCCACGCCGTTTTCGGCGAGATAATCAATCATCTTTTTGCGGTATGCCTGCATGGTTTTCATGCTAACCTTTGGCTTGCGGTTGACATAACACTGGAAGTTGTCCACATGCACCGTGCCGGCTTCTTTGACGGGCAGCAGCTCGAACAGCGCCTGCATGCGTTTGTGGAAAAGCCCGCTTTCCCATTCCTCTTTGTAGCTTATTTTATAGCAGGGCTGTTCGTTATAATTTTCAATCGCCGCCGGTTTACCGTGACGGTCGCGGATGAGGGCGTTGTGTGCTCTGTATTCTGCCATCATCGGGCAGTTGTCATACGCATCGGCAAAGTTGATGTGCACGCTGATGACGGTGTTGAATTTTTTTGACTCCTCAATCAGCCACAGCATACTCTCCAGCGCGGTCGCGTCCTGCGGCCTTTTCAGCGCGGGGTTGACCGCGTCAAAGGCGGGATATTTATCGTCATGCCCGTTGTACTGCCAGCCGACGAGGTAGATGATTTTCGGCGCGCCTAATGTGAGCGTGTCAACCTGTTTGACGATTTCCATCGTCCGTTGGAAATCGCAATCCACTATACTGCCGCCCTTGCAGTCCGGGTGCGCCATAAAAAGTTTCATCATCATGGTTTTGGTGTAATCGTATTTCGACATCGGCTGTTTCTCCCCAAATCTGAGTATTATTATTTGAAATGAATATAATTTGCATTAAAATTATTATAGCCGTTTCGCCTTCATCTTGCAATGTTTCACAGCGGGTTGCCGGCGCAATTTATTTTTGACTTTGAACAGGTGATATGCTACTATTCATTTAAAAGAATTACCGTAAAGGGAAGAGGTTTGATGATGAATATTAACGGCATTATTCCCGCGCTTGTCACCCCGTTCAACGAGGATTATTCGGTGAATTACAATTCGCTGAAAATGCTGGTGAACCGGCTGATTGAAAAGGGCGTCAACGGCTTTTATGTCTGCGGCAGCACCGGCGAAAGCTTTCTTTTGGAGAAGGAAGAGCGAAAAAAGATACTGGAAACGGTCATCAACGAAACAGCCGGCCGTGTGCCCGTTATCGCCCATGTGGGCGACATCTGGGCGGACAGGGCGGGCGAGCTGGCCGCCCATGCCGCCAAGGCAGGCGCGGACGCGGTGTCCGCCGTGCCGCCGTTTTATTTTAAATTCACCTTTGAAGAGATTGCGGAGTACTACAAAATCATTCAAAACGCCGCGCAGCTGCCGCTGATTGTTTACAACATTCCCCTCCTGTCCGGCGTGAGCGTCACAAGCTCAAACATCGGCACCATTATGTCCGCCTGTGATGTCTTCGGGGTTAAATTTACATCCATTGATATGTTTGAACTCAGCCGGCTGCGTAAAAAATATCCGGCGCTGTGTCTGCTCAACGGTTTTGACGAAATCTTCGTCAACGCGCTGCCGGTAGGAGTTCAGGGCGCGATCGGGAGCACTTATAATGTAATGCCCGAAAAGTTTTTAAGGATTCTGAACAGTTTTAGTGCCGGCAATGTCGCGGACGCGGCGGCCGGCCAGCGCGAAGCAAACGAAATTATTGAGGCGCTGATTGCAACGGATATAAAGTCAAGCGTCAAATATGTGCTGACAAAACAGGGCATCCCCTGCGGCACCTGCCGGCGGCCGTTTGCCGCGCTTGACGACGGGCAAAAAGCGCTGCTTGACAGCGTCATTGGCAAGATTTGAACTGCCGGTTAACTTTTGGGAGGGCAATATGAATGATATCATCCGGGATGCTGCCAAAAACGGCCTGCTTATCGCCGCGCACCGGGGCGTGGCCGGCGGCAACATCCCCTGCAACTCTATGGCATCCTACGAAACCGCGCTGGTGCAAGGCGCGGATATACTGGAAATTGACATTACAAAAAGCCGGGACGGCGAACTCTTCGTTTTCCACCCCGGGCTGGAAGCGGCACATTTGCGCAGCGACAAACGCATCACCGAACTGACCGTACCGGAAGTCCGGCAACTGCGCTACTGCAACGGCGACGGCACCGCGACAACGCAGGGTGTCAGCACGCTTGATGAAATCTTCGAGGCGTTCGGGCAGCGGTGCTTTATCAACCTTGACAAATTCTGGGATAATATTGCCGACATTACCGCCTGCGTGCGCCGGCACAAACTGCAGGACCGGGTAATTGCCAAATCCTTCCCTGCGGACGAATGTATTGATGTGCTGGAACAGGCGGCGCCGGACATCCCCTACCTGCCGTTTGTCTGGAACGAGGATGACTGCACGCAGGACCTGCTCAAAAGAAACATCCGCTTAATCGGCATTGAAGCGCACTTCGGCGATGATGACAGCGAAGTGGCGAGCGCAGAATTTCTTCATAAAATGCACCGGCAAAACCTGATTGTCTGGGCCAATGCCATTGTGTTCAATTACAAAACGGTTGAATCCGCCGGACACACGGACGACATCTCCGTCACCGGCAACCCGGATGCCGGCTGGGGCTGGCTGGCGAAAAGGGGTTTTGACATCCTGCAAACCGACTGGGTGCTGCCGATGAAGAGTTATCTTGAAAAAAACGGTCTGATGCATCAAAACCGCTGACGAAAGATAAAAGAGGCTGTCCGAACCGGGCAGCCTCCTTTTTTTCTTAAAGATTTTAATTTGTTATGCCAGACCCGTTACCTGATCGACTGTAATAATATAGTTTTCGGCATCAACGATTTTGCCGGCATCCAGGCTGTCCACACTGCCGTCACCGTTCAAATCCCCTGCTTTGATATATAGGGCATCGTCCGCCGGGACCCACGGTTCCAAATAGTTTTCAAAATCAACGGCTTTTCCCGCGTCCATGCTGTCAATACTGCCGTCGCCGTTCAAATCGCCGAAGATGATGATGGTGAATATCTGCACCGCCAGCCCTGTTATATTATCAATTACTTTCACCTGTGTCCCGGTGCCGAAGCCGCCGGACGGCAAGGTATATTCCAGCCGGCCGTTGCCGGTTATGGCAATATAACCGCTTTCAAACTCAGCCTGCGTGATTCCGGATGCGAGACCGTAAATATAATTGCTCTGTGTGTTGATGATTGTTGCTGCGCCGCTGAACGGGGATATAGCCGGTATCCTGCTCCAAACCGCATAGAGTGTTATATTATCCGGCGGCATCGTGAAGTTTGCAAAAGCCTCCGTCGCCGTAGGAGACGGTGCCCAGCCTAAATAGTGATAACCTGTCCGGGTGATATCGCCCTGCGGAGGTATTATCACTTCATCACCGTCTAAACCGCTTTGCGGTGCCGGCACGGTACCTGTCCCGCCGTTGAGGCTGAAGGTTACGGTTACGAAAACTCTATAGTTGAGATGGTTGTTTTCGGCATACAGCATTGCGCGCGATCTTGGGTAGACATACAGCGTCAAACCGGGGCAGCCCCGGAATGCGTTGGTTCCGATATCCCGCACGCTTGCCGGGATAATTACGGTTGTCAGCCCTGAGCAGCCGTCAAACGCTCCGCCGCCGATGGTCAGCATCCCGTCCGGAATGGTCATGGAGGTGATTCCAGTCATATTCCGGAAAGCCGCTTCACCGATATTTTTTACCGGATAACCGCCAAGCGCCGCCGGTATTTCCTGTTCGCCGCTAATCGCTGTATTCGTGCCGGTTACTGTCGCAATGGATTCTTTAACCGTATAACTGAACACAGTTGTCCATTGTGCCACATAGGTGACAGGTTCTTCCGGCACGGTTGCCGGCAACGCCGGCGACCAGCCGTTGAAAACAAAACTGGACCGGGTAACTGTCGGCGCTGAAAGTGCCGAGCCGATAGCCATCGCCGTGCTTGTGCCCCCGCTGCCGCCGTTGGCGTCAAAGGTAATCTTAACCACCAGGGTGTGCGGAATATCGTTTGCGGCGGCATATACATGCCCGTAGGAATCCGGATAGCAGCAGTAGGTCATTGCCGTGCAGTTGTTGAACGCCTGTGCGCCGATAGCGGTGACGCTTTGGGGGATAACGGTACGGCCAAGCCCCGTGCAGCCGGAAAAGGCGTTAGCACCGATGGTTGTCAGGGTTTCCGGCAGGTCAACGGCGGTAAGCCCTGTACAGCCGGAAAAAGCGCCTCCCGCGATACCCAGCGTCCCTGTGCTAACCGTTACGGTTGTGCCGGCAGGCATGGTGCCTTTATACCGGTAAAACACACTGCCGATCGTAACCGGGCCGTCCGGCTTGGCGTTCATCCAGGCGGTGTTGGCAAAAGCAGCGCCGCCTATACCCGCAAGCGATGTGGGAACGGTGATGGAAGCGAGCGCCGTACAGTCCTGAAACGCCTGGTTGCCGATGCTGGTGACACCTGCCGGAATTGTCACGGCGGTCAAACCCGTGCAGCCCATAAAAGCGCGGGCGTCAATAAAGGTAACACTTGCCGGGATTGTGATGCCTGTTATGCCGGTACAGTTTTGGAATGCCTGATAACCGATGCCTGTCACCGGATATCCTTCGAATTCGTCCGGAATAATTACTGCCCCGGTTACTCCCGTATTACAGCCGGTAATCGTCACTTCCCCGCCCGATATGGTGTAGGAATAAATTGGCACCCATTGGGCGATGTAGGTTGCATCCCCCAACGGGACATTCATAGGAACCGATGGCACCCACCCGTTAAAAAGATACAGCTCCCGCGTGACGACAGGCGGCACAAGCGCGGCACCCCAGCTCATCAGGGTTGATTTCCCCCCGATGCCTCCGTTCGCGTCAAAGGTGATGGTGTATTTGTTGACGGTCCACTGCGCGTAATATGTTATATTCTCCGCAGGTGTGGCGGGAGGGACGGCAGGTGCCCAACCCGTTAAGGTATAGCCGATTTTTGTGACCGGCGGGGCAGTTAAAGCCGTGCCGCAATTTTGGGTGACAATGGTGCCGCCCATGCCGCCGTTGGCATCAAATTCGATGGTAAAAGGCGCGATATAGAGGTAGGGTATGCTGTTGTTATAGGCATAATACTCGGCTTCGGAATCGATATTGCAGTATACCGTAACATTCAAGCTGTTGTTGAATATATTCGTGCCGAATGTCACAACAGAGTCGGGAATGGTTACGGCAATTAAGTTTTGGCAAGTGCTGAATGCCTGCCTGCTCAAAGTGTGAACTGTGTTCGGAATCTCGACAACGGTTAAACCATGACAGAATAAAAATGCGCTTTCTCCGATTGTTTGCAATCCGTTGGGTAATGTCAAATTCGATAATCTTGTGCAGTCCTGGAAAGCGCCGTTACCGATTGCCCCAACACCCGACGGGATGGTTACGCTTGTCAGATAAGGGCAGTTGCAAAAGGCCTGCTCCGATATCTCGGTGAGGCTGTCGGAGAGGGTCAAACTGTTTAAGAGCGTGCAGCTATAAAAAGCGCCTTTCCCGATGCTCGTCACGCTGTTTGGTATAATGAGGCTTCGAATCCAGTAACAGCCCATAAACGCGTATTCGCCGATTGTTTCTACTGTAGCGGGAAAGGTGACCGCCTGCAGCCAGTCGCAGCCATTGAACGCATGGTCACCGATGCTTTTTAAGCCGCTTGGCAAGGTAACATTCCTTAAGGAAGTGCAGGCATAGAATGCTCTGGTTCCAATGCTTTGGATGCCGTTGCCGAGGACGGCATCAGTTAAAAGCGTACAGTTTTCAAAAACGCTGTCTCCAAACTCGGTCACACTATCGGGGATAACAATGCTCGCAAGCTTCGAACAATCTTTAAAGGCCGAATTGCCAATGCTTAGCAAACCCGTCGGCAGCGAAACGGCAGTAATATAAATACAGCCGGAAAACGCACTCTGGCCGATATGCGTATAACCAACCGGTATTGTCACGCTTGTGATCGAGTAGCGAACATTGTAAAAGACATTGTATCCGATACCGGTTACAGGATAGCCATCCAGGGTAGCCGGGAGAACGATGTTGCCGCTGATGTTTTGCTTGAGACTTATGATAGTAGCATTGCCGTTCAAGAGGGTATAGTTGTAAATATCTTCATCAACTGCCGCCGCGCGGACAGTAAAAATCCCCTTCGCACCTTCGCCGGCCTCCGGTAAAAGTTTGTAGGGGATATTTCCCGATATAATAATAACCGCCAATAGAAAAGCCAGACAATTCCTAAAGGTTTTCACAATAAAACCCTCTTTCGCCCAGATTTAACCACACAACTATTATATCACTTTCATTATTGAATTGTTATATTTATTTATTAGCCGAACTTGTAGGCTTTTCTAATGGTTTTCTTCACATTCCAGACACAGTTCATCCCCTTCGGGAATACGACCAGCATATTCGGTGCGATGTGGTAATCCTCACCGTCCGCGGTTACAATCACATCGCCCTCAAACACAAAGCAGGTCTCTTTGGCGGAATAGGACCAGTCGAACACACTCGGTTCACATTCCCATATGCCCCAGGAATCGATGCCCAGTTTTTTGGCTTCATCCAAGGTCATCGGGGTGATTCCAACTTTATTCATGTTGAACATCCTCTCGAATTTTTCCATTTCACCATGAAATCGTCAACATCTTTTCCGGCCGGCAGGGATTGCTGCGCCCCGCTCTTGGTAACCGTCAGCGCGCCGGCGGCATTGGCAAACTCTACTGCGCTGTGAATATCCTCGCCCGCGGCAAGTGCGGCCGCCAGCGCGCCTGTGAAGGCGTCCCCGGCGGCGGTGGAGTCCACCGCTTCTACACACCGGGCAGGCTTGTGTACAACCTCATCGCCGCAGTTGTAAACGACTCCGCCGGCACCCAGGGTAATCAGAACCTGCGGGATTCCTTTGTCTTTCAGAAGACGCAAAGCCGCTTTCGCGTCCTCAACGCTGTTTACTGCCAACCCCGTTAGACGCTCGCATTCTTTTTCATTCGGCGTAATGATGTCAACTTTTTGCAGCAGCTCATTCGGTAAATTGACTGCCGGCGCCGGATTGAGCAGCACCTTGACGCCGTGCTTTTTTGCCAGACAGATTGTCTTTTCAACCGTTTCCAAGGGTATTTCAAGTTGTATTACAACAATAAAACACTCTTTTATCAGCTCTTCAACGCCGTCAATCATAACCGGTGTCAGCCCGGCATTCGCTCCGGGGTCAACTATGATGAAATTATCGCCGTCTTTTACGGTAATCATCGCGATGCCGGTGGG
>CAYUWQ010000080.1:6574-7917 GCA_964448455.1 uncultured Eubacteriales bacterium | reverse complement strand
TATGAAATGCTGGAGCCTTATATCGAATATCTTCATGTGAAGGATGCGATGAAGGAAACCGGCTTTGTCGTTCCCGCAGGCGAAGGAGACGGTAACCTAGAGGAAGTAATCCGCCGTTTTTCAAAAAAAGAAGGCGCCCGTATTCTTTCGGTCGAGCCGCATCTTAAAGTGTTTGCCGGTTTCCAAGGGCTTGAGAAGGCAGGCGAAACGCCGTCCATCAAAGATAGATTCACCTATCCCGACAACAAAGCATCCTTTGCGGCCGCCTGTGCCGCCTGCCATAATCTGGCGGAGAAAGTTCAGCCTGTGCGGTACGGCATCATCGGCCTGGGCAATATGGGCTCGAGTCATTTTAACTATTATTTACAAGGTCAGCTCCAGGAAATGCGCCTGACTGCGGTCGCGGATATCGACCCCGAGCGCTTTGAGGCGGTGAAAGACGCGCTGCCGGAGATACTTTGCTTCAATACGGCGGAGGAACTGATGGATTCCGGCACCTGTGACGCGGTCGTTATCGCGACACCCCATTATTTCCATCCGATCTATACCATGTACGCGCTGAACAAAGGCCTGCATGCGCTGACGGAAAAACCCGCCGGGGTTTTCACAAAAAATGTCAGGGAGGCCAATGAGCTTGCCGCGAAAAGTGATAAAGTGTACGCGATTATGTACAACCAGCGCACCAACTGCCTTTACCGCAAACTGCGCGAAGTGGTTCAAAGCGGGGAACTCGGCGAAATCCGCCGCGTCAACTGGATTATCACTAACTGGTACCGCACCCAGTCCTATTACAATTCCGGCGGCTGGCGCGCAACCTGGGTTGGCGAAGGCGGCGGGGTTTTGCTCAACCAGTGTCCGCACAATTTGGACCTCTGGCAGTGGATTTGCGGCATGCCGTCCAAAATCCAGGCATTTTGCCATGAAGGCAAGTGGCACGATATCGAAGTGGAAGATGATGTCACCATTTATGCCGAATACCCCAACGGCGCGACAGGGGTGTTCATCACATCCACCGGTGACGCGCCGGGCACAAACCGGCTTGAGATCACGATGGACAAAGGCCACATTGTGTGTGAAAACAATGAACTGAAGCTGTATAAACTTGATGTTTCCACCAGCGAACACTGCGCCACTTCGCCCAGCGGTTTCGGCAAGCCAAAGGGCACTTGGACCACACTTGAAACGGATGGTTACAATCCGCAGCATCCGGGCGTTCTCAATGTTTTCGCGGCAAACATCCTGCGCGGCGAACCGCTGGTCGGCAGGGGGGAAGAAGGCATTAACGGGCTGATGATATCGAATGCAGCGCACCTTTCCTCGTGGCTCGGCAAACCCGTTGACCT
>CAYUWQ010000080.1:0-6474 GCA_964448455.1 uncultured Eubacteriales bacterium | reverse complement strand
TATGAAAATATCATTGGTCGGCTGCGGCGGCATATCGGGCGCGCACATTCAAAGTATCATGAGCAACCCGGATGCCGAGCTCATTTCGGTAGCCGACATAAAATTGGGAAAAGCGCAAAAAGTCGCGCTCGAAACCGGCGCGAAAGCGTACGCAAGTTTAGACGAAATGCTGGATGCGCAAAAACCGGATGTGCTGCACATCTGCACCCCGCACTACCTGCATGTACCCATGGCGCTCAACGCGCTGGAACGGGGGATTCATGTGCTCGTTGAAAAACCTTGCGCCGTCACGCTGAAAGAATTGCAAACACTCAGAGAGGCGCAAAAAAGAACAGGGCTGAAGGTCGGCACCTGCTTCCAAAACCGCTATAACCATTCGGCGCTGCAGTTGATCAAACTGCTGGCGGATAAAGAAAAAGTCGGCAGCTTGACAGGCATCAGAGGGTTTGTCACCTGGGAGAGGGGAGAAGACTATTATTCCGACGATTGGCACGGAACGCTTGACAAGGAATGCGGCGGGGTGCTGATCAACCAGGCAATTCACACCCTTGATATGCTGCAGTACGCCGCCGGCGGGTTAAAGGCCGTTACCGGACACACTTCAAACGATCATCTCAAGGGTGTTATCGAAGTGGAGGATACCGCCAATGCTTTGCTCGAGTTTGAGGGCGGGCTGAAGGGCGTTTTCTTTGCCACGCTGTCTTATGCGGCGGATGCGCCGGTGTTTATGGAATTCAAGTGTGAAAAAACTGTTTTGAGGTTGGAAGGGGACAATCTTTTTGAAGTCGGCGCTGACGGCAGAATGACGGCGATCAATGACTTTGAAGAAAAAGATTATCCCGGCAAAGCCTGCTGGGGAACCGGGCATAATGCCTTGATTTGCGATTTTTATTCAAGTGTACGCGAGAATAAACCTTTTGAAATTGATGCCTTTGAGGGCGGCAAAGCCGTTGAGGCGGTACTTGGTATATACACATCGAGCGCTTTGGGCGAACGGGTGGCGTTGTAAGCACACAGGGGGGACGGTTCCCATGTGTTAATAATATATAGACAACACACGGGAACCGTCCCCCTGTGTTGAATAAAGGAGAAGAAAGATGATCAGTCATAACAATTTAAACAACCGTGTAGCGGTTGTCACGGGCGGGGGCGGCGTACTTTGCAGCGGTTTCGCGAAAGACCTTGCCGCGTTCGGCGTAAAGGTCGCGGTGCTCGACCTCAGGCTTGAAGCCGCGCAGGCGGTCGCGGATGAAATTACCGCAGGCGGCGGCACCGCGTTGGCGGTTGCCTGCAATGTGCTCGAAAAAGAAAGTCTTGAGCAGGCGAAAAAAGAGGTTACGGAAAAGCTGGGAACCTGCGATATTTTAATCAACGGCGCGGGCGGCAACTCACCGCTCGGCACAACAACAAAAGATACCCTGGAGCTCAAGGACATCGCCGAAAAAGCGGAGGGCGTGAAAACCTTTTTTGACCTTGACCCGAAGGGGATTGAGTTTGTTTTTAACCTCAACTTTTTGGGTACGCTTCTGACTACCCAGACCTTCGCGAAGGAAATGGTCGGCAAGAGCAATGCCTGCATCCTCAATGTTTCTTCGATGAATTCCTACCGTCCGCTCACGAGAATACCCGCGTATTCCGCGGCAAAAGCTGCCGTTTCAAACTTCACACAGTTTATGGCGGTGCACTTCGCGGATGTCGGGATTCGTGTAAACGCGATTGCCCCCGGATTTTTCTCCACCAACCAGAACAAAGCGCTGCTTTATAACGAGGACGGAACGCTAACCGCCCGCGCCAACAAAATCGTCACGCACACCCCGCTGGGGCGCTTCGGTGTGCCGGATGATTTGACCGGCGCGCTGCTCTTTTTGTGCAATGAGGAGCATTCGGGCTTTATTACCGGTGTAATCCTGCCGGTCGACGGCGGATTTTCCGCGTTTTCGGGCGTGTAATCCATATAGGTTCGGGAGAGATACGATGTTAAACATTAAATTAAAAGATGATTGTGTTTATGATATGATCGCGCTCGGCGAGGTCATGCTGCGCCTGGACCCGGGTGACACGCGCATCAAAACCGCGCGTGAATTCCGCGCGTGGGAAGGCGGCGGGGAATATAATGTTGCCCGCGGGCTGCGCCGCTGCTTCGGGCTGAAAACGGCAGTTGCCACCGCCTTCGCGGACAACGAAATCGGCAGACTGGTTGAGGACTTCATTTTGCAGGGCGGGGTGGATACTTCACTGGTTAAATGGGTGCCATATGACGGCATCGGCCGGATCGTTCGTAACGGGCTCAATTTTACCGAGCGCGGGTTTGGTATCCGGGGCGCTGTCGGCGTGTCGGACAGAGGGCATACGGCAGCGTCTCAATTAAAGCAAGGCGACTTTGACTGGGAACATATTTTCGGCACGCTGGGGGTTCGCTGGCTGCACACGGGCGGCATCTTCGCCGCGCTTTCGGACACAACCGCGCAGGTGGTGCTTGAAGCGGTCAAAGCGGCAAAAAAATACGGCACGATTGTTTCTTATGACCTCAATTACCGCCCGTCGCTTTGGAAATCTATCGGCGGCAAGGAAAAAGCGCAGGAAGTTAATAAGGAAATCGCCCGTTATATTGATGTGATGATTGGCAATGAAGAGGATTTTACCGCCTGCCTCGGGCTTGAGGTGGAAGGCAACGATGAAAACCTCAAGGCGCTCAGTATAACCGGCTATAAAAAGATGATCGAAAACGCTGTCAAAATTTATCCCAATTTTAAAGTCGTCGCAACCACGCTGCGCGGCGTAAAAACCGCGACGGTAAACGATTGGAGCGCGATATGTTGGGCCGACGGTAAACTCTGTAAAGGTTTGGAACTTGACAGTCTTGAGATTTACGACAGGGTCGGCGGCGGGGACAGTTTTGCCTCCGGTTTAATTTACGGGCTTATGACAACCGGTGACGCGCAGCAGGCGGTCAATTACGGTGTCGCGCACGGCGCGCTGGCAATGACTACGCCGGGCGACACTTCTATGGCAAGTAAAAGTGAGGTCGAAGCGCTGATGAAAGGCGCGGGAGCCCGCGTAATTCGATAATGGAGGACATTATGGATAAAGAACTTATCTTAACCAAAATACAGGAATGCGGCGTTGTTGCCGTCGTCCGCGCGGAAACCTGTGAGCAGGCCCAACGGATTACGGACGCTTGTATAGCAGGCGGCATCGCCGCTATTGAGCTGACATTTACCGTGCCCCATGCGGACAAGGTGATTGAGGCGCTGGCCAAAAAATATACGCCGGAGCAGATTATCCTCGGCGCGGGCACGGTCATGGACCCTGCAACGGCGAGGATCGCCATGCTCGCGGGCGCAAGTTATATCGTCAGCCCGTATTTTGACGCAGAAACCGTGAAAATGTGCAACCGTTACCGGGTACCTGTTATGCCGGGCGTGATGAGTGTCCGCGAGGCGGTGCTGGCCATGGAAGCGGGGGCGGACATTTTAAAAATCTTCCCCGGCGAGCTGTTTGGTCCGGCGATTATCAAAGCCATCAAAGGCCCTATTCCGTATGCGAAGATGATGCCCACGGGCGGGGTGACTGCGGACAACGCCGGCGAATGGATTAAAGCCGGCGCGGTTGCCCTGGGCGCTGGCAGTTCCCTGACGGCAGGCGCCAAAACCGGCGATTACGCGCTGATTACAAAAACAGCCAAGCAGTTTATTGCCGCTGTCAAAAAGGCAAGGGCCTAATACTAAACACTCATAAAAACCTAACTAAAAAAACCGCACAAAACCACATATGTCAAAGCTTTTGCTTGTTTTTATAGAGGTTTTTTAATCGTGAATTAGTATAACAACCGAAAAAAGCAGCGAACTTACGGCGTTAAAAGACGAAGGAGTATCCATGTTTGTAGACAAGGCGAGGATTAAGATAAAAGCGGGCAGCGGCGGTGACGGTAAGGTATCGTTCCACCGCGAAAAATTCGTCGCGTCCGGCGGACCCGACGGCGGGGACGGCGGCAAGGGCGGCAACATTGTTTTTCAGGTGGATGAGAATCTGGCGACACTCGCCGATTTTAAGTATAAACGCAAGTACACAGGCCATGACGGGCTGAAAGGCGAAGCGAGTCGCCGAAATGGAAAAAAAGGCGACGATTTAATCATCCGTGTGCCCCGCGGTACCATCATCCGCGAGGTGGAAAGTGAAGCGGTGATGGCGGATATGTCCACCCCGGAGCCGTTTGTCGCCGCCAAGGGAGGCAGAGGCGGCTGGGGCAACAATCATTTCGCCACACCCACGCGGCAAACACCCCGCTTTGCTAAAAGCGGCACGCCCGGCGAGGAGTGGGAGATTGACCTGGAACTGAAGCTGACGGCTGATGTGGGGCTTTTGGGCTTTCCGAATGTCGGCAAATCCACGCTGATCTCTGTTGTCAGCGAGGCAAAGCCGATTATCGCGGATTATCACTTCACCACCATCACACCGGTGCTCGGGGTCGTATACATCGGCGAAGGGCAGTCTTTTGTGATGGCGGATATACCCGGCTTAATTGAAGGGGCGAGCGATGGTGTCGGGCTCGGGCACGAGTTTTTGCGCCATGTGGAACGCTGCCGTATGCTTGTGCACATCCTTGACGCCGCCGGCAGCGAAGGCCGGGACCCCATCGAGGATTTTGAAAAAATCAATACCGAACTCAAGGCTTTTAATCCTGAACTGGCCGAACGCCCGCAAATCGTTGCCGCGAATAAAACCGATTTGGCAACGCCGGAACAGCTTGAAAAACTGCAATCCTATATTACCGGCAAAGGGTACGCTTTTTATACCATGTGCGCGCCGATTGCAGAAGGCACCAAGGAGCTTGTTGACGCGATTGCCGCCATGCTCCAAGCGCTGCCTCCGGTTAAACGGTTTGCCGCGCAGGAAATACCCGTGGAACTGTTCGAAAAGCGCAAAGATACCGGCTTCACCGTTACCGTCAACGACGATGTGTATTTTGTGGAGGCGGAATGGCTGCTGAAAATTCTCCAAAAAACAGACTTGGACGACTATGAATCACTGCAATATTTCCAGCGTGTGCTCGTTTCAAGCGGCATTATCGACGCGCTTGTTGAAAAGGGGATTACGGAAGGAGACACGGTTTCGATTTATGACTTTGAATTCGATTATGTCCCTTGATGATACCAAGGACCCCAACCTGCTGAGCCCCCTGACGCTTGCTTTTATCGGCGATACGGTTTTTGACCTGCTCGTGCGGGAAAAGATTATCAACGAGGCAAACCGTCCCGTCGGCAAACTGCATACCCTGTGCGCAAAAAGGGTGTGCGCGGGTGCTCAGGCGCGGGCTGCGGAACATATTTTGCCGCTGCTCGGTGAGGATGAGCTCGCCCTGTATAAAAGGGGCAGAAATGCCGATTCGGGACATAAACCGAAAAATGCCGCCGTTGCGGAGTACCACGCGGCTACGGGGCTGGAAACGCTGTTCGGCTGGCTGTACTTAAAGGGTGAAAACGACAGGATTCATGCTTTGTTTGACATGATTTGTGAAGCAGTATAGCAATCAGATTTGCAGAAAGAATACATGGTACGGCGACATGTCAAGGAGGCCATACCCTACATGTCGGGTGTGGTCAACAAGATTCTTTCACGCCCGGCCTTGCTGGTCACTGTCCACTGACAACTAACCGCTTAAGGTGCTTCAAACGCTTGGAGTATTATGAAAAACATGCCGGTTAAAAAAATCAAATTAACATCTTCACAGGTGAAGGAAATACTGCTGGATAATCTTTTATGGTTTTCCGGTTGCGCCTTATACACGGCATCCATACTGATATTCGCTGTCCCGAACGGCATCGCGCAAAGCGGTCTCACGGGCGTTTCTATTATGCTCAACAGCTTGCTGAACACACCGGTCGGTCTGACCTACTTATTGCTGAACATTCCGCTGATACTGGCAGCCTGGCTGTTTTTGGGGTGGAAGTTTGTCGCGAAAACGCTGTGGGTGACGGTCATCGTCTCAGTCATGTTTGATGTGATGACGCCATTTTTGCCTGCTTATACGGGGGACAAACTCCTGTCCGCTTTTTTTTGCGGCGCGCTGTCCGGCGCGGGGCTTGCGCTGGTGTTTATGCGGGGCGCCACAACGGGCGGGGTGGACATCCTCGCGCGGCTTTTCCGCAAAAAATGGCCGCATATTTCCATGGGCCGTGTTATACTTGTTTCTGATGTTATTATTGTGGTTGCAGCCGCCTTTGTTTATCAAAGCGCCGAAAGCGCGCTTTACGCGGCAATCGTCATCTTTGTGTGCTCGCAGGTGATTGACTATGTGCTCTACGGTACGGGCAACGGCAAGATGCTCATGGTGGTCACCGACCACGCGACGGAAATTTCAAAAGCAGTGACAACCGAACTCAAGCGCGGTGTCACAATACTGCCCGTGCAGGGCGGCTACACCGGGCACCACAAAAGCATGCTGATTTGCGCGGTGCGCAGCAGCGAGGTTTC
>CAYUWQ010000079.1:4525-7939 GCA_964448455.1 uncultured Eubacteriales bacterium | reverse complement strand
CAATCGTATATACAGTGCTACCAGAAACAGAATATACTATTTCAACATGAGCATAAGACGAACCACCAGTCCAATCGATAAAGCAAATATCACCTTTCTGAAATGCCGAAGTTTTATTTTGCCCACCAGCATTTATAATATTAGTGCTTAAGTTTGAAACACCACCATGAGCAGGAATTGCTGCGCTTTGGTTAGCAAGTTTTGCACAATCACTAACGAAATCAGCGCACCATTCTTCAGTATAGCCAAGATTAGAGCCCGTTAGCCCCAACTGTGCCAAAGCGACATTAACAATATCAGTTGCACCATTACCCGTCAAAGTATATGAAGTATTAAAATTGTAGCTTCGAGATTGGGTTGCAAATGTTTCGATAAGTCCAAATGGAAGCATTGTAACAGACATTGTTAGGATAAGTAATAACGAAATGATCTTTGAGCTTGTTCTTTTCATTGTAAATTACCCCTCATTTATATTTCTAAAAATTATAATATGCAGTGCGATTTTGTTAGTTGTCGAACGATATAATAAAATGTAAATTTATATATAGCAAGAATTAAGGGCTGATCAAATATTCCTACTAAACATTATATACCATATTTCTGTATTGTCAATCGTTTAACGGTTTATATTAACAAAAAAACAAGGGAACGATTACCATTCCCTTGCAGTAGCAATTATGTGTGTTTCGTCTTATCCGGCTATACCCGTTCTTTGGTTGATCGTCACCAGATAATTTTCAGCATCCACCACCAGCCCCGCGTCCAGGCTGTCAATTTTCCCGTCGCCGTTGATATCGGCAGCCTCAAGCATTGCGGCATGGTTCGTTGCGTTCCAGACAATGATATAGTTCTCATAATCAACCAGCAGACCGGCATCTAAGCTGTCGATTTTTCCGTCCCCGTTGACATCGCCGTAGAGGATGACGGTGTAAGTTTGAATAACCTCGCTTGTTTCATCATTTATCAAGTCGATGGTTGACCCGGTGCCTAAAAGGCCGTAACCGGTGTGATACACAAAGCTTACATTCCCGTAAAGACCGACAAAACCGGATTCAAACGCCGCGGGGGTGAGGCCTTCCGCAAGCCCATAGATGTAATTGTCTGTTGTGTTGATGACTGCGGTTGAGTTTTCATGCACAATAAGTTGATAAATATTGGTGATAGTAATCGAACCGGTGTCGCTGATGTTGCCTGCCGCGTCGGCGCACCTGGCATACACGGTATTGTTCGCGGTTAATATGACCGGTGCCGTATAAGCGGTCCAGGCGCCTGCTCCAACCTTGTATTCTTTTACTGCCGCGTCGGCGGGATAAGTGATGGTCACGGTGACGTTTGTGTTTGTCAGGGTCGTTGGGTTTGCACTCAGGGTGGGAGCGGCCGGCGGCGTTTTGTCGATATTGCTCACAGCTATTGAACCTTCAGCGCTGACATTGCCTGCCGTGTCGGCGCACCTGGCATACACGGTATTGTTCGCGGTTAATATGACCGGTGCCGTATAAGCGGTCCAGGCGCCTGCTCCAACCTTGTATTCTTTTACTGCCGCGTCGGCGGGATAAGTGATGGTCACGGTGACACTTGTGTTTGTGGGGGTGGTTGGATTAGCCGAAAGGGTTGGGGCGGCAGGCGGTGTTTTATCGATGGTAAAGGTTACTGTTGCAGAGGTGCCGCAAAGCGAATCGGTAACTATCAGGGTATAGGTGCCCGCCGCGGATACGGTATTGCCGCTGATAAAAGAGGCACCGTTGAGCGTGGCGGTCAGGCCGTTGTCAAATGTTATTGTCCGGTCGGTGTTGTAAAACCCGTTATGGTTTACGCCGTATACGGCAGGCGCTGTCAGGGCAAGATACCGGACAGCATACAGTGTGCTGCTGCTCGCATATTCCCTGTAAACGGTGTACTTGATACGGTGGGTTTGAATAACCAGTTCGGTGATTTTTTCTTTTATCGTCTGCCCCGCGTTGTTAATCAGCAGAACTTGTGTGTCACCGGTACCATCAAATTTGCACTTTCTGATCTCGCTTTTTGATTTGTCGGGTGGCGTAAGATTATAATAAATCTCATTGTTGAATACGCCTAAATAACTGTAGGTATTGTCGGCACCGTTGATTGTTTTGAGCACGCTGCTGCTGCTCAGATTGAAAAGTGAGCGTGTTAAGTTGCCGCCGCTGTTGTAATACCAATACCCCTGGTGCCAAAACATGCCGCTTTTGATGCTTGCGTAATCTCCGTCATATTGGGTGTTGCTTGCAGTGTTGGAGTCTGGCAGCCAATCGTGATGATTAAGATCCGGGGAGCTAATAGCGGAATCACTTAGGAGGAAATACGTATGTCCGACCCTGCCTTCTAAGTCATAGTCGTTATTCAGCCACCCGTTTGATGTTAAACATACCGGGTCATCCCATGTGGTGTCCACATGATACCAGCTGCCGTCCAGATAAACCATGTTCCAGGCATGGCTCATGGAAATACTTGTAACTTTTATCACCGGAATTTCGAGCCGTGATAAGAGGTCTTTATAAGCAAGGGAATAACCGCCGCAAACACCGGTACCGAGCACCAGAATCCCGTATGCCGTTTGGGACAGCTGTGCAGACTGGTTTTCATAATCATACTTTGCGTTCAAAACAAGGTAGTCATGTATGGCCAGCGCTTTTTCTGCATTGGTCATACCGGATTGAATAACGGCGAGCGCTTTCGACACCGCCGTTTCATAATTTGCTTTCATCCGCTGAATAGCCGGCGTATCGAAATAATAGGTAAAATACACAGTGCTGACAATATTGGTGGCGGGGCTGTAACTGTATGAAACCCCGTCTAAATAAAAGAAAGCCGGATTCTGATAGATTTCATTCGTAATGATGCCCGACATCTGGGAAGTCAGTATACCGTAGGCCGAAATGTTGACTGATGCCGCGACTCCCATGATGGCATTGCCGATTGCCTGCATAGCGCCGCTGGTATCGCCCTGGGCAGCGGTATTGGGGCGTTCAACATAACTGCAATAACTTTCTTCAACCGAAAAAAAGCGGCTCTGCGCGATGTCTTCCTTCGCCTGCGCGGCAAAAACCGCGCTTGGCGGCAAAGCCAAGAGCATTGACAAAACCACAAGGACGGAAAGCGCTTTTTTCATAACAGCTGTCTCCCGAAAATTTCAAAACTATCCTGATTTCATTGTAAATTGAATAATTTTGATTGTCAAGGAGACAGCCGCATAATGATTACCGGTTTAACCGAAGATTCGGATGATTTATAAGCCGAAAGCAGCGTGCGCTGCGGCTGTTAAGGTGATGGTGACGATAAACCGGTGCGCTGATCAATGGTTATCACATAGTTTTCGGCATCCACCACCAGGCTTGCGTCAAGGCTGTCTATTTTACCATCGCCGTTTAAGTCGCCCGCTTTGTAAAACGCCGC
>CAYUWQ010000079.1:3044-4425 GCA_964448455.1 uncultured Eubacteriales bacterium | reverse complement strand
AGGCTTTCAAAAACGGATTGCGTCAAACCGGTTCCCAGCCCGGTTATCAGGTTGTTGACAGGATTGATAAAGGCTGTTGAGCCTGCCGGCACATTCAACTTAATGATATTGCCGATGACAACGGAGGCTATGGCGCTCGTATTCCCTTGCGTGTCCGAACACTTCGCATAGACAGTGCCGTTAGCCGTTATCACCACCGGCGCGGTATAGTCGAGCCAGGCGCCGGTGTCGATTTTGTACACTTTGCTCGCAGCGTTCGGAGGATAAGTAATCGTCACCGTAACATTGCCGTTTGTGGCGGCGGTCGGGTTTGCTGCCAGTGTCGGGGTTTCGGGCTCAACGATGACACCCTCGCAGACAAAGGTGAAGCAGTGTGACTTGATGCCCAGTTTCAATAAATTCTGCCGGAAGGCGTAACCGCGCATCTCCCTGTTGCCCACGCGGATAGTGTTGACATACCCGACGCTGTCCGCGCTGATGATCTGCAGCCATTCGGCAGGATTGCTTTGCAGCGTGATCACCTTGGTCTCGCCGCAAGTCAGGTTGTAGTTGTCAACAATTGTTTTGAACTCATCCGCGGTGTAGCTTTTATTGGATACGGCAATTGTCTCCGGACTTGAGACGCCGCCGCCAAGATACGAAAGTGTGCCGCCCCAGACGGAGGCGGAGGAGACCGTTTGGCCGGCCGCGGAGGCAAAATAGACGGCAAGAATCGGCGTATTGTTATAGGATAGGTATTTGCCGGCAACGGCTGTTGCCGCGATTACCACATTGGAGGCCGGGTCCATGTTGAAGGTTAAGGAGAATGCGCTTTGCGAGGCGGTTAAAACAAAGTTATTGCTTTTCGCATAGGTATAGGCGGCGACAGCCTGCGCCTTCAAGGCCTCCACGGGTGAGCCCGGACCAATTTCCTGCGCGACGGCGCGGGAGAGATATTCAATGACCGGATACGCTTTGCCGTCATAGCTGATAGTCGCGGGCTGACTCGGGTCCTGAACAAGGGTGACACCGGGCTGATAGTAATGGAGTAAAATGGCGTCATAAGTCCAGCGCCAGCTTTGATTTGGGTCGGCGTAAGCGATAGCGCCCCGCTGGCTCATGCCCACCCCGTGCCCGTAGCCCTTGACGGTAAAGGTGAAAGTGCCGGTATATCGTGATTGTGCCGAAGCGGGGAGCGCACCTGCGGGATAGACGGAAAACATCAATATGACTGAAAGTAACAGCAATACTGATTTTTTACAGCAGGTTTTCATTCCGGTATCCTCCCTTCGCGGCAATACGCATTGTTGGTGTCAATCAAAGTATAGAGCAGCGTGGTTGTATTTGCAATACATATCCGTTTGAACGGTCGACGCGTTACAAAAAAACACAGCCGCCGAAA
>CAYUWQ010000079.1:0-2944 GCA_964448455.1 uncultured Eubacteriales bacterium | reverse complement strand
AGTTCGCCTGAATTCCGGGCTTCATAGGCTTCATATTCTTCAACCGACATATTGCGCTGCGCGTAATTGTCGCTGACAACCGATTGTGATTTCAGCTTCTTAATCTGCCAGTTATACTTATAAAAGATCACCTTAACCGTATCGGTGGAAACAAGGTTGTTGTTTTGGTCATATACCTTTGCCGTGATATCGGCGGAACGGCCGCCGGTTCTTTTATTGGTGATGGTTCCGTTTGAGTCGATTAAAACTTTGGCATTGTCCGATGACCATTCGATTCTTGAAGTGTTCGGAATATTATCGAAGGTAACAAAATAGAGCGGTAACGAGGCTTTTCTGTAAAATCCGAACAAGGGTATCTTTACATAAACCATACCCTCTTGAATCGGATAATCACTGCCGATACCGAAACGGGCGAACGGTATCGAATGAGAGACGGCGTAGTCTTGGGCATAGGAGCCGACATAGCCGTAAATCTTCACTGACGGACTCTCAAAAAACACATCCTCATTCATGTAGATGACGCTGTTCGACATTCTGACAATGCGGAGGTTCGGGCAGAAACCGAACGCGTAGCAGTCGATGGATGTCACATTATCGGGTATTTTCACATCATACAGACTTGTACACAAATAGAAGGTATCGTGCTCGATTGTTGTAATACCGGTTGGGATGGTGATGGAGGAGAGACTATAACAGCCAAAAAACGCGTATGCGCCGATGTTTGTAATATTGTTCGTCAATGAAATGCTTGTTAAGGCTGTGCAGCCTTCAAACGCGGATTCATCGATGCTGACAACACTGCTTGGCACGCTTATGCTCGTTATATGCGAACACTCGTAAAATGCCTTGTAATCGATGGTTGTGATACCGGCAGGAATTGAAACATCGCCGCCTGGTCCGAGGTAACGAAGTAAAACGCCGTGTTCAACAATAAAATCATTTAAAATATTGATTTTGACAGCCATGGACCCGGAAGAAATCCCCTGGATACCTATTGATACATTGGTGAGCGCGCCGCCATAGATAGCATTGTTGGGTATGGTGTTGTAAGAAAACAGGGTGTTGATGCCCGCGCGAAATAAGTTGTTGTAAGGCAGCTCCAGGTAATTCGCATCATCCAACTGGCATCCGCCGTACGCAAATTCATTCGCTTCCTCCAAATCTACGAGCTTATGCTCTTCAAAAACATTATCGGTATAAACACTGTCATCTATATGATAAATAGCAATACCGCCGGTTGTAATGTCGTAACAAGCCATCCCGGTATCGAAACCGGTCAGCTGGCGATTTTCCACCAAAAAATACTGGTTGGGGTCTGATGTTGCAATTTTTAAGATATTGTATCCGCCGTTGGCAACGGACTTCATCGAGTAACTGCCGGCGGCGGCAACCTGCGGTGTCGCGAAGCCCAGTTGAATTTTACACCAGGCATCCAGGTGCGTCGGCGACGCGCCATCATATTCGCCCGGCGCCCTGCCCCAGCTGCCATAGGCCATGAGGCTGTAAACCCCCAGCCCTTCTGAGGTGTAATCTGTATCATACAGGTCGGGCAGCCCGATGTCATGCCCCAATTCGTGAGCAACAACACCGATTGTGGTCATGTGCCCGCCTTGCTTATCCGCTATCTGGGTGTAATCGCCGTAGATACTGATACCGTCTTTTTTAATCACATCATCTGTTGACCAGCTGTGCGGCCAGATGGACGGCGCGGGATCTCCGTTGGAACAGTCGTTCCCCGCGACAACGGTAATAATGTGAAGTTCGGCCGCTGTTACCATACCGTCCGAATCCGAATCGAACGATTTAAAATTGACATAAGCATCTGCCGCGGCGACTGCGTTTTTCACGATATTCTGATTTTTATAGTTCGTGTTAAACCCGGTGTTTGGATGACGATAATTCAAGGTAACACGAACAACACCGTCATTGGCTGTCCCGTTGGTCTCCGCGGCGGGGGAAAAGTAAAAAGTGTTGTTTGAGGTTTCTTTATAATAGGTTTTTAAGGTTTTGCCGCTGTCTCCAAAAAAACTATTGCTCCAGGAACTGTCGGTGTTTTCAGTTTTAATATTTTTAAACGAAACGAGCAGCACCAAAACTTTTTGCGTGCCTGTTATATTCAGCGACTTGGAAGAAGATTTGCCGGCGGGGGCATTTTGCGAATTTTTGAATTCGGAGGAACGGTTGGGTACGGGTTTTCCATAGGTTTGCTCGAATGCGGCGTCACTGCCGGTTCTCAGCAATTTCGTATTGCCGATGGTTTGTGCGCCGGCCGGTTTTGCATTGATGCCGTATTTTGCGGCGCTTTTTTCAAGGCGGTCAGCCTCAACGAGGCCGTAATACCAGTAGCCGTCTTCCCCCTGGACGACCAAGTCTCCGTTTTCCGCGGCGTTGTAGCTGAACCATTCATCGCCGTAAAGGGTTGCCGTAAATTTTTCTCCGGAAGGCTGGGTAATCTCGCGGGGAATCTGCGGAGCGGGCACCGCATAGGATGCTGTGGATGATAGTGATACTACCAAAACAGTTGTTGCGGCAAAAACCAGGGCAATATACACAAGCCGGATATTTGCACGCGCAAACTCCGTCCATCTTGATTTGAACAGCGATTTGATACCTGAAACGAATGGGCTGCGTTTATACTTTTCCTTTTTCATCGAACTGCTTCCTCCAATATGTTTATGTTAAACGAATTTCCTGTATGACATTTCATTATTATACCCTTTAGATTTTTTCAAATCAATATATATTTCGGTAAAAATAATAATTTGTGTGATTATACAAAAAGATTGATGATTGTTTATACTAATTCACGATTAAAAGACGGGCTGCCATTGGCAACCCGTTCCGGAAGTTTTGACTATTCAAATGAACTGTTTTGCACGTCTATTCCTTCTTTATCTTCTCCCAGTACTCCTTTGCCGCTTGCTCGTTCTTATTATCCCCGTAT
>CAYUWQ010000078.1:6601-8088 GCA_964448455.1 uncultured Eubacteriales bacterium | reverse complement strand
TACCCATAATGCCGGCGGCAAAATGGAATATTTCTTTGTTGCTGACATATTCGCCGTCTTTCGGCTTTTTCCAATAGATGAAAATGTTCTTAAAAAAACCGATTGCCTTGTTCACAGATAAGATACGTCCTTTCTTTTGCCCGGGGGCGGGACAGCCTTTGCCGGTTGAGACACCAGAGTCTCTGCTGCCTTCAACCGTCCGTTTCTTGCTTCATATCCGGTCCAAACGGCGCTACCCGCAAAATAGGATAATGTGAGTTCAGGAGCGTTTTATCCCCTGTCTGCTTAATATTTTCCCACATGGCTATTGTCAGCTTTTTGACAATTTCCCGGTGCTCGGGTGAGTCAATCAGATTGACCATCTCATACGGGTCCCTTTCAAGGTCGTACAATTCATCAAAATCAAAGCCGTTGAATACAAACTTCCACTTGCCGTCCCACACAATGCGCTGGGTCAGAATCATTCTGCCGCCAAAGTACTCCGCGTAGCCGGTTTGAAATTCCTTTTCATCGGCACATCCTTTGAGCAGATCCGCAAAGGAAGAGGAATCCGGCACCGGAATCGGTTCACTCTGTGTCAAATCCAAAATCGTGGGGCAAAGGTCATGTATGCCGACCCGCGCGGAGGTCTGCCGGCCTTTTTCGATGCCCCGCCCGGCAACGATCAGCGGCACATTGTAGACTTCTTCAAACGCGCCGAAGTTTTTGCAGTAGAGACCGTGCGCGCCCAGCAGTTCCCCGTGGTCTGTTGTAAGAATGATAATCGTATTATCCCGGCAGCCCGACTCCTCCACCTTGCCGATGAGCCGGCCGAATTGCGCGTCAATCTCGGTGATACTCGCGTAGTAACATGCCATGGCTTCCTTTTTCTCGCGTTCGGAAAATTCTTTCCAAACACGCGCTGCTTTCCGGTATATCCCCGGCTTGTCCTGCGCGTCATCCCAAACATTCGGGGGAAGCTCAAGGTTCTGCGCGTCGTACAAAGCGTACGCCTCTTCTCCGCAAATAAACGGATCATGCGGTTCTTCGACACTCACAAAACAACACCATGGCTCCTCTTGTTTTACGGCTTCATCCAGATATTCCAATGCCATGGATGTCGTTATGCCGAAGGCTCTGTTTTCGGGCGGTCTGTCGGTTACACCGTAGAATATACTGTTTTTATAACCCGGTGTTTGATAGAAGCGGGCCAAGCTGTAATTTTCATCCAACCCCTTGTGCAACAGCCGGTTTGCCGCCTTTTCCCTATATAGGGCGCTTTTTGAGCTGCAATCCAGATGCCACCCGAAATCCGCCGGACATTCCGTATTTTCAACATGCCACTTGCCAAAGTAGGCATTGTGATACCCGTTTTCGGCAAGGCGCATTGCCCAATGCTTTTTATCCAACCGCAAAACGCTTTGGTCTCGGTCAACATTATGGTGCACATATACCATCCCGTGATTATGGGGCAGCAAACCGGTCATCAGGCTGGCCCTGGCCGGCGA
>CAYUWQ010000078.1:0-6501 GCA_964448455.1 uncultured Eubacteriales bacterium | reverse complement strand
TGGGTCGGCAAGTGGCACCTCGACGGTTCCAACAAGCACACACATATTGTTCCGCCGGAGCGCAGAGGCGGCTTTGACTATTGGATGGGGTATGAAAACAACAACAATCAGGAAGAAACCTTTGTATACGGTACTGAGAATGAGACCCCCTCAAGACTCGCGGGGTATGAGACGGACTCGCTGACAGACCTGCTGATAGCGCATCTAAAAAACCATGTCGGTTCCACGTGCAATACAGGGGGAGACTATCAGCCGTTTTTTGCCTCCCTGTCGGTTCAGCCGCCGCACAGCCCCTATGTTCCGCCCGCGGATACAACAGGCACAGGAACATATTACCACAACCCCGCCGACATAAAACTCAAGCCGAATGTCCCGAAGGTCGGTTGGATAGAAGAAAAAGCCGCTTTCGACTTAGCGGGCTATTACGGTATGGTCGAAAACCTGGATATGAATGTCGGGAAATTGCGCAAGGCGCTTAAGGAACTGGGTATTGACAGGGAAACATATATTATTTTTTTCTCCGACCACGGGGATTGTCTCGGCTCCCACGGACAATGGGCCAAATCAAGCCCCTGGGAGGAATCCGTAAAAATACCGTTTATCATCTCCGTAACCGGCGGTAATTATCATATGAAAACCGGAAAATCCGATGCCGTCATCAACCATGTGGATATCCCCGCAACAACACTGGGGCTCTGCGGTATTGATAAACCCGACTGGATGGCGGGCTATGATTATTCTTATCTGTGTGTCAAAGAAGGCCGGCCGGAATATAAAGGGGTCAAGAAAGCACTCGCCGAAGAACCGGACTCCGCCTACCTCCAGCAGATACCCCGCAAATATCATGCGTACACAGTCAATAAACCCTGGCGGGGTGTTCTTATGCGGGACGGCTGGAAATATGTGTGTATGCCGGGGCATGACTGGCTGTTGTTCAACACAAAGGATGACCCGTTTGAAATGGCGAACCACTGCTACAATATCGTATTTCAGCAGCAAAAAGAAAACTGTCACGAGCGTTTAAAACGATGGATTGAAGAAACCGGAGACAGCTTTGATCTGCCCGATATTTCGGTGGATTAGCGGAGTAAAAGAACAACACAGGGTCGTCCTTTTTGGAGGATTCCCCTGTGTTTTTTATCTTGTCTCAGCCTACTGTGCGGGTTTGATTTCCGGTTTCTCTTCCCCCGCGCCGCGCATCATCCGTTTCAGCTTGTTGGACAGCTCCTTGCGTACCGCCGTGTAGTCCGGGTCCGAAACGAGATTGTTCAGTTCATGGGGATCGTTTTCAAGGTCGTATAAATAATCTTCAACATACACCGGCGAACCCGCGTCCAGACTGCCGTTTTTTTCCGGCGCGCGAACGGAATACTTCCACCGCGCCGTGCGCAGCCCCCGCCCGACATGATGTTCGCTGATTTGAAAGAACACTTCGGACGGCCAGGGTGCGTTTTCGTTTTTCACGAGCTTTTGAAGCGGGTTTCCGGACATAGAGGCAGGAGCCGGTATGCTCGCACAACTCAGCAGTGTGGGCGGCAGGTCAACCAGGCTGACAAGGTTTTTAATCGTGCGTCCGCCGGAAAATCCGGGACCGCCCGCAAGCAGGGGGATCCGGATGGAAGCCTCATGGCAGGAACGCTTGTATTCGTTGTTGCGGGTGCGAAAGTGGGTGCCATGGTCCGATGTGTAAAACACCACCGTATTCTCCGCCAGACCGCGTTCTTCCAGCTTGTCCAGAATACGGCCGAAGTTTGTGTCCAGACTGTTGCAGCAGCCGAGATAATCGGGATAGTTTCTTTTCCAGTCCCCGCCCTGCCCCGCAAGGTCTCCGGGAACAACGAAATCCTTAAACCGCTTTTTGGACCCGCGCGGTCCTTCATAACGAAAATGGTCGTTTTGATGATGGGGTTCAAGGTAGGAGAGGAACAGAAAAAAGGGGGTGTCCCCGCGGGTGTCCAGGTACTTCAGCGCATAGTCTGTTAAATGGTCTGCGCGGTAGCCCCGGAATTTCACTTTGTTCATGTCCCCGTCGAACATAAAGCCGTTGTATCCATGGGATGTGTGCTCAAGCGCGTCCGCCGCGAGCCAGTATTGGTACCCGCCGCGGCGCTCGGGCGGCACCGCTTTGTCCGCGCACTCAAAAGGCGGTCCGATATCCTCATTGCTCTTGCCGCCGTTGGATGCCAGGTGCCATTTGCCGATGTACGCGGTCTCATACCCCAGCTCCGCAAAGTGATGCGCCAGTGTTTTTTCATCCGGTTTTAACGCGATGTGGTTGCGGTAACAGCCGGTTTGCGTAGCATACTTCCCCGTTTGCAGGCAGGACCTGGCCGGGCCGCACACGGGCTGGCAGGTAAAGGCGTTCTCAAAGCGTATTCCCTTTGCCGCAAATGCGTCCAAACGGGGGGTCACATCCAGCGGCTGACCGTAGCAGCCGAGCGTATCCCAGCGCTGTTGGTCAGAAAACACAAACACAATATTGGGCTTTTTCATGCGATTGCCTCCATTTTAATCCTGTTTATCCCCGGTTGACCGCCTTAAAAATGGTTTTTCCGCTGTAAACGCCTTTACCGATCCGGCTTACGGCTAAAACGAACCGATTTAAAAATTCACACAGCCTCTGCGAGCGTAGCCCAAAATGTCGGCACCCCGCGGTCATGTAAGAACCCGCTCGCATTCGTATCCTCATAAATGTCCAGCAGCCGGAATCCTGCCTTGATCTGAGCGCCGATCTGCTCCTCGATGCTGTGCGAAAACTGAACACCGGAATCATCTTTTTGCAGTGCCGCCATTAAATCTTTGTCTTTGAGCGGATTAAACGGAAGCCGGTACTTGATTTCCTTTTCATTTTCTTCGTCGAAAAGGAAATTGATGCCATTATCCAGCCCCGCCATCAGCATCCCACCCTTTTTCAATATCCGTCGGCATTCCCGCCAAACATGTGTCACATTTTCTATATAACAGTTCGAAACGGGGTGAAAAATCAAATCGAACGAAGCGTTCTCAAAGGGCAAAGTTCGGGTCATATCCGCGCGGACCGCGTTGATTTTATACCCTTCTCTTTTCGCGACCGACAGCTCGCTTTCGATCTGCTTTTTTGAGTAATCGAGCACTGTACATTCGGCACCGAGCGCGGCAAAAACCGGCATTTGCTGCCCGCCGCCAGCCGCAAGACCAAGCACTTTTTTACCCTTCAAATCCGGATACCAGTCTTTCGGCACCGTTTTATTGGGCGTCAGCACCATGGACCATTCGCCCCTGAGCGCGGCAAGGTACCGCTCGCGGGTGATGGGCACACCCCATTCCCAGCCGTCCTGAATCCATCTGTCTATTGTATCCGCGTTGATGTCTGTATAGTTCATTTTTGGTTAGCCTCCTTGAGTTTGTTTGGCGCCGTTCAAATTTTTGCATTGGCAACAATGATTTTCTCCGCCCAGCGCGCCCACTTAGGGTCGACACCGATATCGCCGTAGGACGGGTAGTCCTTGGCAATCCATGACCCGCCGTACTTTTTGAAAATGTCCAGCATCTCATAAGTGCGTTTTTCAATAATTTCGCGGTTGCCGGTCGGCAGCACCTTCTGGATATCGACCGGCGAGTGAAAAACAACCCGGCTGCCGAATTCTTCTGCCAGCGCTTCCGACGGATAGGCGTCGGGCTGGTCGAACTGGAACGCGTCCACACCCGCGTCAATAAGGTCGGGGATAAAATTGTAAATATAGCCGCAGGAGTGCATAAAGCACTTGATGCCGGCGTTGTGGTAGGCGTCAAAGACCTTTTTATATGCCGGTTTGAAAAGTTCCCGGAAGGAGTCGGGTGAAATAAAGGTGGTGAACTGGGTCCCCCAGTCGTCGCCGTGCATCACGCCGTCGATACCGCAGCTCGCCATGATTTTGACAACCTCCACTTCATGCTCGGCAATCCGGTCACAAAAAGCTGTAACCATGTCCGGCTCCAGCGCCGTATCCGCCAAAGCATTGGCCATCAGCCGCGCGTCGCGCAGGGTGGAAAAGATTGAACAGCCGTGCGCAAGCACGAACTTTTTCTCCTTTTGGAGCGCCATAGCTTTGAGTTTTTCGGTATAGGCGGGGTCCGGCTTCGGCATGGTAAATTTTTCAAAATCGCTCCAGTCACTTATAGCGCCGCGGATACATTCGCCCTTGGTTTTTCCGTTGAACCGGCCGTAAATGTTGCCGAACCGGTCGGCACGCACCTCGCCGGAAAATCCGGTCAGCTTGAGCAGTTCCTCATGCGCGCCCCAGCGGTCATATGGATTGGGCTTTTCGTCTATATAGGCACGGCCGGATACATAGCAAAAGTCCGAGTATTTAAAATTATTGAAGTTGAACCCGATCCGGGGAGGCTCGTCATGATTGAGTATACGTAAAATAATTTCCTTTGATTTCATCGGTGCCATGTCGGTCCTCTCCTTGTCTGTTTACCAGTATTTTGCGACGTGCGCCTTGGTCGCTTCGGCCGCGGTGCGGACATTTTCCGCCTGGCTGAGCTGATAGTAATCCGGACGGAACACCTCGACGGTGCAGCAGTCCCCTTCAAACCCGATTTTCTTGAGCGTGTCCGCAAAGCGCTTATGGTCAAGGCAGCCGCGCGGGTCACCGGGCCACAGGCGCTTTTCGTCGTTGTTGTAGGCAGCGCCGCAGGGCATGTCTTCCATATCATTGAGGTGCCAGATGAAAATCTTTTTGCCGTCGGCTTTTTCCAGCGCGTCCCAGCCGGAAGCCATGGCATGGAAATGGTACTGGTCGAGGGTCACGCCGACAAGCGGTGAACCGACCGCCTGAACGATTGCATAAGCGTCTTCAAAGCGGTTGACGGTCATTCCGGGCACCCCGCAGAATTCAAGCGACAGTTTGATGCCGTAAGGCTCGACTTTTTTAACCATCTCTTTAAGCACGGCAGCAGCATCGGCGCGGATTTCTCCGCGGGTGGCATGGACAGTAATATCCTTGGACGGTACGACGACGATCATCTTACAGCCTAAAATCCCGCAGCGGCGGATGATCTCATCCAGCTCAGCCATCACGGCGTCCTTTTCGGCCTGCGTCTGTTTCATGTTGAAAAAGCACAGCGCGTTGTAGGAGAGCATTTTTAGTTTATGGTTCTTGAACCACTCACCGAGCTGCTCGAGGGTCACTTTTCCTGCAGCCAGGTCACGGTCCAGGCATTCGGACTGGATATCAATAAAATCAAACCCGTTTTGCTCGCAGAATTCGAGGTCATTCAGGACAGAATGATTTTCGCAGTACCGGTCGCAGCCTTCGTTAAATCCGATTTTCATTGCTATTCTCCTTATTTATAATTAAATGAATCTGTTCTGTAATACCAAATCTCTCATTAAATTTTAACGGTTTCGGAACTAGAAAACAATGGCTTTTTCCTGCTTTTTGATAATGTGTGTCAAGGGTAATATAGGGAACTTTTATGCTGTTATTTTACACGAAAGTTCCCTAACGGTTCTGGTGACCCGGAAATAAACAAATAAGCCGTCCTTTTGGCTTTAGTTTTATTCCAACCGCTTAAATATTTTCAGGCATAAGTACGTCAAGTAGGCAGACGGCAGCTTTTTTTGACCGAAATCCCAATCTTTAAATTTCTGGTAGGCGGATTCGGGTGTAAAAAAGCCGTCCGCATCCTGTTTGTCCTTTATCATGGCAATCATTTCCAAAAAGCGCGGGTCACACCGCGCGCTTTCGTATTTGCTCAAAACGCCGGCCACGCTGACAATATCATACCAGCTCGACGGTGCCTTGAGCTTGCGGAAATCCGTCCCCATAAAAAACATATACGGGTGCTGTTCACGGCTGTTTTCCCACAAGCTCAGCAGGGAGTTCACAGCAGTAACCGCGGCGGGCGAGTTCCGGTATTCCGGTATGAACGACAACAGGTCGGCCATGATGAGTGTTGCATACGGGCAGCAGTCGTCTTTTTTCCCGGGACCCCGGAATTTTCCAAGCTCCGGGGATACCGCGCACGGGAATCCGTTGCCGCGGCTCAGCGAAAGCAGATAATCCAACCCCGGTTTAATATATTCGTTATAATCCACGCCCGCTTTTAATAGCGCGAGCAAAAGCAGCGGCGCGTCGCACAGGCACCAGCTGAAAACATCCACCCCGGCACCGCCGAAATGCACCGGAACATTTGTCATCGATTGAAAAACACCGTTTTCATCCCGGCGCTTTAAAATTTCATCAACTGCTGTTTTAATTTCCGGAACATCCGTATCAAAGCCGAGGTCCAGCAGAAACAGCAGCTTGTGTATCGGCAAATCCGGATTTCTGTGGCTTGTTACAAGCATGCCGTGATAGTCCGCGACATCATGGAGGCAGCCTTGAATCCGCTCATCTGCCAACGCCGCCTTCCGGATTTCGGCAAGCGACTCTTTCGGCTCGCCGCACAACCGGAGATGAACCGCATATTTCAGCCAGTCATCGCTGCGGTCCAGCAAATTTTGATAATCCATATCGCGCTCCTCCTATGGCA
>CAYUWQ010000077.1:0-8161 GCA_964448455.1 uncultured Eubacteriales bacterium | reverse complement strand
TCGCTGGCTGTCGAATGGGTATGGAGATTGCCCTTGCAGCTCATCCAGGTATCCCAGTCAACCCCGGCATAGGGTGAAGTAATCTTGAAACTTTTGTGTTCCCCGTTGCCGCAGCGCGTTTTTTCCGGCACCGGAAATACCTTTTTCTTGTCCGAAGCGGCTTTCAGCATAAATAATCCGCCGACAGCAGCGACGCCGGCGGTTGTGATGGCGATGAACCCTTTTTTAATCTTTTTCATTCGTTAACCCCTTGTTTGTATGGTTGTTAATGTTATATATGTTTTTTTATTAATAAATATTTCCTTAACCGGTTTTGTCTGATTGTATCGCTTTGCTCCCTGTGGATTGAAGCGAATGATAATATCAACAAAAATTTGACGGCATCATCTCATATACCGTTACATCCTCAAAGACCGCATTGCCGGTGCTGTATAAATAAACATGGGTACTGTTTTCTTTTTCCGGATATACCCGACGGCAAATTGCCTGCTTTTCGTTGGCGAAGACTTCGATCACTGATTTGTCCACAAAAATGTCGAGCGTCAATTTTTCATCTTTTTCCAACACCAGCGGTGCGGATTCGACAACCGGCCTGCCCTGCCGGCCGCTGTGTGACGCGTCAAAGACGAGTTTTTGGCCGATGCGGTCATAAAATATTTTGGTGTACTCCGAAAAATCGGCCGATGCTCTGAGATAAATACCTGTTCTATCCAAATCAGCCGTACCAATCGTCAGTTTAATTTCACAGGATGTACCGTTGATGTTTTGCAGCTCAAACTTTTCGTTTTTCAGCTCTTTATCGCCGAATTTCACCTCATTATACCGCAGCAACTCAAACTCCGGCACCGGCGCGATGCCGAGTGTATTATCATCCCGCAGCCACAGCACGCGCGGCAAGCCGTAAACGCCGGACCAGCCGTTTTTGTCCTCATCCTTCGGGTTGTCCAGCAGCCAGCTCCACATAATCTGCCTGCCCGCTGGGTCAATAAGCGCTTCCGGCGCGAAAAAGGTGTTGTCTGCCCAGGTCATCCTGCCGTGGGTTTCCGGCGTAAAAATATCATTTTCCTTATCGTATTCACCGATGTAATACTGGCAGCCTTTGTTGTGGGAGATAAAAAGCTGCAAATATTTTCCGCTCGGCTCTCCGCCGGTTTTGGCCATGGGCAGCGGCAAAAAGCTCGGGCACATGTCATCCTCGTCGACAGCAGTCCAGATGTTGTCCTGATTGCGCTCATAAAAACGGTGCATATAGGTCCAGTTGATTAAATCATTGCTCTTAAAAATGTCCACCCAGTCTCCCCGGATGTTTGCCGGCACCTCGATTTTCCCCGGTTCATCTCTTTTCCAATCGTGCAAACCATCGCGCTTAAACTTGAGCAGAACAGACAAATTGCCCGTCTGCATAAAATAGATGCCGCCTTTTTTCCAAATGTTGCTCGGGTCCGCACAGCCTAAATACATCTTACTGCCGTTTGCGTCCTGCGTTTCGTGCACGCCGGATTCCGTGCAGGGCAGCACATAATCCGCGAACTTTTCCCATTTGTCGTAGTGGCGGTCACAGCTTTTGATGATTCTAACCCCGCCCTGGTTTTTTCCTTTGACCGGCAACCCCCAGTAGGTCATGTAGCAGGTGCCGTCGTCGTCCACAAACGCGCCGCCGCTGAAGATACCGCCGTCCAGGTCATCCGGCACAACCGCGTCCGGGTGGGAGCGCCAATGGATCAAATCGATGCTCGAAATATGCCCCCAGCGGAAATTGTCCGAACGGCAGGCGTAGAGATACATCAAATGGTAGCGCCCGTTGGCAAAAAAAGCGCCGTTCGGGTCACCGGGCATGCCGATATCCTCCGGCACCGCAAAGTGATAACCGGGACGGTACGGGTCGCTCAAGAATTTTTCGCGCAGCAGCCTGGTATGTTCCACCGCAGTTTCGATTTTCTTTATCTTTTTCAATTGTAATAACCTTCTTTTCTTTACAGCCTTAAGGTCTTGCGTCAACAATCGTTCCATCCAGAACAAACTGGTTGGAATATGGGTAAAAGTGTTTTTCGTTTGCCATGCGCGGCGCTTTATTGTACCGTTCGATTTGCTCCGCAGGCTTCCAAAACTTCAACAGTTCAAAATTCATCTCTTTGACAATATCGGAATAATAGTACACAGATACAATGTTGAATAACTCCCCCGGGTCTTTTTCCATATCGTATAGTTCCGAAACTCCATCCAGATAATAACAATATTTCCACTTGTCCGTGCGCATCATACAACCCGCGTATTCCGGCACTTTCAGCACAACGCTTTCGCTGAAAATCGCTTTCCGTTCGATTTCACCCTCACCTGTTAACAACGGTTTCAGACTGACCCCTCCGCAATCATCAGGCACGCAAACACCTGCAAGGTCGCACAGCGTCGGAAACAAATCAATCAGGCCGACAGGTTCTTTGCGGCGGCTCCCCGCCGCAAAATTTGCCCCCCAACGCATTATCAGCGGCACTTTGGCGGAAGCGTCAAAGAAAACCGTTTTTTGCCAGGCTCCCTTTTCGCCAGCCATTTCACCGTGGTCGGAGGCGTAAATAATAATCGTATTATCCGCTAAATCAAGGTATTCCAGCACCTGCAGGATCCGTCCGATGGCACTGTCAATCCACTCAATGCAGGCGTAGTAAGCGGCCAGCGCTTTTTCGTGAATTTCTTTGTCTTTGCCGTAATGGTCCCAGGCGCCGTTGACCTCAAAGGCTTTTTTAACAAACGGCACCGCCGATTTTTCAAGATAATCCGCGGGGACCTCCGGCACTGTGACTTTCCCGGCATATTTCTTCACATATCTGCCCGGCGCCCGCAGCGGAAAATGCGGTTTGTCAAAGTTGACGCTAAGCATAAACGGCTGATTGTCTTTTTGGGCGGCATGAGTTTGGAGCCATTTTGCCGCTTCCGCCACGCAGATTTCGGTCTGTGTCAGCGGCAGCGGGATACCCGTCGCGCCGGCATTGCCCAACACATCGCCCAGCCCGGAATCCGGCGCGGGCTCTGTGCGAATCGGATCCGGCTGATGCCCTTGGCCGTATAAATCACCGTACGGACGCTGCTGATAGCCCTGATACTGCTCGCCGTTAAAATGCGTTTTACCGATGACGCAGGTTTTATATCCATTGTCCGAAAGCACTCTGGGGAATGTCGTGCTGCCGGACTCCAAAATATGCCTGTTTTCGTATATCCCTAAGTCCTTCGAATATTTTCCCGTGAGCATGGAGGCGCGGCTGGGCACACACAGCGGGTTCTGGCAATAAGCATTTTCAAACAGCACGCCCTGCGAGGCGAGCAGGTCCAAATTCGGCGTATTGACAAGCTCATTGCCGGCGCAGCCCATGAAGGAGGCATTATGCTGGTCCGAAAGAATAAACAGGATATTCGGCTTTTTGCTGGCTGACCCGCTCATATGGATCCCCCTTATTTATTTTAACTGTTTTAATACTACATTCTGCCGCTATCATTGTCAAATATTTTCCAGTGTTTATTGCGCCGTTTTGAAATTCATCATGCAGTATATTAGGAATTTGTGATACAATATCAACAGTAGCAACGACCCAACTCCTTGAAAGGAACAGGCTCATGCAAATCAAGAAACCACGCAGAATCATCGAAATCACCCTCAACGACGCAGGCAGGCAGTTCGGCTGCTACGGCGCGGCGGGCAATTTCACACCCAATATTGATCAAATGGCGGCTGAGGGTGTCCGCTTCGCGGAGCATTTTTCCGTTGCGAGTGTCTGCATGCCAAGCAGACTTGGGATTTTAACCGGTAAATATGTGCATCACACGCATCTGTATTTTTGCGACCCGAATGAGCACACCACAGCAAAACTGTTGGGCAATGCGGGTTACCGCACCATCCTGTGCGGAGAAAAGGAACACAACAGCTATAAGCGGGACCCGCGCTTCGGGTATACCGGCGACGATATCGGGCAGGATATTGTCGGTTTTTCGGAACATTGGTCGGACTCGGCCGACGGGGCATGGATTGCGAACAAAGTCTGTGATTTTTTGAACAGCTCCGCGGCAGACGAGCCGTTCTTTTTGTGCGCGAACTTGCAGGAAGCGCACGCCCGGTATTGGCGGGAACCGACGGAGAGGGAAATCGACGATGTTGTCTTTCCGCCGCTGCTGCCTGATTTTCCGGACACCCGTCCGTCGCGCAAGCAGTTCGCGAGCTTCTGTAAGCACTTGGCGGAAGGTGACCGGGCAGTCGGGCAAATTCTTGACTGCATCCGCGCGAGCGGTAAAGAGGACGACACACTGGTGGTTTTTACCGTTGACCACGGCATCGATTTCCCGCGGGCGAAGCAGACACTATATGATTCCGGTGTCAACACCCCGCTGATTCTGTGGGGGCCCGCCTGGCTGAAACCGGGCGTTGTTAACGGTCTTTCCTGCCACTGTGACATTCTGCCGACGCTGTGCGAGCTCACCGGTATCGTCCCGCCGCCGGATTTGGACGGTGTGAGCCTTGTCCCCGCCATGGAAAAAGGTGAAACGGCGCGTTCGTTCGTCTTTTTGGAAAAAGGCTGGGACAACCCCAATGAACCCATACGCGGCATCCGAACCAAGCAATATAAGTATATCAAGAACTACCGCCCCGGTTGGCCGATACCGGCGGTAAAGAGTTATATAGCCGATGTGGGGGCGGACGAATACATCGCGCGTTTCGCGCGCCTTGTCCGCCCGGCGGAAGAACTGTATGACCTTGTAAACGACCCCGCCGAGCAGGATAATCTGGCAGAAAATCCGGCATACGCGCAGATTAAATCGGACCTTAACCGGCAGATGACGGAACTTATGGTTAATAACAAGGATGAACTGTTAAATGAGCAGTCCATCTATACCATAAACGCCGGCAACCCTGTCGTGCGATATTGGAAAACAAATACCGAAACCGGCGAATGGGCACTGGATTTTGACCAGCCGTTTATCGTTCTCATGCCGGAGCCCTAACCAACTATTGAAAACGACCGCTTCAACCTCTATAATGTACATATCATACAGATTGAGGATCGTTCAATTCAGGGAGGCCGCTCATGTCCGCTTTATCAGCATTTTTTATCAAAGCCGCGTCGTTTCTCAGCATCCTCGCCGTTGTTGTCACAGCCATGCTGTCCTCACCGCCGCAGAATCCGCCGATAGAACAGAAGGCAGAGGGAACGGTGCGGATTTTGACCTTTAATGTCCGCTGTACCAATGTCGGCACACACTCGTGGGATGACCGCATTGACGCCGTCATCGGGGCAATTGAAGCCGTCGCGCCCGATTCATTCGGGGTACAGGAGGCAACGCCGGAATGGATGGAAACACTGCGGGAAAAGCTCCCGGCCTATACATCGGTCGGCGTGGGCAGGAACGACGGAGAAAACAAGGGCGAATTTTCGGCAGTCTTTTATTTAAAAGACAAATATGAAGCATCGGACTCGGGCACCTTCTGGCTGTCCGACACACCGGATGTGCCATCGAGAAGTTGGACTTCCCTGCTCAACCGGGTATGCACCTGGGTTGTCTTGAAAGATAGGGAAACCGGCGGACAGTTTCTGCACATGAACACCCACTTTGACACTTCCTTTATCCCGCGTAAAAACAGCATCCCGCTCATTCTTGAAAAAGCGGCACAGTATGACATGCCGGTTGTCTGCACGGGTGACTTTAACACCATGGAGTTTTCTCCGCTGTATGCCAACCTGCTCGCCGGCGTATTGACAAACGCGAAGTTTGCCGCTGCTGACACCATGAGTGTGCTCACCTACAACTTTGGTTTTGCCCTCAAACGCATCGGACCGGTGTACGATCATATTCTTGTCAACAGCATGGTTGAAACGATGGTCTACCGGGTTGTGACGGAAAAATTCGACGGCATGCTCCCCTCGGACCACTACCCGGTTTACGCGGATGTCGTGATGAGTTACTGACGAAAGTAAAAAGATAAACCCTTAAGGCGTAATGCTTTAAGGGTTTTTATGCTTTTGGTCGCTAAAATTTGAATGTAAACTGCGTGCCTTCGTTTTGCTTACTGTCAACTTCTATTTCAATATGATGCCTGTCCGCTATCTGTTTGGCAATGGAGAGCCCGAGCCCGGTGCCTTTTTTGTTTTCCGCCGATTTCACGGAATAAAAGCGGTCGAAGATATGCGGTAAATCGTCTTTCACAATCCCGATGCCGTTGTCTTTGATGGTAACGGTTTTATCCTTCAGCGTTACATTGACAATACCGTTTTGATAAGAAAACTTAATGGCATTGTCCAGCACAATCATAAACATTTGGCGCAGCCTGCCGTGGTCGCCTGTAACCGTGCAGTTTGCTGTGTCCAGCTCCGCTGCTACCTCAACATTTTTCATCCCCGCCATGTGCTGCCCGCTTCTCACCACATCGTTTAAAACATCACAAAGGCTTAGTTCCTGCGTTTCGATTTTGAAATCGGGGTTTTGCAGACGGGACAAATCCAGCAGGTCATCCACCAGCCGTTGTAAGAAGATACTCTCGGCCAGCATTTGGCTGTGATAAGTTTCCACTTGCGCCGGGTCGGTGACAACCTTGTCGCAAAGTGCCTCAAGCGAACCGCGGATAACCGTTACCGGCGTTCTGAGTTCGTGCGATATATTGGCGACAAAATCCCGCCGCAGCTGCAGCAGTCGTTCACTTTCCTGCGATGCGAGCCCGAGCTGTTCGCTCAACACATCAATGGCTGCAGCAAGCTCGCCGATCTCGTCTTTTTGGTCAACCCCTGTTTTTACGCTGTAGTCGCCGTCTGCCAACTGAGCAGCGGTGTTCTTCATTTTACGAAGCGGCCTTGTAAACGCCAGCGACAGAAAAACCGAAAGAATGATTGCCAGCGCCAGCGCTGCGAGCATACTGAAAGCTATCATATAAAAGCCTTTAGCGGTTGCCTGCGTTATGCCCTCCACCGGGGAATGAAGCAGCAATGCCCCGACAACCTTGCTGCCTGAATAAATTGGCGTACCGACTGTCAGGGTCGGTGTGTTCAGCAGGGTGCTGAAGCCTTCGCTGAAGGCAGTCTCACCCAAAAAAACTCTTTCCACAACCGTTTCCGCATCCGGCGGCAAATCCGCATAACTGATTGTTGTGTTATCTGTTTTACTGTTTGTTATCAACTCAAGGTTTTCGTCCACCACCCAGGCATCGGTTAAAGCAATTTCGTCCAGCACCCGGAGGTAAGCACCATAGCCGCCCCGGGTCCCATTTCCCGTCCCACTGCCCGCTCCATTACCTGAAGATGCGCCGTTGCCGGTACCGGACCCATTGCCCTTTCCATTGCCCTTTCCGCTGTCCGTCACGCTTTCTGTCGCACTTTCCGAAGCACTCTCTGTCGTACTCTCCGTCACACTGACATTTGTAATCCCAAGTGTCTCAGAAAAAGTTGCAGCAATAGTCACCGCGCGCTTTTCCATGTCGGTTTTGTACAGTTCGATGGTATGGCTTTTGAACAATGCCATAAAAACACTGCCGATAATAATCGCAAACAGTAAGAGTACCGCAGAAAAATACAGGGTCAGCTTTACCGCAATCCTATTTTTCATTGGCTGCCACCTCAAATTTATATCCAACGCCCCATATCGTTTTTATCTCCCAGTTATCATGCTTGAATTCATCAAGCTTGGCGCGCAGGCGTTTGATATGCGAATCAACCGTGCGGCTGTCGCCGAAGTAATCATAGCCCCAAAGACTGTTAAGCAAGTTTTCACGGGAGAACACCTTGTTCTTATTGGTGGCAAGCGTCCACAGGAGCTCTATTTCTTTTTTTGTCAGCGACACACTGAGTTCATCCACCAAAACGGTATAATCGTCCAAATTGACGGTGAGGTTGTCGTAGATAAAAACCTGCGCCGTTTGCGTGGTTGCTGTCATTCGGCGTAAAATCGCCCGCACCCTTGCCATCACTTCGCCGGGCGAAAAGGGTTTGACCATATAATCGTCCGCACCAATGTCCAGCCCCATGATTTTTTCAAAGTCTTCGCCCCTGGCGGTAATCATGATAACGGGCGTGTTGGAGGTTTTTCGGATTTCCCGGCAGACCTCAAATCCGTCCATTTTGGGCATCATCACATCGAGCAAAACGATATCCGGCGAAACCTTATGAAATAATTCGATGGCTTCAAGCCCGTC